>JASJAX010000097.1 GCA_030066755.1 Acidimicrobiia bacterium
CAATCGGTCGAAGTTCGAGAGCGACGATCCGCGGTCATACGACGAGGCAACGGCGACCTTGATGTTCGGCGTCTTCACCGATGTCGCCATGGTTTTCGAGCGGCATCGCGCTTCGATCGACGGGCCGACGAGCCCGGTCCAGATTTGGCCTCACGGATTCGATCTGGCGTTCGACTGGTTCGGTGCTCGGACGGAGAGCTACGAGGAGGACGGCGAAACCACCGAATACCCGAGCCAGCTCAACCTCGGCTTCTATCCCGGTGGCGAGCCGTACTTCTACAGCAACCCCTGGCCGTTCGAGCATGACGTGTTGCTGGGCACCCAATTGCCTCACGGGGCGTCCTGGCACACCGAAGGGTGGGAGGGCACGATCCTGCCGTATGCGGCCATCGCCGAGGACGGCGAGGGTCTGCACAAGCTGGCCGACTACGCTCGCAGCGTGTTCGAGATCGCCTCTCCAACCCTGGCGTGAGCTGACATGACCGGTGTGCGTGTCGTCAATGAAATCGTGATCGACCGGCCACCTGATGTGGTCTTCGCGTACATCGCGGACGTCGCCAACAACCCACTCTGGCAACGGGGGATGCGAGAAGCCCACTTCACCTCAGGCCCGCCCCTGCGTGTCGGCTCCACCTACGCCCAAGTCGCGACCTTTGTGGGACGGCGGATCGAGTCCCGGTTCGCCATCGTCGAGTACGAGCCCGGTCGCCTCGTCAAGGGCTCGACGACGGTCTCGCCGTTCCCGATCACCTTCACGAGGATCGTTGATCCGGAGGGCGGCGGTTCACGAGTGACCGCGATCGTCGAAGGGCGACCCGACGGTCTGTTCGCACTGGCGTCACCCCTCGTACGGCGGATGGTCAAGGCCTCGGTCGCCCGCGACTACGACAACCTGAAGCGTCTCCTCGAGGGCTGACTCGGCCGAGGAGATCGGCCCGCGAGATACGCCGGTGTCCCCTAGAGGGAGGTGCGATCGGTCGGCACACTGGGACGACAACCAGTGACTCACCGCTCGTGACCAGGAGGCCCACTTCATGACGCTCGCGCAGTCCGCCGGCCCAAGCGTGCCGCCGCTCATCGACGAGACCATCGGCGCCAACCTCGATCGTACGATTGCCGCTCACGGCGGCCGTGAAGCCCTGGTGGTTGATCATCAGGGGATCCGTCAGACGTACGCCGAGTTCGGCGAAGCCGTCGATCTGCTGGCACGTGCGCTGCTGGCCCGAGGCCTGCAGCAGGGTGACCGTCTGGGCATCTGGGCGCCGAACTGTGCCGAGTGGGTTCATCTGCAGTACGCCACCGCCAAGGTCGGCGTGATCCTCGTCAACATCAACCCGGCGTATCGCACGAGCGAGCTCGAGTACGCCCTCAACCAGTCTGGTTGCCGGATCTTGGTCGCGGCGGAGCGGTTTCTGACCTCCGACTACGTGGCCATGGTCGCTGCGGTTGCGCCACAAGTGCCGTCGCTCGAGGAGACGATCTTTCTGGGCACCGCGAGTTGGGACACGTTGCTCGCGGGCGCATCGACCGTTGGTGTGGCGGAGCTGATGGCACGGGCAGACGAGTTGGAGCCCGGAGACGCCATCAACATCCAGTACACCAGCGGAACGACCGGGTTCCCCAAGGGAGCCACGCTCTCGCATCGCAACATCATCAACAACGGGTTCATGACCGGCGAAGTCTGCGGTTACACCGAGGAGGATCGGGTGTGTATCCCCGTCCCGTTCTATCACTGTTTCGGGATGGTGCTCGGCAACCTGGCGTGCACGACGCACGGGGCCGCAATCGTCGTGCCAGGGCCGAGTTTCGATGCCGAAGCCGTGCTGCGTTCCGTCGCCGACGAACGGTGCACCAGCCTGTACGGGGTTCCGACGATGTTCATTGCCGAGCTCGAACACCCGCTCTGTGCGGAGCTCGACCTCACGAGCCTTCGAACCGGAATCATGGCCGGCGCTCCGTGTCCGGTCGAGGTCATGAAACGAGTGATGTCCGAGATGCACATGGACGAGGTGACGATCGCCTACGGCATGACGGAGCTGTCGCCGGTCTCGACCCAAACCCGACGCGACGACTCGATCGATCGTCGCGTGGAGACGGTGGGGACCGCCCACCCTCACGTTGAGGTCCGCATCGCCGACGTCGAGACGGGAGCAACCCTCGAACGGGGCGCGACCGGCGAGATCTGCGGTCGCGGCTACTCCGTGATGTTGGGTTACTGGAACGATCCCGACCGCACGGCTGAGGCGATCGACGCCGACGGCTGGATGCACACCGGTGACCTCGGCACGATGGACGCCGAGGGATTCGTCCGCATCACCGGACGGATCAAGGACATGATCATCCGAGGAGGCGAGAACATCTACCCGCGGGAGATCGAGGAGTTCCTCTACACGCATCCCGATGTCGTCGATGCCCAGGTGATCGGGGTTCCCGACGAGAAGTACGGCGAAGAAGTCATGGCGTGGGTCCAGCTTCGTCCCGAGGCGACCACAACGTCGGAGGACCTGCGGGACTTCTGTCGGGGCAGGATCGCCCACTTCAAGATCCCGCGCTACGTGCGGATCGTCGACGAGTACCCGATGACGATCACCGGGAAGGTCCAGAAGTTCAAGATGCGGGAGATCGCAGCCGAACTCCTGCGGGACGACTGAACCCGAAGCCTCCGCTTCCCAACCGACCTCAGTGGTGCATCACCTGCCGCGACACGGTCCGCGTGGCACGATGCCGAAGCATGGTGACGATCGTGTCGACCATCTCCTCAGTCGTGCACGTGCCGGTGTTCCACGTCAGGTCGTAGCCGGCCGGGTCGTTGATGTCGACGTTGAAGTGCGCCTTGAGGAGACGTGCGCGGCTCTCGTCGCGCTTGCGGACCTCCGAGCGGGCCTTCCGTTCGGTGAGATCCTCGAGTTCCGCCAGGTGTTGAATGCGGCGCTCCTCCGGCGAGACCAAACGTAAGGACAAGCCGTTGGGCATGTCCTTGGTGACCTGTGAGCCGGCGCGCCCGATGATGATGGCCTTGCCGATTGCCGCAAGGGAACGAACGACCCGGAACACCCGATCCATGAGGACCCCATGGTCGATCGTCGAGCCGATGACCTGGCGGAAGAAGTCGGCGGTACGCGATGGATACTCCTCGGTCAGCAGCGCATCGATCGAGTGGCGGTAGTTGGGGTCTTTTGCGACGATCTCGCAGAGGGCACGGTCGAAGACCTGCCATCCATCGAACAAGTCCCTGTCCTCTTGCTCTGCGAACGCCTCCAGGAGCCGTTCAGCGAGGGTTGTCCCGCCGGCACCGGCTTGGCGGGAGATGGTGACGAATGGGTGCGCCCGCGGGCCCCGCTCCCGTTCGGCGGCCGCCTTTGCGTCGGCGGCGTGCGCCTTCAAGTACCGCTCAACGATCACCTGGCTCATGTCCTGCCGCCTTTCCGTACAGCGTCGGAACGACGCGACCGTCGCGATCATCCGACCACACGGGCTGCACTCGCACCAGGGCCTGGGGTCCCGAACCTGAAGGCGGGTTCCCGGCTCCTCAGACGAGCCAGAGGTCGGTCTGGCGTCCGTCGAGGAAGGTCACCTGGGCGCCATCGTGGAAGGCGTCCTCTTCGAGCATGATCCGCACCGGGTGACCGAATTCGGGCACGTCGACCTCCACCGAGAGCTCGATCGACCATGCGGTGTCGGGTCGGATTGGATAGTCACCCTGGCCGGGTACCCCTTCCTGCTGGTCCCACAGTCCGATCGTGGCGCCGGCGGCGTGACCATGGAGCCCGATGGGGTGGGTGTAGACCGTTGGGCGGAGCCCTGCCGCCATCGCCCGGCGCCGAGTTGCGGCGAGCACCTCGTTGCCGGTGCGGCCGATCGTCATCTCGTCCATCAAGATGTCCTGGAGGGTGTTGCCGGCGCGCAGCCCGGAGGTCAGGCTCTCCGGCGCCGCTGACTCGTCGGGTCCGAGCACGTAGGCATGCTGCTGCTGGTCGGTGTGGAGCCCTTCCCAGACGATGCCGTAGTCGATGTGCACCAGGTCGCCGGCTTCGATGACCGTGTCTGCGAGGAGTCTCCCCGCGATGACGTCCCGGGCGCCGCCGGCGCGTTGGACGGACACGGATGGTTGAAACCACACGTCGAGACCGTCGTCGTAGGTCGTTTGGCGGAGCCACCACATCACGTCCTCCGTGGACGTAGAGCCCGGTGTGATGACCTCGCTCGACAATGCTCGGCGCAGGAAACCGTGCGCAACGGAACAGGCTTTGCGGTGGATCTCGACCTCATCGGGAAGCCGGGTCTCGAGCCAGCCGATGGCCAGCGGTTCGGCATCGACAATTCGATGGCGCAGGTCGTCGGGGAGCGAGCTCCGCAGCAATGACGCTTCGGACGCCGTGAGTCCGTCGGCGAGCGGGAAGGTCGTGGAGGTGTTGATGGCGATACGTCGGGAGTTGGCTTCCGAGAGATGGGTCGCGAGCGCCCTCCACTGATCGGGTTCCTGGTCCGGATCCCACGCCTGCGGGAATGCAGTGCCCACGGGATAACGAGCGATCGCCGCCCGGGAGCGGCCATCGTCCGTGAACACGAGGATGGTGCGTCGGCGAGCGGTACTGAGCCATGAGGCAGGCAGCATGGTTGCGAGGACGGGATCCTCGGCGTACTCGCGGGCGATGAGAACCCAGGTGTCGATACCGGCTTCGCCCATCAGGCGCGGCACGACGGTATCGAGGCGTCGCATGAGCAGTGTGTCGAGGGCGGTGGCGGTCTGGCGAAGCGTCGGGCGTGTCGTTGGGAAGTCCTCCTGTCGGGAGCGCAACGTATCACGCCTCGCCGCATCGTGGGGCGCGACCGGTACGCGGGACGATCGGCCCTCCCAAGGTGTGCTCGGAGTCGGGCAGAATCGAAACGAGGAGCCGATGTCGGAAGACGCGACGATTCGTTCAGTCCGGATCGATGCCGACGATGTGGTGCTGGCGGGTGATCTCACGGTGCCGCCCGGGGCCGCCGGCCTCGTCGTCTTCGCCCACGGCAGCGGGAGCAGTCGACTCAGCCCCAGGAATCGGGCCGTCGCGGAACGCCTGAACACCGACGGGTTTGCCACGCTGTTGTTCGATCTCCTCACGGAGTCTGAGGAGGCAGTCGATCGGGTGACCGCCGAGCTTCGGTTCGACATCTCGTTGCTCGGGCGCCGTCTTGTGGCGACGCTCGATTCAATCGCCAACGAACAGGACGTCGCAGGTATGCCTGTTGGTCTCTTCGGCGCCTCGACGGGTGCGGCGGCGGCGCTCATCGCTGCTGCATCGGTGTCTGAGCTGGTCGGCTCGGTGGTTTCGCGCGGCGGCCGCCCCGACCTCGCGGGCGAAATGCTCGGAGTCGTGACGGCGCCCACGCTGCTGATCGTTGGCGGTCACGATCGGCAGGTCATCGAGCTGAACCGACGGGCCAAGGACGCCATGCGATGTGAGGTGGTCCTGTCGATCGTCCCCGGCTCGGGCCACCTGTTCGAGGAACCCGGGGCGCTCGCCGAGGTCGCTCGTTTGGCCTCGGCTTGGTTCCTGCGGACCTTGTGACGGTCACCCGCCGGACCGGAGACCCCTGATGACGTCGCTCCACTGATCGTCGGTGATCGGGAGCGGCGTGTCGAGTGCGTACAGACTGACTCGTCCGAGCCGTTCGCCGTAGCGGTCCAGGATTTGTTCTGCGATGGAGCCGACCGGCCCGGTGACTGCGATGGTGTCGATCATCACGTCGGGAACGACGTCGGCCATTCGTTCCCACTCACCGCGGACGGAGAGCCGGGTGAGCTCGGGTCCGACATCCCAACCGTGGAGGTCGAGCACCCGCTTGTACGCAGGAGTGGACGCGTAGAAGGCGATTTGGCGGGCCACGGCACGGCGATTGGCTGCGATCTCCGCTTGATCGGCGCCGGTGGCGACCATGACCGGCGCGGCCAACGTGACGGCCGACGCTGCTCGATCACGCTCGGCGGCGCCCCGGGCGATGCTCGGAAGGATGACTTCGTCGAGGTACTTCACGGTGTGGAACGGGTGCACATGGAGGCCATCGCAGACCTGGCCGGCGACTCGAGCCATGAAGGGGCCGACGCCTGCGATGAAGACCGGGGGCGGGCCATGGAGGAGCGGGGGCGGCTCGAAGAACGGAGCCGTCAACGTGTGTTGGTAGAAGTGCCCCCGGAAGCGCAGCGGCGTCCCCTCTTGCCACGTCTGCCAGATCGCCCGTACCGCCTCGACGTACTCGCGGAGACGGGGACCCGGGGCGCTCCACTCCATGGAGAACCGCCGTGTGATGTGCGCCTTGATCTGCGTGCCGAGCCCGAGGATGAATCGTCCGTTCGATGCGGCCGCGAGATCCCAGGCGGCCATCGCCGTGACCATCGGCGACCGGGCGAAGGCGACGGCGATCGCCGTGCCGTAGTCGAGGTCGTCGACGGTGGCTGCGGCGGCCGCCAACGGCAGAAACGGGTCGTGATTGGCCTCTGCGGTGAACACCCCGTCGAAGCCGAGCAGCTTCGCATGATGGGCGAACGGCGCAGCCTCGGCAGGGCTGTCGATCGCCGCGAAGGTGTCGACCTTCACGCGCTCAGGCAACCTCGAACAACCCGGCGGCACCCTGGCCACCGCCGACACACATCGTGACGAGCCCGTAGCGCCCGCCTGTGCGGCGAAGGTGACGGAGGATCTGCCCGACCATCCGGGCACCGGTCATGCCGTAGGGGTGACCGATCGAGATCGATCCACCCATCGGATTCAGCTTCTCGTCGGGGATCTCGAGGATCCGCTGGCAGTACAGCACCTGGGAGGCGAATGCCTCGTTCAGTTCGACGATGTCGATGTCGTCGAGGGTGAGTCCGACCTTGTCGAGCAGCTTCGGGACGGCTTCCACCGGGCCGATTCCCATCTCGTCGGGATCGACGCCGGCAACCTGGAAGGCCCGGAAGTAGCCGAGCGGTGCGAGGCCGAGGGCATCGGCTCGTTCCTTCGACATGATCACGGCGGCAGAGGCGCCGTCGGCGAATTGCGACGAGTTGCCTGCCGTCACGCTTCCATTCTCCGGATCGAACACGGGCTTCAACGCAGCAAGGCCTTCGAGTGTGGTGGTCGGGCGATTGCATTCGTCATGATCGGCGAGGTAACCCTCTTCGGTCTCGAACGACCCGTCGGGTTGCTTCACTGCTCGATTCACCTTGAGCGGTGCGATGTCATCGGCATACCAGCCCTGCTCCTGGGCATGGGCGGTGCGTTGCTGCGACATGAGCGAGTAAGCGTCCTGGTCCTCCCGGCTGATGTCGTAGCGTTTGGCGACGACTTCGGCGGTCTCGCCCATCGACAGGTAGATGCCCGGCCAGTCTTCCATCAAGGGCTGGTTGTAGAGGTCGACGCTGCGGAAGTTGTTGTTCTGGACGAGGGTGATCGACTCGACGCCGCCGGCGACGATGGTGTCGACTTCGCCGACCATGACCCGATGAGCCGCCATGGCGATGGTGTTGAGACCCGATGAGCAGAACCGGTTCACCGTCGTTCCCGGTACCGACGACGGCAGTCCCGACCGGAGGGCGACGATACGGCCGACGTTCTGGCCTGAGGGACCTTCGGGCAAGCCGCAGCCGAGAATGAGGTCCTCGATGTCGGCGTCGGAGACGGCAGGGACATCGTTGAGGGCGGCACGCACCGCATGCGCAGCGAGGTCGTCCGGTCGGGTCATGTTGAAGGACCCGCGGTAGCCCTTGGTCAGGGCGGTCCGCTTGCTGGCAACGATCACTGCCTCGTGCACGATTGCTCCACTTCTCCGGGGATCACAGGTTACCGGCCGCTCGGCTCCCGATTCCCTACGATCGGGCGCATGGTGATCCGTTCCTTCCTGCGCAACGCTGCCGGCTACCGAGGACCTTGGTCGTGAGGGCTGTGCAACTGGCCGGAGCCAACGAACCCTTGCATGACGTCGAGTTGCCCGATCCGCGTCCGGGACCCGGTGAGGTCGTCGTGCGAGTGGCGGCCGCCGGTGTCTGCCGTTCAGATGTGCACTACCGGGCCGGGGACCCCCGGCTGCCGCCCTTGCCACGGGTGTTGGGACACGAAGTCGCCGGTCGGATCGAGAGCGTTGGTGTCGGTACCTCGCTCGAGCCGGGGGCCCCGGTGGCGCTGCATTACCAGGTCGGGTGCGACAGGTGCGAAGCCTGCACGCAGGGCAACGATCGGTTCTGCCCCGACGGGGCCATGATCGGCAATCACCGCGATGGGGGGTACGCCGAGCTCATCGTCGTTCCCGAGCGCAATGCCGTCCCGGTTCCGCCCGGTATCGACCTGGCACACGCCGCCGTCATGATGTGCTCGTCCGTGACGTCGCTCCATGCCCTGCATCAGGCTCGATTCGCGCCGGGTGAGCGCGTCGCCGTGTTCGGCGCCGGTGGTCTGGGCATGTCGGCCGTACAGCTCGCCAACGCACTCGGGGCTGCTGTGGTCTACGCCGTCGACCTCGATGAGCATCGACTCGAGATCGCTGCGTCGTACGGTGCGATCCCGGTCAACCCACGGACGATCGACCCCGTCGATCATCTGCAGCGTCAAGGCGGCGTGGACGTTGCGCTGGAACTGATCGGGCTGGCGCAAACGACGCGCCAGGCCCTGCAGTCCCTTCGGTTCCGTGGTCGAGCGGCGGTTGCCGGGCTGACCGGCGAGACGACGGAGGTTGCTGCGTACGACGACCTCATGGCAAGGGAAGCCGAGCTGATCGGGGTGATGGACCACACGCTGTCCGAGGTTCACCAGGTCCTCGACTACGCGGCCCAAGGAGCGCTCCTGCTGGACTCCGTCGTCACGAGCCGGATCCCCCTCGAAGCAGCAGCCGTCAACCAGGCTTTGGACGCCCTCGAGCGTTTTGGGCCCGGGGTGCGCACGGTGATCGTTCCGTAGCCTGGACCATCCGGTGGGTCGGCCAGTACCGTAGATCCCACGATGAACAGCACAGCAGCAACCACAGACTCCAAGGCTTCGATGTCGCGCAGCGAACGATTCGCCAATCTGCGCCGATGGAACATCGCCATGGGAATCCTGCACGCCGTGCAGGGCTTTCTCGTGCTGTTCCTTGCCAACGACTTTGCGCTTCCCGTCACGGCCACGTTCCTCGAAGATGCCCCGGGACTCGCTCCGCCGGTGCTCACCGAGATCTTCGAGATCCGGATTGCGTGGGGTGTTGCGGCCTTCCTCTTCCTCTCCGCCATCGCCCACTTCTACCTCATCTCACCGTTCGGATACCGGCGCTACATCGATGATCTCGAGAAGAACCGCAACTACGCCCGCTGGGTCGAGTACTCGCTGAGCTCGTCGATCATGGTGGTGCTGATCGCAATGCTTCCGGGTATCACCGACGTCGCCGCCCTCGGTGCGATCTTCGGGGTCAATGCCACGATGATTCTCTTCGGCTGGCTCTTCGAGAAGTACGAGGAGCCCGGCAAGCCAAACTGGCTCTCGTACTGGTTCGGCGTGTTCGCCGGAGCCGTGCCGTGGATCGTGATCGGTGTCTACATCTGGGGCCCGGGCGCAGCAGGTGAGCCCCCTGCGTTTGTCTACGGGATCTTCTTCTCGCTCTTCGTGTTCTTCAACACGTTCGCCATCAATCAGGTGCTGCAGTACCGCAAGGTCGGCAAGTGGGCCGACTATCTCTACGGCGAGAAGGTCTACGTGGTGTTGAGCCTCACGGCCAAATCGGCGCTGGCATGGCAGGTCTTCGGCGGCACCCTCGCTACCTGAGTGTGCGGCGCCGACAGCGCACGCCCCAGGTCAATCGTCGCCGTTGAAGATACGGTCGATCAGGTCATCCGCCGCACGGCGTCCGACCGTCTCGCCGTAACGGTCATCGAGGATGTCCCGAATCTTCCCGAGCACCTCGTCGCGTTGCTCGTCGATCGATTTCAGCGATCGGTCGTAGGTCTCGGTGCCATCGATCCACGGCTTGCCGTCGGTCTCCGCCCACGGGACCAACACGAGCCACGACCACACGTTGGTCGATCGGATCGTCGCTCGTCGGATCAGAGCGGCGCAGCCGTAGGGAAGCGCCTCCCAGCCCATTGAGCGGATGAGCTCGCGTCCGTCGGGGATGTTGCTGGGATCGGGCATGTCCTGATGTCCTGGTCGCTGTCGGAAGTCGCAACGGTACCGGGCACGGCGGCCTATTCGAACGGATGGGCGCGGGCCTCTTCGGAACCGGAGAAGAGCACCGCGACGGTGTACGGATGGAGTTCGTACGTACCGTTGTCGACGAGCGGTGCGTCGGCGGGCAGGACGATGTCGTCCGGCGCCGCCAGGCTCGTGTCGACCACCCGCCGCCAGCCGTCGCCATCCTCGGGCTCCGGCGGGAGCTCGAACTCGAGCGGCTCCCAGTAGGCATTGAGCATGAAGTGCATGAGCAGGGTGCCATCGCGGGCGGTCGCCGAGAGGGCGAGGCTCCGCGACTCGTAGCTGAAGTCGGGTTCGTCGACCTTGACGCCGTGGAGTCGAACGTTGGCCCGGCGAACCAAGTCCGTGAGCGTGAGCTTCGGTGCGTCCGCAACCGATTCCCGGTGGGCGCGGAGCTCGATCAGCTTGCGAACGAGGCGCCGCAACCCCTCATTGCGCTCGACATCGTCCCAGTTGAACCAGCTCAGCTCGTTGTCTTGCGAGTAGGCGTTGTTGTTGCCGAGCTGGGTCCGACGGATCTCGTCGCCCATGAGCAGCATCGGGGCCCCCAACGACAGCAGCGTGATCGCAAAGAAGTTCTTGATCTGGCGCTGACGCAACGCGTTGATCTTGAGATCCTGGGTGGGGCCCTCGACACCGTGGTTCCAGCTCAGGTTGTAGTCGTGCCCGTCCCGGTTGTATTCACCGTTGGCGAGATTGTGCTTGTCGTTGTACGAGACGAGATCGTTGAGCGTGAACCCGTCGTGACTGGTGATGAAGTTGATGCTCTGTTCGGCCTCACGGTCGGCGCCACCGTAGAGATCGGGGCTCCCGAGGAGCCGTTGCGCCAGCGCCGGCACCGTCCCGGCGTCGCCCTTCATGAACGCTCGCACGTCGTCGCGGAACTTCCCGTTCCACTCGGTCCACGAGTCCCCGGCGAAGGCTCCCACCTGGTACAGCCCGGCGGCATCCCACGCTTCGGCGATGAGTTTGGTCCCGGCCAGGATGGGATCGGACTCGATGTCCCACAGCACGGGTGGGTTGGGAAGCGGCGTCCCGTCCTGGTCGCGTGACAGGATCGATGCCAGGTCGAACCGGAATCCGTCGACGTGCATCTCGCGAACCCAGTAACGCAGCGAGTCGAGGATGAGGCGTCGAACCGTCGATCGGTTGGCATTCAGGGTGTTGCCGGTTCCGGCGTAGTTGGCGTAATCCCGACCGCCGTTCTCCAGGAGGTAGTAGCCCTCGTTCTCCATGCCGCGGAAACAGATCGTCGGTCCGCCCTCACCGGCCTCGGCCGTGTGGTTGTAGACGACGTCGAGGATGACCTCGATCCCGGCCCGGTGAAAGGCCTTCACCATGTCGCGGAACTCGAACATGGGCCCGAGCGGATCCCGACGGGAGGAGTACTGGGCGTGCGGGGCGAAGAACGAGATCGGGGCGTACCCCCAGTAGTTCGTGCGGCCGAGAGGAGCGTCCTGCCAGTCGTACTGGAAGACCGGCATCAACTCGACCGCGGTGATGCCGAGGTCGAGGAGGTACGGGATCTTCTCGACGAGCCCGGCGTAGGTGCCACGAACGTCGGCACTCAGCCCGGACGAAGGGTGCTTGGTGAACCCGGCGACGTGCATCTCGTAGATGACCGTCTGGGCAAACGGCCGGCGCAACGGCTGATCGCCCTCCCAGTCGTAGACCGCGGGGTCGGCGATGGCGCTCTTGAACGCAAACCGGTCGTTGGGTCCGGGGAGGGTTGCCGCGGTGCGGCGGTAGTCCGATGGCGTGACCACAGCCCGACCGTACGGATCGAGCAGCACCTTCGTCCCGTCGAACCGTAACCCTCGGTCGGGGTTGAATGGTCCGTGGGCACGGTATGCGTACAGCTGGCTCGGCCCCACGTCGTCCACGATGGTGTGCCAGTAGTGGTACACCCGATCGCGCGCCGGGTCGAGCTCGATCACTCGTGACGGCTTGTCGTCGTCGACCTCGTCGTAGAAGCAGAGTTCGATCCGTTCGGCATTGCGGGAGAAGACGCTGAAGTTGACCCCGTTGCGGGTCACATGTGCGCCGAGCGGATGTGGGGAGCTCGTCGGGGATTCCACGTCGGCATTCTGCCGCGGCTCCTCGTCCATGGCGAGTAGGCGGAATCGCAGCTCGGTCATCTCGCTCCGGCGCCGGGGTGCCCATGGTCGGCTGCAACCTCGACGAGCGTGTCCGAGTAGGCCACGCCCCCTCCCCAGTCCGTGTCGGCGGCACTCGTCAGCGAGTTGGCGGTCGCCGCCGCACCGTGATCGGCTCCCCACCAGCCGAAGGGAATGGCGACGACGCCAGGCCGGAGCCGCTCGGAGATCCGGACGGGCACCGAGAGACGCGCCCGATTGTTCCACACGGCAGCGGGATCGCCGTCGGCCAGACCCCGAGCCAGTGCGTCCGCCGGATGCATCTCGACGAACGGGCCCCCCTCGAGGGGACCGTGTTTGGGGAGATGGGTGTAGGAGCTGTTCAGGAACCGGGTGTGCTGCTTCGGCGTCAGCAAGATCAAGGGGTACTGGTCCGCAAGCGCAGGATCTCCGAGGGGGCTCTCGTGCGCCGGCGTGAAACTCGGCAGCGGATCGGAGCCGCCGGCGCCGTTGCTGGAGCGGAACTCTGCTTTGCCCGAGGCAGTGGCAAAGCCTCCCTCTGCGTATGGAACGAGCGGCTCCGGGACGTCGATCCGGTGGAACCCTCGGGTACGCAGCGCCTCGACGTCGACACCTGCGAGCGCGCGGCGGATCAACGAGGCGTCGTCCTCGAAGAGGTCGGGATCGGTGTAGCCCATCGCGGCGGACAGTCGCCGCCAGAGTTCCGTGTTCGGAACGGCTTCGCCCTGGGGAGCGATCGCCGGCTCATTCCAGCCGAGGTAGAGGTGACCCCAGGCCGGAACCACATCGAGGTGTTCGAGCTGCGTGGTCGCCGGAAACACCACGTCGGCGTAGCGCGCCGTGTCGGTGAGGAACTGCTCCGACACCACGGTGAAGAGATCGGCTCGTTCCATGCCACGGCGAATCGCCGCCGCGTTGGGGACCGTCACGACCGGGTTCCCGTTCCACACGACGAGTGCTTTCACTGGAGGATCGAGCGTCGGGTCGGTGAGCACCCGCCCGAGGTGGTTCATGTTGACCCCGCGGCGCTCCGGAACGGGAAACGAGACCTCGTCGAATACCGAGTCGTCGACGGCGACATCGAACCAGGTGCCGACGCTGCGCGCCAGGCCCCCGCCGAGTTCCTTCCAACTTCCGGTGAGCGTCGGGAGACAAGCCAGTGTGCGGAAGAACATTGCGCCGTTTTCGTGGTGCTCGGCTCCGATGAGGGTGCGGATGAACGACGGTCGGATCGTGCCGTAGTCGATCGCCAGACGCTCGATCTCGTCGGCGTCGGCGCCGGTGACGTCGGCGGCACGCGCCGGGTCCCAGGCGTCGACCCGTGCCGCGAGGTCATCGAATCCGACGGTGTAACGCCCGACGTAGTCGTGGTCGACGAGGTCGGCGCGGATCAGGACGTGCATCATCGCCAGCATCAAGGCCGCATCGGTCCCGGGCACGGGCTGGATGAATTGGTCGGCGGCATCGGCGGTGATCGTGCGAATCGGATCGATGACGACGATACGGGCACCATTGGCGCGCGCTTCCTCGACGAATGGCCAGAGGTGGCGATTGGTGAGCCGGGTGTTCGTGCCCCACAGGATGATGTGCTTGGCGTGGCGCAGGTCGGTCGGGTCAGAGGCTCGTCCACTGCCGAGCGTCGCCGCAACCCCGGCACTGGCGGTGGCGCCACACAACGATCCGATCTGGCGGCTGGCGCCGATTCGGGCGAAGAAGCGTCGATCGAGCGATGTCATCTGCAGGAGTCCCTGGGTGCCGGCATCGCCCCAGGGCACGACGGCTTCGCCGCCCCAGCCGTCGATGACCTCGTGGAGGCGGTCTGCGGTCAGTGCGAGCGCTTCGTCCCACGTCGCAGTGCGGAACTCGCCACTGCCTTTGGCCCCGGTCCGGATCAGCGGATGCAGGATTCGGTCGGGGCTGTAGACGCGGTCGAGGAACCGATTGACCTTCGGGCACAGTTCGCCTTGCGAATACGGATGATCGGGATTGCCCCGCAGCTTGACGGCGACGCCATCGTCGACCGTCGCGACCCAGCCGCAGCTGTCCGGGCAATCGTGGTGGCAAGTACCGAGCACGGTCTGCGGACCTGGGGAGGTCGACGTCATGGCGGAAGTGTAGGGGGAGGAACTCCCGGCCAGTGGCGTTCGACCAGTGCAAAACGGGGCGCCTTGCGACAATGTCGGAATGCAGCCGACCCGCTAGGTCGAGTGGAGTTCAACCGATGCCGGGACCAAGCGTGCTCCCGACGCCGACCGATGTGCTCTCCGTGAATGCGTGTCCGCACAGGGGGCATCTGAGCGCATAGATCTCGACGACGGTATCCAGAGCTTCCATCCTTGTTCCCTCGAGCCGCTTGTTGAAATCCCTTCGCGGGCTTCGTGCTTTGCACTTGGGGCACGAACGTTTCCGCCGAGGCCACATCGTGAACCGCCTCCCAGCTACCTGCGCTCATCGTCTCATGGCCGATTTGCGAGATCAACGGCGGGTCGTCAGACGTCCGAACCGATCCGGGGAGCAGGCGAGCGACCATGACCAGGGCGAGCTCGGCAGCGTGCAGTTTCCGCCGAGTGTCGTCGGGTCCCTACCAGGTCATGGAGCAGCTTCGAATGCGGCCGGACGCCAGACCCGCTGCAATGCCGCTCCCTCCACGCTGATGCACTCCACGATGTAGAGACCGGGGGCGGCGATGCGGGTGCTCGCCACGTCCTGAGCTCCCGGCGAGACCTCCAGGTAGAACATCGGGAGCGGACCCACCGTCTCCCAGGGGAAGTCCGTGCCCACCGTGTCTCGCGCAGCAGGGGCATCCTCCTCCTGGATCCATACGATGTGGCCGCGCACGGTTCCTTCCGACGAGTTGCTCATTTCGACCGAGATGGGTTCCGTCATCGACACCGACGACGGGCCGGCATAGGAGCATGTCTCGCCGTCGAATGCGATCTGGATCGAGGATGGCGCGCCGGTGGAGGTCTCGGGAGGATCGACGGCCGTAGTCGGAGCAACAGCTCCGGAGTCGCCGCACCCCACCAGGGCGAAGAGCGCGAACCCGACGACCACTCCTACTCGGACGTGCGTAGCCCTCATTGCGCGGAGCCTACGCGAGCGATACGTGCCTCGGCACCGCCCATACCACGGGTGACGACTGCCTACCCGGCGTCTGGCCCGAGCTGCCGGTACCCTCCGAACCTATGCACTACGGACTTGCCTTCGCCAACACCGGGCCCGCCGCGGAACCGGAGTACGCCGCCCGGTTCGCCCGAGCGGCAGAAGCCGCCGGGTTCGAGTCGCTCTGGACGGTCGAGCACGTCATCTGGCCTTCGTCGTATGACTCGGTGTACCCGTATCACCCGTCGGGACGAATGATGGGTCAGGAGTCGGTGCCGATTCCCGACCCGCTCGTCTGGCTGACTTGGGTCGGGGCTGCGACATCGACGATTCGACTCGCAACCGGCATCTTGCTGCTGCCGGAACGCCAGCCGCTGGTGCTCGCCAAGGCTGCGGCCACGCTCGACCAGCTGACGGGCGGACGGCTGGACCTCGGCATTGGGATCGGATGGCTGCGGGAGGAATTCGAGGCACTCGGGATCCCGTTTTTCGGACGTGCCGGTCGCACCGACGAGTACATCGAGGTGCTTCGCACCCTGTGGAGCGGCGACTCGGTCTCGTTCGCCGGAGAGCACGTTTCGTTCGACGGTGTCTCCTCGAACCCCAAGCCGGCGAACGGCTCCGTGCCGATCTACGTGGGAGGTCATTCGCCGGGCGCCGCCCGCCGTGCCGGGCGACTCGGCGACGGGTTCTGGCCGGGGCGAGGCACGATCGACGACCTCGCCGAGATGTTCACGATCGCCAAACAGGCCGCCGAGGAGGCCGGCCGTGATCCCGACGACCTCGTGCTGTGCGCAACGCCACCACACATCCTCAATCGCCTCGAGGAAGAGGTCGAGGCCCTCAGCGCACTCGGTGTGACACGGATCATCCTCCCTGCCTACTACCTGTTCGCACCGGAGCCCGAGGACGGCCTCCAGCGGGTGATCAACCGGCTGCGGTAGGGGATTCCTGCGCACCAATCCTGCCGCATGACCCGGTGCTGGTGACGTAGCATCGCGCCATGCGCACCCAATTGATCGCCGAACTCGAGAGCAAGCTGGCGGAGACGATCGAGGAAGGTCTCTTCAAGGCCGAGAGGGTGATCACCTCGCCGCAGGATGCGGAGATCGAGCTGGCCGACGGTTCACGAGTCATCAACTTCTGCGCCAACAACTACCTCGGCCTCGCCAACCATCCGGAGCTCTTGAAAGCCGCCCGACAGGCCGTCACCGACCACGGGTACGGCATGGCGTCGGTGCGCTTCATCTGCGGCACCCAAGACGTGCACACCGCCCTGGAGAGACGTATCTCGCAGTTCCTCGGGACCGAGGACACGATCCTCTACTCATCCTGCTTCGATGCCAACACCGGGCTCTTCGAGACGTTGCTCGGCGTCGGTGACGCCATCATCTCCGACTCGCTCAACCACGCATCGATCATCGACGGAGTCCGCCTGTGCAAGGCTGATCGGTACCGATACGCCAACAACGACATGGCCGATCTGGAACGCTGCCTGTTCGAGGCGAAGGATGCCTCGAACCGGCTGATCGCCACCGACGGAGTGTTCTCCATGGACGGCGTCATCGCCGATCTCGAAGGGATCTGCGACCTCGCCGACGCACATGATGCGCTCGTCATGGTCGATGACTCGCATGCCGTCGGGTTCGTCGGTGAGCGGGGGAGGGGAACACCCGAGTTCACCGGTGCCGGCGACCGTGTCGACATCATCACCGGAACACTCGGCAAGGCGCTCGGCGGCGCCTCCGGGGGCTACACCTCGGGCCGCAGGGAGATCATCGCCTGGCTGCGTCAGCGATCGCGTCCCTACCTCTTCTCCAACAGTCTCACTCCGATGATCGCTGCGACCTCGCTTCGGGCCCTCGCCTTGCTCGACGAGTCCGACGATCTCCGGGTGCGGCTCGTTCGCAACGCCGAACGCTTTCGCGAGCAGATGTCCGCAGCGGGGTTCACCCTCGCCGGGGCCGGCCATCCGATCATCCCGGTGATGCTCGGTGATGCTGCGTTGGCGAGTCGAATGGCCGATCGGCTCCTCGAGGAGGGGATCTACGTCATCGGCTTCTCGTATCCCGTGGTCCCGATGGGTGCGGCGCGGATCCGGACCCAGATGTCGGCGGCGCACACCGACGACCACATCGACCAGGCGGTTGACGCCTTCGTCCGCGTGGGCCGCGAGCTCGAGGTGGTCACGTGAAGGCCCTCGTCAAGGCGAAGCGAGAGCCCGGCCTCTGGATGGAGGAGGTCCCCGACCCTGAGCCGGGCCCCCATGAGGTGCTCATCGAAGTTCGCAAGATGTCGATCTGCGGCACCGACCTCCACATCTACCGATGGGACGAGTGGGCCGAGGAGACGATCCCCGTTCCCATGGTGGTCGGCCACGAGTTCACCGGCATCGTGGCTGCGCTCGGCGTGGAGGTGGAAGGCCTTCACGTCGAGCAGCGAGTATCCGGCGAGGGACACATCACCTGTGGCCATTGTCGCAACTGCAAGGGCGGGCGCCGGGAGTTCTGCCACTATCACCGCAGCGTCGGCGTCAGTCGCCCCGGCGCTTTCGCCGAGTACCTCGTCATCCCGGCAGACAACGTGTTCCCGGTACCGGACCACATCGACGAGGACATCGCTGCGATTCTCGACCCGCTCGGCAACGCCACCCACACGAGCCTCAAGTTCGATGTTGTCGGCGAGGACGTCCTCATCACCGGAGCCGGCCCGATCGGCATCATGGCGGCGGCCATCGTGCGTCACATCGGAGCGCGATTTGTCGTCGTCACCGATGTCAACGAATACCGGCTCGAGATGGCGAGAAGGGTCGGTGTCGACCGGGTCGTGAACGTGGCGAACGAGTCCATCGAGTCCGTGATGGAGGAACTCGGGATGACGGAAGGCTTCGATGTGGGCCTCGAGATGTCTGGAGCAGAGTCGGCGTTCAACCAGATGCTCGACACCATCAACCATGGCGGCCGCATTGCCGCGCTCGGCATCCCGCCGGGACCCATGACGTTGGACGTCAACGATGTGATCTTCAAGGGTCTGACGGTGCAAGGCATCTATGGGCGGCGCATCTTCGAGACTTGGTACAAGATGGCGGCGATGCTCCAAAGCGGCCTCGACGTCCACTCCGTGATCACCCACCGCTACCCGATCGAGGACTTCAACGAGGCGTTCGCCACGGTCGCCGAAGGGCAATCCGGCAAGGTCCTCCTGGAGTGGGGCGACGACTAGCCCTACGGACCCCAGAAACGGTGCGTGAAGTGCACCGAGTCCATATCGGGTTCCATCTCGTAGTTCTCGCCCTTGAACAGCGAAGGTCGACGTTCGGAGAACGCCGCCTTCGGGCTCCCGTCGTAGATCGCACCACGGGTCAGCGATGCCCCGCCGAGCAGCAGCAGGACGGCTCCCGCCGCAATCACGAAGGGTCCTGCACCGCCTCCGAGGAGCATCCCGGTCCCGATCAGGACCCATGCCGCCGCAGCCAGGGGCCATGCGCCCCGCAGCAATGCAGCGACGCTGAGCGCGACACCAATGAGCACGGCAACCGTCATCGTGGTGTCCTTTCCTCGTTCTGGGCAGTATGCCGGACGATCCCGACCGTGCCCAGAGTCAGGTTGTGGCGCAGGCACACCGCACCGGTGCGGTCAGCCGCCGATCGTGCGGACTGCGCCGGCCGTCGCCTCGAGCAACCGTTCGGCATGGTGCAGATCGAACACGAGCGGCGGTCGGATCTTGACGACCGAGCCGAACGGTCCCGTTCGGCTCACGAGGACGCCGCGAACCCGCATAGCCTCGACCAACGCTTCGGCGATCGCACTGCCCCGGAGATCCGCACCGAGGAACGTGCCGGATCCACGGATCTCCACGTCGTCACCGAGTGAGACGAGGAGACCTGGGAGCTCGTTTCGGAGGAACTGCCCGACCGCCTGGGCACGGTGCGATAGCTCGAGTTCATCGGTGATTCGAAGGACCATCAGCGCTGCTGCCGCCGAGACGGGGTTGCCGCCGAAGGTGGAGAAGAAGTACCCGCGTTCGGCAAACGTGGCCGCGATCTCTGCGCTCGTGATCACGGCGCCGATCGGGTAGCCGTTGCCCAGCGGCTTGCCGAGGGTCACGATGTCCGGGACGGCGGTCCCCGCCGTGAATCCCCAGAATCCGGGTCCGACTCTGCCGAGGCCGCCTTGCACTTCGTCGGCGATGTACAAACCGCCGGCCGACCTCACCTCGGCGATGGCGTGGTCGAGGTAGGAGGCAGGTGGTTTCGCGATGCCGTCGCTCGAGAACGTCGCATCGAACCAGATCGCGGCCGGCTCGTGGCCGGTCGCTGCGAGCCCTTCGAGGGCATCGGAGATGGACGGACCATCGGCGTGGGGAGGGGCGATCGTTGTATGCCAGCTCGGCTGATCGTCAACGGGCCGCTCCTCCGGTGAGATGGCATACATCGCTTCGGTCCAGCCGTGATAGGCGTGTGTGGTCGTGATGGCGCCCGCACGGCCCGTGACGGTGCGGGCGATCCGCCAGGCCAGATCCGTGGCTTCCGAACCGGAGTTGACGAAGAAACAGACGCTGAGCGACCCCGGGAGGCGGGCAGTGATCGCCTCGGCGAGGGCGACGACCGGTTCCGTCAGGTAGCGCGTGTTCGTGTTGAGCCGCCTCGCTTGAACGGTGGCCGCATTGATCACCCGCGCATTGCTGTGCCCGACCTGAACGACGTTGTTGTACGCATCGAGGTACTTCTCTCCAGAGCGGTCCTCCAGCCATACCCCAGAACTCGCCACGAGGTGCAGGGGACTGTCGTGGGCCAGCCGGAGCCCGGACCAGAGACTTGTCGACCGCCGCTGCACCAGCTTCGCGGTCTCGGCCGGCGCAACGAATCCGGCTACCGAGCGAAACGCTGCGTCAATCGTGTCGGCCTCGAGCCTCAACCATCGGTCGAGGGTTCCCGTCACTGCAGTCGTGTCGGAAGCGATGTAGTCGGTGTTGTGCGGGTGGAGGCGAACCCGGTGGTGAGCGATGGTCAGCGACTGTGCGAATCGGATGGACACGAGCTCGCGCAGCAGGTCGATCTCCTCGGGTTCCAGGGCAACGGTGTCCAAGAACCCTGAGAGGACCGCCGTGGCGGGCTCGAGCGGATCGGGGTGGTCGAGGGCCGCATAGGCAATGGCGACGGCAACGTCCTGGATCCGCGGTCCGTGGAGGAGATCGCCGAAGTCGAGCACGCCGGCGATCGCTTCGGATTGGGCGTTGGCAAGCAGATTGGCTCGATTGAAGTCGTGGTGGATGACCTGGGTCGGGAGCTGGTCCAACCTAGGACGGAGGGCGGCGCTGCGGTCGAGCAAACCCTCGACTACTGGTTGAAGGGCCGGATCCGGAATCGAGCCGACCCACGCCACGAGGTAGCTTGCCCGGCGGGCGTCCCAGAGGAGCGGTCGCAGCGCCCCGGGGTGCATGAACCCGCGCAAGGCGTGCTGGAGCCGCCCAAGCGACGCCCCGATCCCATGGGCACGGGTGCGGTCCAGCGGACCTGGAGGGAGGCATTCGCCGCTGAGGAACGAGAACGCCGAAACGCGATACGCCCGATCGCCGGCCGCGACGGTGACCCATGGCTCGCCGGAGGCGCTGGGAATGACCCGTGGGACCGGGAACCGGGGATCGGTGGCTGCGACGTGACGCAGCGCCGCAATCGCTGCGGGGATCTCATCGTGGGCGGCATCGGTGACTTTGAGGACGGCGGATGAGTGTCCATCGTTGACGAGGACGTTGAGATCCCGCTCGCCGCCGAGCCGGGTCGGCGTCCCCATGAGTCCGTAGTGCTGCTCCGCAAGCGCGCCGATCTGATCCAGCGTCAGATCTGGTACCGGGGCCTCGAGCGAGTCGAACACGGTCCCGAGGATACGCCGGAGTCCTTCAGCGTTCGATCGGTAGGCTCGACGCATGAACGAGAACCCAGAAGTCCAGGCGTGGTTCGCTGAGTACGAGCATCCCCTGAAGGACGCGATGCTCCGGGTGCGGGAGATCGTCCTCGCCGATGAGCGGATGACCGAGACGATCAAGTGGAAGAGCCCGACCTTCATGTACGAAGGCAACATGGCGAG
>JASJAX010000098.1 GCA_030066755.1 Acidimicrobiia bacterium
CCACGATCGACAAGGCGTACCCGGGGGCAGCCGTGACCGACCGGCTCTTCCTCGGGTCTGGAACGTCACAAGCGGCCGCTGTTGTGGCCGGCGCCGCGGCCCTCGTGCTCCAGCAGCACCCGGGGATGAGCCCCGATCAGGTCAAGGCGTTGCTCATGAAGACCGCCCAGCCGGTCCCGGGCGCCAAGTCCATCTGTCAAGGTGCCGGGTTGATCGATCTGAGCACGACCCTCCACACCGAGCCCTTCAAGGCCGAGCAGGATTGGTCCCGCTCCGACGGAGAGGGCAGCCTCGAGCAGGCTCGCGGCAGCTTCCACGTCGAGCTCGAAGGCAAGGTCCTTCAGGGCAACGAGGACATCCACGGCGAGGGATGGGATGTCGAGGAGTACTACGAGGACGGCGAAGGCTTGAAGACGTTCCTCGACGGCTGGTCCGGTGCCTCCTGGTCCGGCCTGAGCTGGTCCGGCCTCTCGTGGAGCGGCCTGTCATGGTCCGGCCTCTCGTGGTCAGGCCTCAGCTGGTCAGGGCTCTCATGGTCCGGAGCTTCGTGGTCCGGCAAGTCGTGGTCCGTCAGCGCATGGTCGGGATTGAGTTGGAAGATCGCGGCCGCCCAGTGAGTGGAACGTACGTACCAGGAAGGTAAACGAGACGTGACTGCCCCCTCCCCCACAGATCCCCAGATCGCCGGGCCGGTCGGCCGAGCACCACGGCTGACCGGCCCGGCAAGAGTCCGAGCCTTGGCCCTGCTCACTGCGGCGCTCACCGTGGCGCTGGCGACGACCCAGTCCGACCTCGGTTCACTCGGTGGACCCATCATCCTCCGCTGGTGGGCGATCCTTCCGATGGTGTGCGTTGCCGAGCTCATGGTCGTGCATCTCCGGTACCGCCGCGAAGCGCACTCCTTCTCGCTCAGCGAGATTCCGTTGATCCTCGGACTCTTCTTCACCCCGCCGAACGAGCTGCTGTTGGCCGTCGTGCTCGGCAACCTGCTCGTGCTCACCATCCATCGCCGTCAGCCGGCGTTGAAGCTTGCCTTCAACATCGCCCAGTTCGGGCTGGTGACAACCGTTGCAATCGCCGTCTTCCGGTTCATCGCAGGCCTGGGCGATACGATCGGCCCGCTGGGTTGGCTCGGAGCACTCGCCGCCGCGCTATCCGGCATCGTGGTCGCTTCGATCCTCATCAATCGCGCCATCGCAATGATGGGTGGACGGATGACGCAGGCCGAGCTGCTCGCCGTAATGACCATGAGCATTGCCGGCACGGGAGTCAACACAGCGCTGGCACTGATTGCGGTGAATCTCCTTTGGTGGAACCCGGCATCCGGTTGGCTTGCCCTCGCCCCGCCGATCGTGGTCTTCCTCGCCTACAAGGCCTACGTGTCGCAGTCGGCCGAGCGTGCTCGGCTGAAGGCGGTCTACGAAGCCACGCTCGACCTCCACAACCGCCCTCGCATCGAGGATGCGCTGCTGTGCGCCGTCGGGCACGCCCGGTCAATGGTCGAGGCAGAATCGGCCCACGTGCTCATCTTCCACGGTGACCGACCGACGATGGCCTATCGCACATCGATGGGCTACGAGGCTGAGCCCGTCAGCATGCGGGAGTCCAAGGTCGACCTATCGGGATTCCCCTGGAGCGATGCGGTCGCCAGTCGTTCGAGCATCCGGTTCGACAGCGCCCCGCCCAACGTGATGCCGTCAATGGATTCGATGGACGACGGCATCGTGGTCCCCCTCGTCACCGGAGACGATTCGTGTGTCGGCCTCCTTGTTGCCGCCAACCGGCTGGGTGACATCAGCAGCTTCGACCGAACCGATGTCGAGCTGCTGGAAACGCTGGCGAGCCGCGTCAGTGTCACGCTCGAGAATGGGCAGCTCCAGCACTCGCTCGATGAGCTCACCGTCTTGAAGCGGGGCCTCGAGGAAGCGGCGGCATCCAAGGACGAGTTCATTGCGTCGATCAGCCACGAACTCAGGACCCCACTCACGGCGGTTGTCGGCCTGTCACACGAGCTGACGGTGAATGGGCACCTCTTCGCAAGCGACGAGCAGGACGAGTTCGTTCGCACCATCTCGCAGCAGAGCCTCGAACTGTCCTACATCGTCGACGATCTCCTGGTGGCCGCACGCGCCGACTCCGGCACACTGCAACTCGAAACCGAACTCGTGGATCTCGCTGAAGTCGTCGACTCAGAAGTCCAAGCCCTGTTCGTGCAGACGGACACGGCGATTCCGAGTGTCTCGATTCCGCGTCGCGGCGACGTCTTCACCTGGGCCGATCCATTCCGGGTTCGCCAGATCGTCCGCAACCTCCTCCAGAACGCGCAACGCTACGGCGGCGCAGACATCAGGGTGTCGATCGAACGTGACGGTGCGATCCCGGCGGTGATCGTGTCGGACGATGGCCCGGGCGTTCCCCCAGGGGCTGAAGAGGCGATCTTCGAGGCGTACCGCCGCGCGCACGGCCCGACCGCCCAACCGGCATCGGTCGGCCTGGGCCTGGCCGTTGCCCGGCAACTCGCCACCCTGATGGGGGGAAGCCTCACCTATCGACGAGCCAACGGCCGTACTGAGTTCGTGATGGCGCTCCCGGCGCCCGCCCGAGCCCGCTACGCGCGGTCTGCCGCTGCGGTCGTCGTCGGCGACTGAAGGTCCGTCGTGCGCCTTGCCAGAACGTGGTTCGCAGGTATACCCAGCACGCAGTAGCGTTGCGGTGTTGTCCGAAGATGGTGGGTTCAATGCGATCTCGCATATTGATGGCTGTGGCACTCCTGCTGCTGGTTGCTGCCTGCGGGGGTGACGGCAACGGAGACGACGACGGCGTGTTGTCGCTCCAAGACGATGACGATGTCGCCGTCAGCACGACGTCGCGAATCGCCGCCGACGAAGCCGTACTCGAGATGACGCAATGCATGCGTGACAAGGGACTCGATGTACCCGATATCGGGATCACCGCCGACGGCCAGCTCGACCTGCGTCCTGAGGACTTCGGCAACATCGACGTCGATTCGGAAGTGTTCGAAGAGGCGTTCACGAGTTGTATCGCAATCTTCCAGCTGTCCGGCGGATTCGACGTTGCGTTGGATCCGGAGCTCGAAGCCCTCTTCACGGATCAGCTGCAGGACTTCTCACAATGTATGCGGGACAACGGAGTACCCGACTTCCCCGACCCACAAACCGGCACCGGAACGCCCTACCCGCTGACGGCGTTCTCCGACTTCAACAACTCGACCTTCCAGGATGCACTCGAGACCTGCCGTGAGACGGTGTCGTTCACGGGATTCACCGACTGATGCGTCGTGCGCTGACGGTTACCACCACGCTGCTGCTCCTCGTCGCCATCGGCGTCGGTGGTTGGTGGGCGATCGACCGTTTCTCCGAGGAAGATGTCGCCGACGACCCGGAGGAAGTCCTCGAACTGGAGTCCGTTGCGGTGGTGCGCACCGACCTCGTCGATCGTGAGACGCTCGACGGTACGCTCCGATTCGGTGACCCCGGGCTGATCGTCTCACCCGGTGGTGGCACGATCACCGGTGTACCCGAAGCCGGACAGATCCTTCGCCGTGGCGACGTCGCCTTCGAGATCGACGGCGCCCCGGTCATCGTCATGTTCGGGGCACGTCCGGTGTGGCGCCCCATGCTGGAGGGCATCCCCGAGGGCGACGACGTGCGCCAGCTCGAAGCCAACCTCGTACTCCTGGGGTTCACGCTCGAAACGCTGGACGAGGACGACGATGACAATGACGACGACGATGACGAGGACGAGCGTGAGTTCACCGTCGACACCGAGTTCGACGATGTGACGACCGACCTCGTCGCCGCTTGGCAGACCGACCTCGAACTCGAGGACACCGGCATCGTCGATCTGGGTCGCATCGTGTTCCTCCCCCAGGCGGTCCGCATCGCCGATGTCGCCGTGGAGGTCGGCACCATCATCGCCCCGGGCACGCCGATCCTCACGACGTCGTCGGTCCGTCAGGAAGTCCAGCTGTGGCTCGACGCCGACCGCCAGGACTTGCTCGACATCGACGACACGGTTGGCCTGGAGCTCCCCAATGAGGCGATCACCACCGGCACGGTGGTCGACATCAGCGACGTCGTAACCACGATCGGTGTTGGTCCTGAGGCTCGTCGCGTGTTCGAAGTCACGATTCGGCTGTCCAATCGAGAAGTCGCCGCCGGGCTCGACGAGGCACCGGTGGACATCGAGGTGATCTCCAGGAAGGCCACCGGCGTGCTCGCAGTACCGGTCGATGCGTTGCTCGCATTGGCGGAAGGCGGGTATGCCGTCCAGGTTGAGCAACCCGGCGGAGCAGCACGATTTGTCGCCGTCGACATCGGGAGGTTCGCCGACGGCCTCGTCGCCGTGACCGGCGACCTCAACGAAGGCGACCGCGTCCTGGTTCCGCGGTGATGGCGGACTTGCTTCGCAAGTCGCTACCCCCCTACCCCCGGCCTCCAGCCGGCGGTACCTTCCCCCCAAGGGGGGACTGTTGACTGCCGTCCTGGAGCTCTCGGGGGTCAGCAAGGTGTACCCCGGGCCGCCGCCGGTGCGGGCGCTCGACGGGGTCGACGTTTCCATCGCCGCCGGCGACCTGGTCGCGATCATCGGGCCCAGCGGAGCGGGGAAGTCGACCCTCTTGCACATGATGGGTGCACTCGATCGACCGACGGACGGAACGATCGAGATCGACGGCGTCGACATTGCGACGTTGAGCGACCGGCGGCTCTCGGGACTGCGCAGCCACCGCATCGGTTTTGTCTTCCAGGATTTCTTCCTCATCGAGGGAATCACGGCAACGGCGAACGTCGCAGAAGGCCTTCTCTACCGGGGACTCGGGAGAACCGAGCGGAAACGTCGTGCGATCGTGGCTCTCGAGCGAGTGGGTCTCGGGGCTCGCCTCGATCACTTGCCGAACCAGCTGTCGGGCGGCGAACGACAACGAGTCGCCATCGCACGCGCTCTGGTAGGAGATCCCGCAATCGTGCTGGCCGACGAACCGACCGGCAACCTCGATTCGCACACGTCGGAGGAGATCGCCGAACTGTTCCGGGGTCTCAACGCCGATGGCACGACGATCGTTGTGATCACGCACGACGTCGAACTGGCATCCCATTTCCCTCGGCGGGTTGAGATGCGCGACGGCCGGCTTGCCGAGGTGGTCGCATGAGGAGCCGGCTCCGTGTCCTCGATTCCGTGCTTCTGGGCTTGCGTGGGCTGGCCTCGCGTACCGCACGCACAATCCTCACGGCGACGGGCATTGCGATCGGCATCGCCGCCATCGTCGCCGTGCTCGGCATCTCGGCCTCAGGGCGGGCCGACCTGCTCGCCACCCTCGACAACCTCGGCACCAACCTGCTGCGGGTCGAACCCGGATCCGGCATCTTCGGCACCGGTTCGGACGTGCCAGAAGAGGCCGCCGCGATGACAGGGCGGATCAGGCCCGTCGAACAGGTCACCCAGACGACGAGGACCGAGGCCTCGGTGAGGCGCAACGACCTCATCTCCGAACTCGAGACCAAGGGCATCACCGTGCTCGCTGCGGACCTCGACCTCATCGACGTGTTGCGGGCCGAATTGGCGGAAGGTCGGTTCATCGACGCCGCAACTTCCCAGGTCCCGACGGTGGTCCTCGGCGACGTCGCGGCGAAACGACTGGGGATCGTGAATCTGGACCCCGTCCCGCGGGTCTATGTGAACGACACCTACTTCACGGTCATCGGCATTCTCGAACCGATGGAGATCCATCCCGACATCGAACGATCGGTCGTCATCGGGTACCCGGTTGCCGCCGAGCTCTTCGAGACGACCCGCTCCCCGACATCGATGTACGTGCGGAGCGCGCCCGACTTCATCAACGATGTTGCCGAGGTCATCCCGGCGACGGTGAACCCCGAGCAACCCGATGCCGTCCAGGTGAGTCGGCCATCCGACGCACTCGAAGCCCGCAAGGCAGCAGACGAGGCCCTCACGAATCTGCTCATCGGTCTCGGCGCCGTCGCCCTCCTCGTCGCCGGAGTGGCCATCGCCAACATCATGGTGATCTCGGTCTTGGAGCGACGTATGGAAATCGGCGTGCGCCGTGCCATCGGGGCCACGCGCGGTCACATCCGCATTCAGTTCCTCATCGAATCGATGATGCTGGCCGGCATCGGCGGCGTGCTCGGAATGGTGCTCGGAGCGGCGATCACCGTCGGCTACGCCGCCAGCCGGAACCTCACCGTTGCGGTGCCACCTCAGGGACTCGCCCTCAGCGTGCTGGCGGCCCTCGCAATCGGTGCCGTTGCCGGCCTCTACCCGGCGATCCGGGCCTCTCGGATCCCACCCGCCGAGGCGGTCCGCAAGTAGTCGATCACTGCGTTGCGTCGGCAGCCGTATCGTCGTCCCCGTACCGTTCGCTGCCCATCGCCGGGTGCGAGGTCTTGAACTGCTCCCACGTCCGGATCTCTTCGATCTCCCCGGCCTGACGTTTGGCCCAGAATCCCTTGATCTCCGGAATGGTGGCGTAGATGAAGAGCACGTTGACGACGACGGCATAGACCGCTTCTGCGCCGGTGCCGAACAGCGCAAACCAGAGGATCATCAGCAGCTGTCCCCCGACGTAGCCGATGAGCATCTGCCGAATCGCGAGACCAACGAGCATGCCGACGGGTGTCGTGACCAGCACTCCGATCGGATCGATGGCCAGGAACCCGCCGTAGATCGACGCCTGGCCGCGCCCGCCCTTGAATCGGTAATAGATCGGGTAGTTGTGGCCCACCAGCACGGCGATGGCTACCACGAGGTAGTAGGACTCACCCGGCCACACGAGCTGAAGAATCAGGACGGGGACGAACGCTTTCAGGATGTCGAGGATCCCGACGACCATTCCCCACTTCGGTCCCATCCTGGAGCCGATCGAGGTGGCGCTGACGCCGGTGTACGTGACCGTCGCTCCTCCCGGGACATGCATGTTCGTGGTCGACAGGTCCTCCCCCGGCATGAGCCGCTGCCCCACCAACCGGGCAAACGAAATCGAGCCGAGCAGGTAGCCAACGACAACCACCCCGATGACCGTCCCGATGTCCATTCCCCCTGCTCCCCTCGTATACCGCTCGTGCAGGTTCACTCTACGTGAGCGAGCTGCCGTTGGCAGCAGCCACCAGCCACCAGCCAAGACCTCGCGCGTCCGAAGCGAGATCGCAACCTAGGTCGGGCTGGCGACTGGCGACTCGACCCCAGGCCATGCGAGCGGCGGTCTTCCGCGTCGACCACCCACCGACGAGCGTCGTTGGGGCTGGCGACTCGACCTCAGCTCGCTGAGGTCGCCCCGTCTGCCGCGTCCCTACCCTTGCTCTTCGACAACGACGGTCCCCGCATACCCGTCCACCGTGACGGTGGCGCCGTCGGGGAGGCGGGTGGCGCCTTCGACGGACACGACGCACGGTATCCGGTACTCCCTGGCAACGATCGAGCTGTGGGAGAGCATGCCGCCGGCTTCGGCGACGACGGCACCGGCGCGAGCGAAGAGCGGTGTCCAACCGACATCGGAGTACGGGATGGCGATCACGTCGCCGGGCTCGACCTTTCCGAAGTCGCCGGTGTCGCGAACGACCCGCACGGTGCCCTGATGGTGGCCGCGCGAACTCGGAATCCCACGGAGCGTCCCCGACGCCACATCGCCGCGGGTCGGCACGAAGTCGTCGCCGTAGATGACCTCCGGCATCGCCACGTCGGTGAGTGCGTCGATCTCCTCCATCCGCGCCGCAACCAGGTCGCGGGGCGCGATCTCCATCGGGGTTTCCAGTAGGGCGGCACGTGCTTCATCGAGATAGAGGTACATGACGTGATCGGGCTTGGCGAGCACGCCGCGGTCGACAAGACGCCGGCCGATCTCCATGAAGTACCGGCGGAACAGTCCGTAACCGTACGTGTAGATGAAGCTCACGGATTCGCGGTGGGACACGTGTTCGCGGGTTCGATTGCGCAGATTGCGCAGCACGGGACGCATCGCCGCACCGAGCCGCTGTTCGGCAACTCCCCACTCGATACGTTCGGCAGCACCGTGGGTCGGGACGTGGTCCAACACCATCTGCACGACATCGTCGGGAGTCTCACGCCACGGCGGCACCGAGAAGTCGTTGCCGCTGGCCGACAGGTGGCCAAAACGATCGAGGAACTCGTCCGTCTCCCTGCGCAGCTCATCGGGCAGCGCCGCATACCCACCGGTCCGCAATGCTTCGATGCCGGCTTCGTCGAGTTCCCAGAACCGAGCGGTCAGGCGGTCGAGGTGGACATTCGGGTTGACGTCCTCGAGGTCGGCCGTGTCCGCGACGGCGACGGCTTCCGGATCGAGACCCGCCTTCGTGAGACGTTTGCGCAGCAAGGCGTTGTAGAGGTTGGCGAGCAGCGGGGTGACGATGTTTGCGTACGCGGCTCGTTCGCCGAGCAGGGACAGCGCCCGAACATCGTCGAGCAACGCTGAGTCCGACCTCCCGCTGAGTTCCGCAGTTGCAAACGGCGCAAAGGCAGTCCGCAGTGCATCGACCTCCTGCTCGACCGTCTTGCCGTAGCGGGCCTTCTTGGCGGCCATCGTGAGCATCCGTGGCATCCGACGCATGGTGGCCATCGTCGGTTTGAAGGACGGTTGGTCGGATCCGGCGGGGAGCCCGAGCAGCAGCTCGAGCGAGTCACGGGGCATCCCGAGGAGTTCGAAGATGTCGCCGATGGCCCCCATGTTGAAATACGACCGATACGCAAAAGCCTTGGCCAAGCTCTCGGGCTCGATCGTGTTCTGACCGATCGCCTCGGTGAAGAGATCGACCCAGGCACGGTTCACCATGGGCACGTTGACCGACCACACGAGCGGCTTGATGATCCCCGGCATCACCTCGCGTGAGATGCGGTTCGAGTAGATGCTCACCCGGTCGAGCCCGGTGATCGGCCGCAGCTGGACCCAGGACACGTCGGTGCCGTCCCAGACCCACTCGAGGTCGACCGGCGCTCCGTAATCGGCGGCGATCCGCCGCGTGTGTTCGACGATCGACTCGGCCGTCGCGTTGTCGATGGCCCCGTCGGCCGGTTCCTCCGTCCATGAGCCCCACCGGTGAATCCACCGGTCGGGCGTGATGCCTTCCCCCACCAGCTGATCGCCACGGCCGGCAACGGCCTCGACGACGACCTCGTTCAGTCCCGTCATGGGATTGCGCGAGAAGGCCACTCCGGACGCCACGGCCCACACCATGGGCTGCACCATCACGAACATCGCAAGCCCATCGTCGGCGCCGAGTTGCTCGCGGTAGGCGACGACCCGATCTGAGTTCACTGAGTCCCGCACGGTGGAGACGGCTGCGAGAACGGAATCAGCCGAAACGTCGAGTTCGGTTGCGAACTGTCCGGCATACGACATCGCGGTGCCGTCCTCGACGCTCGCCGATGACCGCACGGCGTAGCGGATCGACGGGTCGAGCGCCGTTGCGACCGCACCGGAGAGGTCGTCGGTGCTCAGCTCGGGTGCGATCACCCACGTCTCCGGAACGCGCTCTCCATTGGCAATCAGCCACTGGGTGTTGCCGGCCTTGCCGCCGTACCCGCCATGCGCCCCTTCACGAGTCAAACGTTCGATGGCGAAGTTCCTCCCTGTCCCATCCCGATCCCCAACGTTCGGGATTGCCCGGCACCACCAGAAATCCTACCGCTCTATGCTGGCCCATTCCAGGGGAAGCGGCCACCACACGATCGGACTAGACACCGACCGGCGGGTAGGCTGCCGCGATACGACGGGACGATTGGGGGACCAGGATGGGCGACAAAGTCGCAGTGCTGCTCTGCGGTTACGGCGAGGTCGAACACTACGACGAGTTTGCCGAATACAACGAGCGTTCGTTCAAGCTCCTTGTTGCCAAGTCGATCAAGTTCCCGGACTTCTCGATCCCTTTTCTGTCACGGCGCCTCGAACAGTCCCAGCGTAAGGAATGGCACGCAGCGAACCACTACCACTCGCCGCACAACGCCATCTTCGAGCAGCAGCGGGCGGGAATCGAAAAGGAACTGCAGGCTGAGTACGGCGACGACGTCGCCGTGTTCAAGGCCTTCAACTTCGTTCCGCCGTACCTCCCCGATCAGGTACTCGCTGAGATTCGGGCCCAGGGCTTCGAGAAACTGGTCATCTATCCATGGTTGGTGGTCGACTCCGTGTTCACGAGCGGCCTCGCTCTCGAACAGATCAACGAAGCGATCGCGTCGGATCCGTCCTGGATCAAGGACATGCGATACCTGGCATCGTTCTGGGAGCGGGAGGATTTCCAGGCTCGCCTGATCGCCCAGATCGAGGAGGCGACGGCGCCATTGCTCGAGCGGTACGCACCGATCCAGATCGGTCTCATGCTGTGCATCCACGGTTGTCCGCTCGAGAGCAAGGGTTATGAGACCGGCGTTCGGGAGAGCACCGCCCTGTTCTACGCACTCCAGGAGAAGTTGGGGCGCAAGTATCCGCTGATGACCCCGGCCTGGATGAACCACCCGGTTCCGGGCAAATGGACGACGCCGGACGTCGACCAAGCGGCGGAGAACATGCTCACCCTCGGTGCCAAGGCCCTCGTGATGGTTCCCGTCGGATTCGTGACCGAAAACCACGAAACCCAACTCGACATCGGCTACACCATCGAGAAGGTCAAGGACCGGGCCGAGTGTGTCCACCTCCCCACGCTCAACGAGGATCCCGAACTCCTCCGCATGGGCGCCGAGTGGATCAAACCGTTGATCGAGGAGCTGCGGTAGTCGTACTGCGAGGTATGGGACGCGGCTGACGGGGAAGCGTCATCGCTGAGGTCGGGTCCCAAGTCTCAAGTCCCAAGTCCCAGGTCCGGACGAAGTCACGCAGGACTGACGACCGATGACTGACGACTGACGACTTGTCTCGGCAGCGACTCAGCTCCCCAGGAGCTGCTGCAGTAGCCCCGCACTCTCGCCGGACTCGCCGATGAGGGCGAGGGCACGGTCGATGAAGCCTTGAGCCTCCGCGACCTTGTCGGCGTACGTTGCCAGGTCACCTGCTCGCAGCGCGACATCGGCTTCGTCGAAGGCTCGCTGAGCGGCCTGGAGGAGGGCCTCGATCTCTTCGGGTACCTCGGTCGTGCCACCGTCGCCACCGCCGTCACCGGGCTCCGGTCCATCATCGATGGCCTCGCCAAAGATCGCCTCGATCGCGAGGTCGAGGGTTTCTCGCATCTCGATCTGACCGTTGTAGGACACGATGGCGAACTTGAACTCGGGGATACCCGCGTTGTCGTCGCTCGTAGCGGTAGCTCGGATGTAGATCGGCTGCACGTACAGCAGCGACTCCTCGACCGGGACGACGAGCATGTTGCCCTGGATCACCGTCGACCCACCCTGGCGGAGCAGGCTGAACTCGGGCGAGATCTCGGTGTCCTGGTTGATGAAGTCTCCGACCTGGCCAGGGCCCGGCTGGGCACTCTCCGCCGGGAACGTGAAGTCGATGATCTCGCCGTACTCGTTCGGACCGCTCTTGGCCACGAGGAACGACACCATGTTCGGCCGATCCCGCGGGGTGAACGGCTGCATGATGATGAACGACAGCTCATCGTCGTCGGGCAGCTTCATCAGCAGGTAGTACGGCAGCATCGGCCGGAAGGCCTCGCCGTCATCGATGAAGGTGCCCTCGCCGCGCAGCAACGTACGGTCCGAATCCGAGGGGTCCTTGGCGATCTGCCACGGATCGACGTTCGAGAAGAAGTCATCCGGATCGATCACGTGGTACAGCGTGTAGATGTCCGACTGGATACGGAAGAGGTCCTCCGGGTAGCGCAGGTGCTCCCGGATGTCCTGCGGCATCTGGTCGCCCGGGGTGAAGAGGTCCGGGAAGATGCGCTGCTGGGCCCGGATGATCGGATCCGTGTCGTCCACCACGTAGAGATCCATCGTGCCTTCGTAGGCATCGATGACCGCCTTGACGGGGTTACGGATGTAGTTGAACCGGTTGGGCAGCCCCCGCACCGCGTTGAGGCGACGCGTGTCTGCCGATGCCGAGTACGGGTAGTCGTCGGTCACCGTGTAGAGGTCGAGGATCCACACGAGCCGGCCGTCGAGCACCACGAGGTAGGGGTCGGCATCGGGATACAGGAACGGCGCCGCCTTCTGCACCCGCTCACGAACGTTGCGGACCATCAGCACCTTGGAATCCGACCTGAGCTGGCCGGAGATCAGCATGTCGACCTCGCCGAATCGCAGCGCAAACGCCGCCCTCCGGAAGATGCCACCGAGATCGATGCCTCCGTCGCCGCCGTAGTTGTTGAACTCGACGTTGCCGCCTCCGATCGGCCGATCGACCTCGTTCTGGTTGGTTGCCGCAACGACGTGGTCGGTCTGTGCCTGATCGGAGAAGTAGATCCGGTTGCCGTTGTCCACGATCTCGAGCGTCGACTGATCAGTGATCGGCGGAATGTCCTGGAGCAGGAAGGCCGGCTGGCCTTCGGTGGTCACCTCGTTGGCCGGGCTCACGACGGCGCCGAAGCCGTGGGTGTACACGAGGCGCTCGTTGACCCATCCCCCGCCGGGGATGTTGTTCTCGTCGAGCTCGCGGGCCGACACCATCACCTGGGTGAGTTCACCGTCGATGAGGTAACGATCGACATCCACGTCTTCGATGTTGTAGAAGGTCCGGATCTCCTGGAGTTCGCTGTAGGTGGTCGACAGCACGCCTGGATCCCAGAGGCGAATGTTGTCGATCGTCGGCTGGTTCTCGGCGAGCACCTCGACGTTCAGGTCGGCCGCCGCGGCGAAATCTCGAATCTCGATGTTCCCGAGGTTGTAAGCCTGGCGGGTGAACTCGATGTTGTGGGCGACGAACTCGACTTCCTTGTTGATCTCGTCGGGAACCACCTGCAGCCGCTGGATCAGCGTCGGGTAGATGCCGCCGATGCCGACCGAGGTCGCCAGCCACAGACCGAGTGCGACGGCAGGCAGCGTCCACCCTCGGAACCGCAGATTGACGAAGAGGATGATCGCCGCAACGACGGAGATGATCACCAGCAGTCGTAACGCCGGAAGTTGGGCGTTGACGTCGGTGAAGGATGCCCCGATGACCTGACCGCGCTCGCTGTAGAGCAGCTCCCATTGATCGAGGATGTAGCCGACGGCCTTCAGGAGGGCGAGGATCGCGAGGATGACGGACAGGTGCACCTTGAAACCGACGTTGAAACGGCCGGTGCGAGCTTGGACCTGGATTCCGCCGTTGAGATAGTGCAGCGCTGCAGTGACGAGTGCGATCACCAGGAACAGCTGGAACGTCCAACCGAAGACGGAGCGGTAGAACGGCAGCCGAAAGACGTAGAGCGCAACGTCGTTCGCAAAGACCGGGTCGACAACACCGAAGTCGCCACCGTGACGCCAGTACAGGAACTCCTCCCACCAGACGGCGGCACCGAGGCCGAGCATGATTCCGAAGAAGGCAGACACGGCGATGCGCACCCACCGGACCCTCGGGCCCACCCAATCCTGGAAACGCTCGATGATCTCCTCGTCGGGATTGCCTGTCGAAATCCCCGTGCGGGGCGATAGACGGTCGGCGAGATACAGGTTCCCCCAGAACAGGAGGAAGGCGACGAGCGACGCAGCCAGCACGAGCCAGACACGCGTGAAGATGAGGGTGCTCCACACCCCGGTTTGGTCGATCGAATCGAACCACAGGAAGTCCGTCCAGAAGACGGCAATCGATCGCAGGGTGAGCAGGAGGGCCAACCCCGCGACGATGACGATCGTCAGGATGCGGCGTGAGCGCGGGGCTTGGGTCGGTGCTGGGGGTACGGGGTCGCGGTTGATCACCCGGCGATTCTACGGTCGCTCACAGGACAACTCGCCGCCGGGCCGTCGATCGACCGATTCGGCCATTCTCCCGGAACGGCATACGATGTCGTCCGCACGATGTTGACCCGGCCGTCTACCCCTCGCGTTCTCCCTCTCCTGATCGCTCTTGCGACCGCAGCGATCGTCCTCTCGGCTTGTGGTGACTCGATCCCTGCCGAACCTGCCGGGATCTTGCGCGACCCGGCACCGGTGGTCGGCGACGTCGAGCTCCCCGACGCCTCGAACGGCGGAGTTACGTTCGCCACCAGGGCTCAAGACGATCACGTGCTGCTCGTCTACTTCGGTTTCACCTCGTGCCCGGACGTTTGTCCGACGACCCTCGCCGACGTCCGCCGAGCGGTGCGGGAACTGGACGAGGGTCTCGCCGCCCGAGTCGATCTTGCGGTCATCACCGTCGATCCCGATCGTGATGACGCCGCGACCCTCACCGCCTACGCCCAGACGTGGGTTCCGGGCGCCCACGCACTGCGCACCGACGACCCCGCCGCACTCCGTGCGGCCGCCGACGCGTACGGCGCCGACTACGCAATCCAAACCAACGACGAAGGAGACATCGAGGTAGGTCACACCGCATTCCTGTACGCCGTTGACTCGGCAGGACGTATCCGTCTCACTTGGCCATTCGGCACGCCACACGAAGACCTGACCAGTGACATGGAGTACCTGTTCAACGAAGGAGTCTGATTGTGAAACGACTGCTACTCGTCATCGTGATGGCACTCATTGCTGCCTCGTGTGGTGGTGACGGTGGGATCGAGATCGACGATCCATGGGCCCGCAGTTCGGCGCGAATGCAGAACGCGGGAGCCGTCTACATGACGATCACGGCCGACGACGGAGACACGCTGACCGGTGTTGCGGTGGACTCGAGTGTCGCCATGATGGCCGAGCTCCACGAGACGCAGATGTCCGATGAAGGCACGATGGCCATGCAAGAAGTTCCCAACATGGCGGTCCCGGCCGACGGGGAATTGAACCTCGAGCCGGGCGGTTTCCACATCATGCTCATGCAGCTCGCAGAACCCCTCGAAAGCGGCGACACCTTCCCGGTCACCCTCACGTTCGAGAACGCGGGCGAGGTGGTGGTTGACGTCGAGGTCCGCGAGGAGTGATCGAGGCGCGTCGGCACCGCGTCCTCTGGTTGGGCATCGGGGTGATCCTGATGCTCGGGGCATGCGGTGCCGACGAAGCCGGTCCGCTCATCGAGCGCGGTGACGAGGCAGCCGCCGCCGACTACCTGTACCTGATCCCCGACGGAACCGCCGAGCTGATGGCAGAGGGAGAGCAAGTCGAGATCATCCCGGGCAACCTCGATGTGCGCGTTGGCGAGGTCATTCGCGTCGTCAATGAGGACGACGAGGGTCACTTCGTCGGGATCTTCTACGTCGGCCCCGGCGAGACCGTGACCCAACGGTTTGCATCGCCCGGCGAGTTCGAAGGCAATTGCACGATTCACCCCAGCGGGCGACTCGTGCTCACCGTTCGGGAGTAGCACCACTTGGAGCCGGGCACCCGACGGGTCATGCGCTTGTTCCTGATCGTGCTCGCCACGACCGGTTTCATTGCGGGCACCGCGGCGCCCGCAATGGCGGATCCCGCCGGACCGACGAACTACGAGTCGACGATCGTCGCCGTCGAGCCGTCCTCGACCGTGGCGACGTTCGAAGTGGTCGGTGGCGACGCATTCCTGGAAGTCACCGTTGCGCTCGGGCACACCCTCGAGGTCCCGGGGTACTTCCGTGAGCCCTACATCCGGGTCGACGCCGACGGAACCGTGTGGGTCAACGAGGACTCGAAGACGCTGTACGAGAACGAGGAACGCTACGGCGTCGACGAACTGCCCGCCGGCGTCGACGGTGTGGGCGAGCCGCAGTGGCGTCAGGTGGCCGACAACGGCGTGTACGCATGGCACGACCACCGTGTGCACTGGATGAGTCGAGATGTACCCCCCGCCGTTGCCGGGTCGACTCGGCAACTGGTGTTCCCCTGGCGCGTGCCGGTGACGATCGATGGCATCGAGACGATCATCACCGGCGACCTCGTGTGGCTGCCATCGCAGAACGCTTGGCCGATGCTGGTCATCGGCGCGAGCATCATCGTGGTCGTGGCGCTGCTCTGGCGGTGGCGGCCGAGTCTGCTCGGGGTGGTTGCCGTCACGATGGCGATCACGGCTGGGGCCGTTGTGATCGCCGAGCACCTGGCGACACCGGCGGCCGCACGAGGCTTCCCGGTCTGGGTCGTGTTCCCGGCGGTCGCGGCTATCGCTGCAGCGCTCGGCGCCGCACGGCGGTCGATCGCCGGGTTCAGCCCGGACTACCTCCTGCTCCTCTCGGGCTTGATGTTGGCCACGTGGGGATTCGCCATGAGCGACGTGTTGTCGAAGCCGATCATCCCCTCAGCGCTGCCAAGCGACCTCCAGCGGATCCTTGTCGCCTCGATTGGCGGAGCGGGCATGGCGATCACGCTGCTCGCCGTGATCGCCGTCCTGGGGGCGACGGATCACGGGGAAAGCGCAAGAAGGACCGAACCTGAGGCCAATCCGACCTAGGACGCCACCGGAACCAACGTTGTCTGGCAGCCCGGCAAGGCCGGCGGAAGGGTCGTTCCAGCGGGGAGCGAGTGGCCGGGACGCCACGTCGCTCCCGTCCCGGCCGGACACTGTCCGCACGGTTGGCCGTCGGCAACCGCCATCACCCGGGCCGTACCCAACCCCTCGAGTCCGGCAATGACGCCTTCGTGATACGCCAGTCGTGCGGCGTGGCGCAACCGTCGCTCAGCCTCGTCGGTGCGCCAGGCGCGGAAGACCCGGCTCACGGCGGCCGACACCTGACGCGAGCCTCCACCGGCGGCGCGCGCCCGATTGAGTGCCTCTCCGACTGCTGCAGCCATGGCGTCGACGAACTCCCGGCTGTCGCCTGACGTCGGACCGCGCTCGGGTCGAGGTGTGGCCGAGCTCCCGGTGAGATCGGCAGCTGCAGTGTGTCCGGCCACGTGGCTCTCGGCAACGAGTGTCGCCATCTCATCTCCGACTGCGGCTGCGAGGAGGGCGCGATCAGGGGCCCAGTCATCACCGCCGACCCTCAGCTCCTCGAGCACCCGATTCTGGAGGTCCACGATGCGACGTTTCACACTCCGCAGCGCCCGGTTCTCGATGGGCAGCAACATCCGATCCCTCAGATCGAAAGGATCAACCGCAGTTGCCGCGACCGGCGCCTCCTCGACGGAACCAGCCGGTTCGCTTGCCTCGCTCGAGTCGGCATCGCCGACGGTCTCTTCATCCGAGGCGTCGGGCGCATCCGCTTGTTCGGGCACGGGCTCTTCGGGCACGGGCTCTGCAATGTCGGCCTGCGGTGTCGGCTCCGGTTCTGGACTCCTGAGCCGAGCGAACAGCCCGTCGAGTCCTCTACTGCGGCTCGACTCGGCGGGCTCCTCGGCTTCCGCCTCGACGACAGACGGCGCAACGGCATCTTGGGCGGTGGCCTCGGGGTCCTCGGCGGTCTCCGGGGCCGAGGGGGCGGTCGATTCTTCCGGCGGCTCAGCGACGGCTGAGGCGGCAGCCTCGACTTCGGCATCGGCCGCATCGGCCTCGGGTGCCTCAACGGTTGTCGTGTCGGCCTCTGGATCTCCGTCGGCGGCGACGTCGATGTCTGCCTCGGGTTCGGCTGCGTCGTCGGCTTCCCCATCGAGAGCAGCAGCCGCGTCGGACGAGACGTCCGCCTCGGCCGCTTCGGGTGCGTCGAGGTCGTCGACCTCCACCTCGAGGTCGTTGCTGCCGTGCGCTGCAGCATCAATGGCACGTTGGAGCGCCTCGACCTCGGCGACGAGACTGTCGGCGTCGACCGGTTCATCGACCGGGACGACGTGGGCCGGCACGACCCGGACGCCCGAGTCGTCATCCGACCATTCATAGTTGTCGTGTGCGACCACGCGCACTCCCGAATCGGGGCTTTCGGCTGCAGTCGCAAGCGCTTCGCGTCGCGTGTCGATCTCTTGCTCGAGCTGTCCGATCGATGTGCGGGCCGCCTCGAGCTCCTCCATCAGCTCGGTACGACGGCGCTCGAGCGCCCGGGCCCGTTCCTGTGCCGAATCCGCCGATTGCCGTGCCGCCTCGAGAATCTGCTCGGCCTCGACGTGGGCCGCCTGGATGACACGATCTGATTCGGTCCGAGCGGACCGCACGATCTCCTCTTTGTCGCGTCGTGCGTCGCCGGTCAATCGAAGTGCTTCACGCTCCGCCTCTGCGCGGATGAACAGGGCGTCCTCGGCGGCACGATCCTGCATCTCGGTTGCGGTCTCGCGAACGTTGAGGAGCAAGTCGGTCGCCGTTTCCCAAGCGTCGCCTCGGGCCTTCTCGGCATCCTTCTGCGCTGACCGACGCGCGGCGCGCGACTCCTTGTCGGCCTCAGCCCGCCACGCTGCTGCGTCGGCCGCAGCCCGCGATCGGAGGCCCTCAGCGGCCTTCTGCGCAACGGCCAGCACCTCAGCGATGTCGTCCCCCACCGTCGCCAGCTCAGCCCGGAGCGATTCGGCGTCTTCGATTCCGAGGGCCCCAGCCGACGCCTCGAGATCATCGATCCGTGCCTGCAACGCCTCGATCTCGCCGGCGATCTCCTCACGAAACCGATCGACTTCGTCGCGGTCATAGCCCCGCAACGCCTGGCCAAAGGAACGGCCCCGAATCTCCTCAGGACGCGATAGATCGCTCATCAGCCGCCACGATACCGCCGGTCACCCGCGCCCTGTTGCTATTGCACGGCATGGGGCGGCCTTTGTGCCGCCCTTCCGGGCCGCAGCGACATGTGCGGTGCGGCCCGACAGCGAGCGCGGCCGGGAGGCCGCACGATTGAGCGACGGCTCGAAGAGACGGAGCGATAACTCGCTGCCGGCCTGCCGGCAGCGAAACTCACGACAGTGACCGGAGGAACTCCAACGCATCATCGATGGTCTCGATCCGGACCACATCGATCCGGTCTCCCGCCGCTTCGACGGCCTCGTCGTAGTTGCCGGCCGGAGCGAGGACGTACTCGGCACCGGCGGCGATGGCACCGAAGACCTTCTGCCGCATGCCTCCGATCGGACCAACGGTCTCGTCGGTCCGGATGGTCCCGGTTCCGGCGATGCGGCGCCCCTTGGTGAGGTCCTCCGGGGTGAGCTGGTTGATGATCTCGAGGGTGAACATCATGCCGGCCGACGGCCCACCGACGTTCTCAGCGTCGATCACGATGTCGATCGGGAACACGGGCACAGGATCGACGTCGCCGAGGAAGACGCCGATCATGCCTCGATCCGGATCCTCGATCACGTTGCCGTCCTCATCCGCACCCCGCCACACGCCGAGTGTCAGCTCCACCTCGATGGTCTCGACCTCCGTCACCGAGTCCCCGACCGGGCGTTCAACGGTGACCGTGATGGTGTCCCCCGGCGGCCGGTCGCCGACCAGCGCAACCAGGTCTGAGCTGAACCCGATGGGCTCCCCATCGATCGCCGTGATCAGATCCAGAGGCTCCAACACGCCTTCTGCCGGCGAGTCTTCCACGAGCCCGTCGACCAAGACCCCCTGGCCCAACAGCTCGACTTCGTAGCCGGCCTTGAGCAACGCGACGTAGATGGCCCGCTGCTGCGACTGGTTCATCGATTCGAGGTTGCGGCGGCGCAGTTCCTCGCGGCTCACGTCGGGCGGCCGCACGGCCTCGATCGAGGAGAGCGAGACCTCGTCGTCGAGATTGGCCGCGATGAACTCGAGGAGATTGACTTCACGGAGCTCGACGGTCAGGAACAGCAGATCACCGGTGGACGCTTGCCCGCCGGGAACACTGATGACGTCTGCGCTGTCCGTGACCGGCCCGGCCGACCAGGCGTAGTAGGGCATGTTGATGGGCCAGGCGAGCACGATGGCGATGGCCATGGCCAGCAACACCCCGCCCAGGACGAATGGCCAACGCGGCAGCTTGGCCGGCGGCCGCAATGATGGCGGCACATCGGACCAGTCGGTGTCATCGACGAGGACACCGTCGTGCGTCGGCGGTGGAGCAAGCCCATCCATGGAGCAGGATGGTACCCAGGGGGTACGACTATCCCGGGGGTTCGCCGTCTCAGGTCACATGTCCCAGCTCTCAGGTCCCGAGTGCTGCGACGTGGGACTTGGGACCTGTGACTTGCGACCGGGTTGCGGCGAGCGAGCGCGGGAGGGCCGCTCTACACTCTCCCGAACTCGAGGAGGGAGACGTGGAGTGACGGCGTATCAAGGTCGAGTCATCACGGCAGTGGTGCTGCCGCGCACGGCGACGGTCAATGCCGTTCTGGTGGTGTCGTTCGCCCTGCTCACGGCGCTGGCGGCGCAGATCACGATCCCGCTCCCGTTCACCCCGGTACCGATCACCGGCCAGACCTTCGCCGTTCTCCTCGCCGGCGCCGCGCTCGGATCACGGCTCGGCGCAACCAGTCAGGGCCTCTATTGGGCGCTCGGTGCGACCGGATTGCCGTTCTACGCAGATGGCGGCGGTGGCTGGCAGGCCGCCACAGGAGCGACGGCCGGCTATCTCGCAGGGTTCATCGTTGCTGCGTACGTCGTCGGCTTCCTCGCCGAGCGGCAGCAGGACCGGAACGTGGCGACTGCGATCCCTGCGTTCTTGACCGGCAGCGCAATCATCTACCTGTTCGGTGTCGGATGGCTCTGGTACTCCGTCGATACCTTCGTGACGGCCGAAGCGGCCATGGCGGCCGGGCTGACCCCGTTCATCGTCGGTGATCTCATCAAGATCGCCCTTGCCGGCGTGCTCCTCCCGACGGCATGGAAGCTCGTCGGCGACGCACGTCGCCCGTGACCGAAGCCGAGCGAGTCGAGGCCCTCTTCAACGCCGATCGCTACGCCGCGAGCCAGGGCATCCGTCTCGTGGACCCATCCCCCGGCTCGATCACCGTGGCCATGCCCCTCACGGGCGACCACATGAACTTCTACGACGTGACACACGGCGGCGCACTCTTCTCCCTGGCCGACTGTGCCTTCTCCTTGGCATCCAACGCCCACGGTGACCGCGCCGTCGCCATCGACACCCATCTCGCTCTGACCGCCGGCACGGTCGAAGGCGATGAACTCACGGCCGTCGCCGAAGAGGTAACCCGAGGTCGCACCCTGGCCACGTACCGCATCACCATCACCCGAACCGACGGCCGCACGGTCGGGTTGTTCACAGGGACGGTGTTCGTCACACCGCAGGTGTGACGAACAACTCCACAACAGCTACGGCGGGGAGCGGCACCGGTCCCAAGTCCCAGTCCCGAGTCGCAAGTCCCAAGTCCCAAGTAGGGAGACCCAGGGTCTGAGTTGTACCTGAGACCTGAGACCTGGGACCTGCGACTCGCCGTCGGCCCGAGAAACCTCGCGTCGACTCCCCTAGATTGCTCACATGGACGAGCACCATCCGATTGTGATCATCGGCGCCGGCCCGGTCGGGCTCTCGATGGCGCTGGAGCTCGAGGGCTACGGTCACCGGCCGGTGATCATCGAGAAGCGGTCGGAGGCCAGCGATGGCTCTCGGGCCATCTGCTACTCACAACGCGCCCTCGAGATCTGGAATCGCCTCGGATCCGTTGCGCCGGT
>JASJAX010000099.1 GCA_030066755.1 Acidimicrobiia bacterium
CTGACAGAATGGCTCACCCTCCGGCGCTACACGGTATGGACGGGAGTGACAGAAACGCAGAAAACGCCCGTCTAGCGGGCGCTTTCTGGTCGGTGGAGCTGAGGGGATTTGAACCCCTGACCCCTTGCATGCCATGCAAGTGCTCTGCCAGGCTGAGCTACAGCCCCAAATCGGTGCGGTTCGGAATTGTATCAGGCTTCCGCTGTGGCGGATTCGATCTCTGTCGCCGGAGCGTCGGCCCAGAGACGCTCCAACTCGTAGTAGTCGCGGGTCTCACGATCGAAGACGTGCACGATGACGTCGCCGTAGTCCAGCAAGACCCACTTGCCGAAGTCCTCGCCCTCGCGTCGCAGGACGCGACGTTCCATACCGGTCTTGAGCTGATGCTCGACCTCTTCGACCAGCGTCTTCACGTGACGCGTCGAGGTCCCGGTGGCGATGACGAAGACATCGGTGACGACCACGAGTTCGGAGACGTCGAGGAGGAGGATGTCTTCGCCCTTCTTGTCGGCAATCGCCGTCGCTGCAGCTTCGGCTGCAGTGGTGGCTTCTGCATGGGCGGTGATAGTTGAACTCCTCGAGAGATTGCGGTGCCGGAATGTTACCGGTTCCGGCGAGTCACGATCCCACTTGGGCGTGACCGGCGTAGAGATCGTGGGCTGCGATGTAGTCCCACACTGCGTCGATGACGAGGAATCGCAGACTCCGGCCGTGCTGTGCACGATCGCGCAGCATGGTGCCGCTGAGCCACACCTCCGGGGTTTCGAGCCAGACGTAGTCACTCCCCCGCAACGCCCAGTCGACCTCGTGCCGAGACACACCGGGGCGCGGAACGACGGCGATCCGGGCCCGACCAATGACCTCATCTGCCCGCTCCCACGTGGGAATCCCGCGCGCCGCATCCGAGCCGAGGATGAACGTCAGCTGGTCCTCCTCGGGGAATGACTCGAGTGTCTCGATGGTGAAGGTCGGTCCTTCCCGGCGGACTTCGCGATCGTCCGCCTCGAAGTAGTCGACGTCGGCGACGGCGAGCCGAGTCATCTCCCAACGGTGCTCGGCGTGTGACACGATCCGGTCCGCCTTCTGCCACGGTGCTCCAGCCGGAATGAACGTGACGACATCGAGACCGAGATCACGATATGCGGCCTCGCCTGCGAAGAGGTGGGCCAGGTGCGGGGGATCGAACGTTCCGCCGAGGATGCCGCGCTGCATTGCGAAGAGGATAGGGGCCTCCCGGCGGATGCAGCGGGGCGAGACGGAGGCCACTGTGCACTGCCCCGACACATCCAAGCCAGTCCGCCGGATCTTGGTACACGCCGTCGAGCCGAACCGAGAAATGTACGGCCTCGATGTCGTGAGCCATCCCGCTTGTGCCGAGCACCGTCCGACGGTCGACCCTGACACCCCGACGTACCGAGATGGAATCCAGGTAGCTGACCGACGTCTTGAGGCCGCCGCCGTGATCGACCGTCACGCTCAGCATTCCGGCGACCGAACCGGCGAAGCTGACGACGCCGTCATGCGCACCACGAACTGCGGTGCCGCGAGGTGTCTCGAAGTCAACGCCCCAATGCCCCGAGTAGGCCCCGGCGGGCGCGAAGCCCGAAGCGATCGCACCATCGACGGGTTGAGCGAGGCCGACGCACGGCGCGGACGCGACGAGCACGCTGCCGACCAGGGCTATCGCCACGGATCGCGGAAGCAGCATCACACACCCCTCCGCCGCCGCCGCTCGGCCAACGTACCGCACGCAAGCGACACGAAGAAGAGGGTCGAGAGGTTGCGCTCTCGACCCTCTCTCAGGCCATCCCCAGGCCGATGACCCGCCGGCGTGTCGTCTATTCCATGTCCGGACAACGGTTAACCACGCGTTCGCGTGTCGCGGGCGCATCTGGACATATACGGTTCGAGAGGGAGAGCACGGGAGACGACGGCCATGTCCGATGGAGAGGTGGTGTTCAGGCAGATGTACACCGCCCACCGCGCGTCGATACAGGCGTACTGCTTTCGGCGCATCCCCGCTGCCGATGCCAACGACGCAGCCGCAGAGGTCTTCACCACAGCGTGGCGCAGACTCGCAGACGCCCCTTCGCCCGAACGGCACCTCCCCTGGCTCTACGGAATCGCCCGCAACGTCGTGGCGAATGCGAGCCGGTCCCGTCGCCGGTCCGACCGTCTCCAGATGAAGCTGCGCGGCCTGCGGCACCACCCGGTAGCCAGTCCGGAGCCGGAGATCGTGCGCCGTGAGGTCGAACGAGCCGTCCTCGAGGCCATGGCGCTCCTCCGGCCCCAGGACCAAGAGATCTTGCGGCTCCGCACCTGGGAGGAACTCCCCAACGAGGACATCGCCGAGATCTTCGGGTTGTCGGTGAGAGCCGTGGAGAGCCGGCTGACCCGCATCCGCCGCAAGCTCGCCCGTCTCGTGACCGAGCCGGAAGCCGCACCCTTTCGAGGCCATCCCCTCGCCGTCGAAGAAGGAGGTGAGCGGTGAACCCACCGGATGTGATGACTCGAGTCCATCGAGCCAATCCAGTCCCGAGCCCTGAGGATCTCCCCAGCGCAGCGTGGTCGGACACCGAACTCCTCCACGTCATCGATGAGAGGAGAGAAGCCATGCGCGAACTCATGAACGATCCCGAGCTGGAGCGAGCCAAGCGGCAACAACCCCGGTGGCGAATGCCGGTTCTCGCAGCGATGGTGGCGTTTGTGGTCGCGATCGGTGCGGTCGGGATTGCGGCGTTCGTCGGCAGCGAGCCAGAGCCTCGAGACGACGCGATTGCGACGACGGTCACGACGGCGGCAACGCCCACGACGGTTCCGGCAATCACCGGTGCCCCAACCACGATCGTCCCACGACCGACGCCACTGACGCCGGAACAGCAAGCCATCGTCGACGGCTTTGTCGAAGCGCGGAACGGCGCCGACGTCGAAGCGTTCATCGCCCTGTTCGCCGCAGGGGTCCAACGACGAGGCTTCGATCCTCCGACGGCAAACGAGTGGTTCACGACGATCGAGGAGATAGCCGGCTCCCTCGAGGCCGATCGCGCGATGGGCAACATCTTGACCGCCGAGTCATGTCAGAGCTCCACCGATTACCGATTCTCGTGCCGCATGGTGTTTGACTTGGCACAGACCCGTGCCATGAACATTGGTCCAATCGTGTCCCAAACGCTGTTCGAGATCGACGGCGACCTCATCACGCGATGGGAGGGAACCAACGTGCACTACCCGTTGTCATCCTTCATGGAGTTCGGCGACTGGGCGTGGGCAACGCGGCCCGATCTGGCGGCGGAAACGATGGTTCCGCGCGGTTGGGAGTACAGCTACGCGGCAGATGCCGACCCAGCTGCATTCCTCGAGTTGCTCGAGGAGTACGCCGCCTCGCTCAAGAACGATTGAACCACCGGCCTCCTCGGGGTGCGGCACAATGGCGGTCCACCCCGAGGGAACGCGATGTCTGTCACCTACGAAGCGCAAGGTCGAGTAGCCGTCGTCACCGTCGACCGGCCGGAACGACGCAACGCCATCGATCGGGCGACGGCTGTTGGGTTGAAAGAGGCGTGGCAGCGTTTCGACGCCGACGACGAGGTGTACGTCGGGGTGCTGTACGGAGCCGGCGCAGTGTTCTCCGCCGGCGCTGACCTCAAGGCGTTCGACCTCGTCAAAGACCGGGACGGCTTCCTGGGTTTCACGCTCATGCGGGTCGGCAAGCCGACGATCGCTGCGGTCGAGGGCTACTGCGTTGCCGGCGGACTCGAGATGGCGTTGTGGTGCGATTTGCGGGTCGCCGCCAACGACGCCGTATTCGGATGCTTCGAGCGGCGGTGGGGCGTGCCGCTGGTCGACGGTGGGACACAACGCCTGCCGCTCGTCGTCGGTCTCGGACGGGCGCTCGACATGATTCTCACCGGCCGAGCCGTCGACGCCGACGAGGCGCTGCAAATGGGCCTCGTGAATCGGGTCGTCCCGCCGGGCGCTGCGCTCGAGGCGGCGATTGCCCTTGCCGAGGAGATCGCCGCATTTCCTCAGGCGACCGTGCGTACCGACCGCGCTGCGGTACTGGACGGGTTGGAGCTGGAAGGCGGGTTCGGCCACGAGCGAGCCCACGGGCTCGAGGCGCTCCAGGTCGCCGCTCAGGGTGCGGCACGTTTCGCCGGCGGCGAAGGGCGGCACGGGCAACCCGCCAACTGATCGACGAGTGCAGAGCGGCCTTCGGCCGCAGTACTGAGTACCAAGTACTGAGTACCGAGACCAGACGCCGCTACGCCCTCCGGGGAGATGAATCGTCTTCGCAATGGGCGCGACCGATGGAGGCACCGTGGGTACGGGCGACGTTGTACGTCGTACGAAGTACCGGGGCGCAGCCGCCTAGCGGCCTGCGACGATCTCGAGGGCTGGGCCGGCGAGTTGGTTGACGACTCGGCGGAGTTCGTCGGGGCGGAATGGCTTCGTGAGGAATGCGGAAGCACCCGAGGTCTCAGCCTTGGCCCGGGTCTGATCCTGGGCGTGGGCGGTGAGTACGAGGACCTTGGTTTCGGCGGTGCGAGCATCGGCGCGCAAGTGCGACAACACCTCCCAGCCGTCCATGCCGGGCAAGCCGACGTCGAGCACGATCACATCGGGATCGATTTCGGCGGCCGCCTCGAGGCCGGCAGGTCCGTCGCCGCGCAGTTCGACGTCAAAACCGGCAGGTCGAAGACATACCTCGATCAGGCGCTGAATGACGTGCGAGTCCTCGATGACGAGAACCTTCCGCTGTGGCTGACCCACTGTTTCCGTCCCCTCGTGCTTGGTACGACTGGGCAACACACGTTGCCTACAGAGAGGTTTCGGCGCGACTGCGCAGAACTTGAGACTCAAATCGATGCGAGATGCTGCTTGGCGACCGGCCCGGACCGCAGTGCAACCCGCTCGATGAACCGCTCCAGCTGGCGCACCGTGCGGACCTCGTAGAGCCCGTCAACACTGGGTTCGTACATGCTCATCACCGAATCGCCGGTATCCCAATACCGGCGGGCTTCCGGGTTCAGCCAGAACAATGAGCGTGCGGTTACGGCGATCTCGGCAAGCAGGCCGACCTGGGGGTCGCGGTAGTTGTTGCGAGCGTCTCCCGTGATGATGACGGTCGAGCGAGGCGACACCACGTCCGAGTAGCGCTCCATGAACTGCTCGAGCGCGTTGCCGTAGTCGGAATGGCCATCACGCCAGACGAGCTTGGCCTCGCGTCCCATACGAACCATGGCGTCGTGGAAGTCGGCGCCGGGGCCGAAGTAGTCGGTGACCTCGTCGAGACCGTCGATGAACGCAAACGAGCGCACCCTCGAGAACTGGCTGCCCACGGCGAAGGTCAACTGCATGGTGAAGCGGGCGAACGTCGCCATCGAGCCCGACACGTCGCACAGCAGCACCAGCTCCGGCTTCGACTTGCGGGGAGGCTTGAACTGAGGCTCGAGCAGTACTCCGCCGTGGGCCAGCGACCGCCGGATCGTACGGCGCACGTCGAGTCTGCCCTTGCGGCCTCTCCGCCGCCGTTGAGCAAGACGGGTGGCGAGCTTGCGAGCCAGCGGGGCAATCGTGCGCTCGATCCGCTCGAGCTCCTCACGGGTTGCGTGCATCAGATCGATGTCGTCGATCAGCGGGGTTCGTAGTGTCCGGGCCACCGCCTGTGGCCCGCGATCGGCGACCAACCGCCGCACGATCTCGCGCCGCAGCTCGGTACGCAGCTGCTCCATCCGATCGTCGGCCGATTCCGCCAGGACCCGCTCATCGAGCCGTTCTTCGACATCGCCGGCTTGCATCGCCTCACGCAGCATTCGGGCCAGCCGGTCGCCGTCGAGGCGGCGCATCACCCGATAGAAGTAGTAACGGCCCCCGACCGGCCGTCCGGGTTCCAAGCCCGAGAGCTGGTCGACAGCCCGACGGATGAGATCCTGCAGCCGTTCGCCGTCGCCGGCGAGGAGCGCATCGAGGAGCGCATCGAAGAGTTCGCCGGCCTCACCGTCACCGGCTCCCCCCGCAGCAGCTTCCGATGCAGCCGCGTCTGGGGGCCTCCGTTCGTCCTCGCCATCGTCGGTCTCCCCCTCGGGCCTTGCCAAGAGGCCGAAGAAGACGTCGAATGCCGTGTCGAACGCGGCAGCGTGGTGTGCGTTCTTCACCAGTGTGGCCCCGAGTGTCGCCTTGACCGCTCCCCGATCCGCGAGGTCGGCGTGACGGAGCGCCTGAGCTGCGTCGAGCGTCTCGACCATCGACACCGGCACGCCGACCGCCCGGAGCTCAGCGACGAAGTCGGTCAGCGTTGGGAGCACGTCACTCGGCCGGTTCGGCCGTCAGGTCGAGCTCGCGAGCGACCTTGTCGATGTCGGCCTGGTACTTCAGCAACACGTTGAGCGTGTCGGCGGTCACCGTCCCGTCGATCCCTTCGACACCCAGGGCCAGGAGCGTTCGCGCCCAGTCGATCGTCTCGCTCACTGATGGCGCCTTCCGGATGGGCACTTCCCGGATCGAGCGGACGACCTGAGCGATCCTGGTCGCCAGCGATTCGGGGAGGTCGGGAACCCTGGCCCTGAGGATGGCTCGCTCACGATCGATTGTCGGGTAGTCGACATGGAGGAAGAGACACCGCCGCTTGAGCGCTTCGGAGAGTTCTCTGGTGTTGTTCGACGTGAGCACGACAATCGGCCGAGACGCCGCCTGGATCGTGCCGAGCTCGGGAATGGTCACCTGAAAGGCATCCAGCACCTCGAGCAGGAGTGCTTCGGTCTCGATCTCCACCCGGTCGACCTCGTCGATCAACAGCACCACCGGCTCCGGCGAGGTGATGGCCTCGAGCAGTGGCCGGGTCAGCAGGAACGATTCGCTGAAGATGTCGCCCTCGAGATCGTCCCATGCCTTGCCCTCGTCGGCCTGGAGTCGCAAGAGCTGCTTGTGGTAGTCCCACTCGTAGAGCGCCTTGGCCTCGTCCAGGCCCTCGTAACACTGCAAGCGAACGAGCCGACGACTACTCGCTTCTGCGAGTGCGAGCGCGAGCGCCGTCTTCCCGACCCCGGCCGGACCTTCAGCAAGAATCGGCTTGTCGAGGCGCAGCGCGAGGAACGCAACCTGTGCGATCCGATCATCGGCCAGATAGCCCGTGCCCTCGAGCGCCACACGAACGTCGGCGGCGTTGGTCCATGCGTCCATGGCGCCATTCAAGCGGGTGTGAAGGCGCCACGGGTCGGGTCGCTCGATCTTCGGGCTTCTCCAACGTCCGCACCGGTTGCTGACCGGGTGGCACCGCTCCCCGCCGATCGAGCGCTACTGGGCCTGGTCCCAAGTGGTCGTCAACACTCGAGCATCGCCGGGTCGACAAACGGCGCGCTCTGGTCAGCCACAACGTTTCCCCCGACCGAGTAGAACGTCCCCCCTTCGGGGTAGCGCTCGAGCCCCCCGTACAGCTGCCCGGGTTCTTCGGCCGGGATCAGCGTCAGGAGCGACACGACGCCGTCGCACACCCTCACCCCACCCGCTGCCGGGTCGATCAACTCGACCGGCGCTGCGTCGCAGTCCGCGCCCGGCGTGGCCGACGTCCCGAAGAACTTCGACCCCTGAGCCCCATCACCAAAGAACGATGATGTGGGACACAACGCCCCGGTCGATGCGAGATCGAGCCCCACGAACACGACGATCCACCGCTCAGCGGTAGCGTCGCGATACCAGTGCAGCTCGATGCCGGACGGGTCGAATCCCAGTTCCTCAACGGTTGCCTCACCGACCTCTTCCCCCCACTTCGTCGGAGCGTTGAACGAGCCGACCACCGGCGTAACGGGCAACTCCGGGGCCCCGACCGGTGCGGCCGTGGTCGTCGTTGTTGCTGCGGTCGTTGTCGTAGCGATCGTCGTCGGCGTTGCCGTGGTTGTGACCGCCGGCACGGTCGTGGCCGGATCGACCGAAGCGGTGGTCGTTGCCTGCGGCAGCGAGGCACCGGCGGTGGTGCCTGTCGCGTCACCTCCGCCGCCACACGCTCCCACGATCAACGCCACCCCAACACACACCACGGACACGCGCATACGATCACCTTTCGTCCCCGTCGATGATCAGACGCTCGATGGCCGAATCGCTAGAGCCGAGGGTCACCGACAACCGACCGGGTGGCCCCGCGAGTAGTGGAGGTCAGCGGCCGATGTCGCTGTGATCCTGGGTTACCCGGCTGCGCACGGTGAAAGCCGAATCGCCGGACAACACACCGCCACGACCGAAGAGCCGACCGAATTGCCAATTCGACAGCCCGAGTTCGGGCTTGTTCAGGGCGTATTGCCCATCGACCCAGCGAGTGAACCCATTGCCGACGAATGGTGCGTCGACCGTGTTGAAGAAATGGCGTTGTTCCGCCTCATCGGCGGAGATCAGACTGGCGGCAAACTTCGGACTCTGCTCGTTGAAGAGCCGAACCGCCTCGTCAACATCGGCCACGATCTTGAGCGTGACCTCCGGGCTGTCCTCCCACTCCCATTCGTAGCCAAGCTGATCCGTCCCGATCACCTCGGCTCGGGGCTCGATCACACCACCTTCAGCCCGCACGATCGTGGCGTCCTCGAACCATGCTGCAGGGAGTCGCCCTTCGTCGCCCTTAGCGACATGGAGCTTCGAGGTCGCCCCCCGGCGCTCCCCCGCACGATGCAAGGCATCGAGGAACACCGGGATGAGATCGTCGGCACGATCCGCGACGACACAGAACGTGTTGAGCGTGTTGCACACCTTCCGGTCGAGCGAGTGATAAACCGCGTTGGCGACGTCGTCCGCCTCGGCTGAGCCACCTGCAACGATCCACGCTCCGCCCGTGCCGTGGAGGCTGACCGGGATGCCGGCTTGACGGGCAACGGCACCCAGCTGAGCCACCGCAGTGCCCGATCCCCGCGCAACGGCGAGCCCGAGTCGCGGATCCGAGAACATCGCCCACCCGGCCGCGCGCGAAGCGCTGGCAACGAGACTCGCCGCACCTGGAGGCAAGCCGGCTTCGGCGAGGGCGGGATCGAGGGCGTGCTCAACGATGGCCCGCGCCGTGCCGAGCGCATCGGAGCCGATACGGAACACGACCGTGTTGCCGCCTCGTAAGACCCCGGTCGCATCGGCGAAGACATTTGGGCGACCTTCGAATACAAACCCGACGACGCCGAGGCCCGCCGTCACTTGGTCGACCTTCCAGCCCTCGTGGTCGATCGTTTCAGCGACCGCACCGCGACCGGACGGCGCGGCGGCCCACATCCGCAGGCCGTCGATCATTCCGGACCGCATCGTGTTGGTGAGTTCGAGCCGTGTCGTGGTTCTGCCGCGATCCTTCGCCGATGAGACGTCGGCCGCATTCGCCTCCGCAATCGGGCCAAACGTCGTGTCATCCTCGAGCCGGCGAGCAAACGCCTCGTAGAACGCGGTGATCTGCTCGTCCGTGACGGTGCCCATGGCGCCGAATGCAGTGGACGCTGCGCCGACCGCGTCGGAGGCAATGCCCCACACGTCGGCCGGGATGTGGAGTAAGGCCCCGGTGTCCTGCACCACGATCAGTCGATCGCCGTCAACGAACGCATCAGCCAGCTCGTCGGAGACATGTGTGACCTTGTCGCCGCCGTAGAGAATCGGCATGCCGGCAGTGAGAGAAGTCAGTCGGTCGGGCATAGGCAGAGCGTAGCCGCGGGCTGGCCCCGCCAGCCCGAGTAGCCAGTAGCCAGTAGCCAGTACAGAACAAGGACCCGGCCTTGGCCGGGTCCTTGGAGTCTCCGTAATCAGTACACAGTACTCATTACTCCGGTGGGGTGTGGCACAGCCTCACCCCACCGGCTGCCTGATGATCGTGCGGTTCTTCTCGGGGGCGACGCGGCGTGGATCCGTCAGGTAGATCTCGTGGTGTCTCCCGCTCCGCTCGAGTCCCTGTGCCTCGATGAACGTGTGCAGCCGTTCGATCGTCGGGACTTCGGTTGCGTAGGGGCCGAGGTGCATGATCTGCGCGGCGTCCCCCTCGCGATACCCCTCGAGTCGCACAAGATGACCCGACACGAGCTTCTTCTTGGCGATCACCACAGGGGCCACCTCGTCGAAGAGTTGCTCCGTGACGACCGGCGGAACGCAGATCATCATCGTCCACTTCCAGTCGCCCTTGGCCTCGACACTGAACGTCGCCATGTCGTCCGCCCACCACAGACCTTCGAGCGGCATCACGGTGTAGGCGTCGCCAGTGGAAGCCTTGATCGCTGCCCTCAGCCCGTAGGCGATCGGGTACAGCGCGGCAACCGCATCGGCGTACTCAGCCGAGGTGTTCGGATCACCGGCGCCGTCGATCATCAGGAATCGGCGTTCCGGGACGTCAACCATCTCCGGGTCGACCGACGCTCGATAGTGGTCCCGGTACTCCTTCTTCAGGTCGATGCTTGCCACGAGATCAGCCCTTCGCTACCGGGAAGCGAATCTCGGTCAGCGGCGGCGCATCGTCGGTGGACTCGCGCAGGTACGCCTCCTGTGGGGCACCGCTGATGTGATAGCCGGACTCGGCGATCCAGGTACCGAGCGCCGTGTACGCCTGATCGATGGTATTGAAGGGACCCTCATGAACGACGACGGCCATGTCGCCTCCGGGGATGTCGGCCGCCATGAGCGTGCGTCCCCCCGGCGTCGCAATCTCACCGTCCACGTCCGGCATCACCGGAATCGCCACCTCGATGTCAATGTCGACCGGGGTGAACTCGTCGTCGTGGTACCGGGCAAACGGCGGACCCACGGGCGGAATTCCGGCGGAGCCAAGCGCTGCAAAGGCATCCATGAGCAGAGTGCCTACCTCCGCCGGTTCTGGGATCACCTCACGGATACGGAGCACGTGATGGGGTTCAATCGTCTTCAACACGATGTCGTGATCGGTCACAGATTCCTCACTCTCGATGAGGCGGAGGCGAGCCTCGACACGGGCCAGCCGTGCACGCTCGTCGGCAACCCGCTCCCCGATCTCGGCATGCTTCAGCCGCAGCATGCCGCGTAGCTCGGCCGGAGCCGGCCCGTCGTCGAGGAAGGTCCGGATGTCGTCGAGCGACAGTCCGAGGTCCTTCAACGCCAGGATCCGATTCAGCCGGGGGAGCTGGCCGACGGAGAAGTAGCGGTAACCGGATTCAGGGTCGATCTCAGCCGGCGGCAGGAGTCCGTAGTCGGCGTAATAGCGCAACGCCGACACCGGAACGCGGCACAGCCGTGAGAACTCTCCGATCCGATACACCTCGTCACCTCCGCAGTGTTCGTCGTTTCCGCGGGTCCGTCGACCCGCCGTGAAGGCCTTCTGCCCCAGTGTGCAGTCTCGAGCTACTCGAGAGTCAAGCGGTTTCTGATCGGACCATCACCCCAATCCGTGACGCACTCCCATAGAGTCCCAGACAGCACGGCGGCACATCGAAGGGGGGAGCCACCATGAGGCGCGATCAGGATTGGACCCGACGAGACTTCCTCGGAGTCCTCGTCGGCGCCACGGGCTCGCTCCTCATCGTCGGATGTTCGCCCTCCGACACGGCCGCCACCACCACGTCGACCGTTCCCGCAAGCACGCTGGCGCCATCGGCGGGCACGACAACAACCACGTTCCCGCCACCAGCGCCGTCGACGTACTGGGACATCCTGCGTGAGACACAGCGGCGCGTGCGGACGAGCCCCGATCACCTACCCGCCCACCTCAGCCGACTCGCAGGAGCCGGCGACATCGACGGTCTCGTCGCAGTGTTGCGGGACCACATCGCGGTCCTTCCGGTCGATCCGAGTGCGTGGGTCTCCAACACCACCGGCCAACGGTGGGGGACGCGCGGTGTGCTGCGCTCCGGGATGGGGACGCCGCGGGAAATCGCTCAACTCCTCGCGGATACGCTGAACGAGGCAGGCATCGAGGCGACCGTCGTGCGGGGCTCCACCCAGGGCAGTGAACGCCCCGTGCTCGTTCCGGTTGGGCCGTTGCCGTTCGAGACCGACCTCCCCACCGATGAGCTGTTCGTCCTGACCGGTGCCTCGCCCGTGCCGGCGGAACGTACCGTCGATCCGGCGTTGGGGATCGCAATGGCGACGGCTGCCCTCAGCGCCATTGAGCCCGGAGTCTTCCGGCCACCCGTCACAGCGGAGCTCTTCGGCGCTCTACCCGACGTGCTGATCGGCGATGCCACCGCCGGCTTGTGGAACGAGACGCCGGGACTTCGCAGTGTCGAGAACCGGCCGGCGCCCATCGGCGCCATGGCGGCGGCCCCAACCGCAAGGTTCACGGTGTCCATTGCGACCGACCTGAACCCCGCCAATCCGGTGGAAGTCGCCACTACGGAGTTCCCGCTCGATGCTTTGGCAGGACGTCGAGTTGACATCGCATTCGTGCCGCCGGCGACCAGCCTCGCCGACCTGATCGCAACCCGACCCGCTGATGTGACCACGGTGATCCCAACCATTCGAGTAGGGGGCCTCGACCTCACACAGGACGAGGAGTCGACGCTCTTTGCCGCAGGCGAGCCGTTCACGCTCGAAGGTGACGTGCTGACCGACGATGGCGACGGCTTCTCGCTCGGCGCCGCCCGGATTGCGGGTTCGGGCGATCCGGCAGCAGCTGCCGAGATCCGCATCAACCGCATCGTCGCCACCCACTATCCCAAGCTGACGGCGGAGATCGACGTCCTCGACGGCGAGGGGCGCACGGTCCCCGATCTCGGTGCGCAGCACTTCCTCATCGACGACGTTGGATTCGACGTACCGTTCTCGATGCGCCGAACCGACCGCCCGACACCGAGCATCGTGTTCGTCGTCGACAACTCCGGCAGTGTCCCCGAGCAATACCGCAACGCCGGCGCAACCAAGGTCGTCACCGAGATCGCAACGGCCGTGCAGGCGCAGTATCCCGACGCACGCTTCCGCGCGGCCATCGTTGGGATCTTCGGCGCCGGGCTCCCGCTGCCCTGGACCGATGATCCCGTCCAGGTAGGTATCGATGCCGACAAGCTCGGGATCGGCTCGGCGCTCTGGCAGTCCTATATCGACGGTGCCGTACCCGACGCCAACGCCCTCGTGTTCCTCACCGATGGCGTGTCGGTCGACGACATGAACAACCCCCAGGACACCGCCCCGGAGGAACTCATCACCGCACTCCGGTCGGGCCCGCCGGCCATCATGCTCGGCTCGGGTGAGCTCGGTCCCGCGTTTCGAGGTATCGCCGACATCACCGGTGGCGTTGCACTCGACATCGAGGACGCAGCGGCGGCGGTGGCGGCGGTACTCGAACAACTCGATCGGACCCTCACCCCGTACAGCACGATGATCCTGGCCGACGAGGCGAACAACGCAACGCAACGAACGCTCCGGGTGAGGCTGCCGGAGGTTGGGCTCGAAGCGAGTGCAACGTACGACGTCCCCCGTCCGGAGGAATCGTCGATCGGCAGGTCGCTCGCCGGGATCTACCTGCGGATCGAGGCGAATGGGATCAGAGTCGACCGGACACTCGCCGGTCTGCCCTATCGAAGCCGGGAGGAGTTGACCTCCGACGTCGCTGCGGAGGTCCGCCAGGCCCTCTTCGGCCGGTACTCCGTGATCACCGAGGCCGGTGGTCCGGCTCCATCGCAGATACTGGACGACGCCGTAACCGAGCTGCTCACCTGGGAGCCGGTGTTCGAAGCGCAGAGCGCCGACGCCGCGCTCGAAGCGCTGGCGGCTGCTGAGGATCTCCCCCACGGGTCGTTTGCATTCTCTTTCCCGGTCTCAGGCGACGGGCCTCTCACGTGGGAGCCCGGTCTTCGCATGTGGATCTCGTCAGAACGTACGATCCCTCGCGGGGACGTCGACATCGTTCGGCGAAGTGTCGACTTGCTCCCGGTGACCCGATTCGTGACCACGACGATCGAGGACCCGATCGAGTCGGTCCGCCTGACGGCCGAACGGAGTGCCTCCCTGTCGGCGATGGAGGCGGCGCTGTACGACGCGTCCGCCGCGGGAGACCTCACCGGTGATCTCACCGAGCTGAGCCTCGGGTCGGTGGCTTCAGAGGATCGGGCCGCCTTCGATGCGCTCTCCAACGGTTGGCCGGGATCGTGGCGACTGGCGTTCAACGACGACCGCGATGCGGCGGTTGCCGTTGATCCGCTCAATGGGACCGTCATCGCCGTGGCCAACGACGGAACCGGAGGCGCGACGTCGGAGGAGGAGATCAAGCGAGCGTTCAAGCAAGCCATCGCGCTCACGGAGCTCTACGGCACTGCCGGCTTCAAGGTGTGGGCAAGTCTCGAGAAGGCGAAACTCGAGAAGCTCCGATTCGCCACGCTGGTGATCCACCGGATGAGTGTCGAAGGCATCCTCGAGACGATCGCCGAAGAGGCGTGCCGCAAGCTGAAGAAGACGGCGACGGGATGGGCAATCGGTGCGATCGGGGCCGTCAGCGAAGAGGTCGCGGGCATGATCAACTTCTACATCGACAAGGCGAAGGAAGTGAAGCGTCTCGGCGACGCCGCCGGCCTCGCCCCGTCCATCCCCACGGCGTTTCCGGTGTGCTGAAGACCTGGGACAGCAGAGTTTCCGGAAGCTGACCGGTCAAAGGCTGCATGGCCCTAGCCACGCCTCACGCAGGCGACCCAACATGGTGCCGCGATCTCGCGGTAGTGAGACTGTGTCGCCTCGAGGTGGTGATGCTCGGTGGCGTGCTCTTGGCCAGGGAAAGGACCTCGACGGTGAATTTCAGACTTGGATCCGGTGGGTTCCGAACCTCGGGGCGAAGGAAGGTACGAGCCTCACGCGTGGTGGCGGTCGCTGCGCTCCTCGCCGGAGTGGTGGTGCTTCCAGCGGCTCCGCAGGGAAGAGCCGAAGGAAGCTCTCCCGTCCGAATCAGCGAGACTCGAGCCAATCCCAGAAACGACTACGACATCGGGTACCGCCCGGCTGCGGCGTACAACGAAGCCCGCGACGAGTTCCTCGTGGTCTGGACCCGTCCCGAACCGGGCGCCGAGGAGACCGGCGTCTATGGGCGCCGTGTGGCGGGCAACGGCGTTCCGCTCGGCAACGAGTTCCGCATCAGTAGCGACTACTACGTCGAGGAGTTCGCTCAGGCACCCGCCGTGGTGTGGAACCCCATCCGGGATCAGTACTTGGTCGTTTGGTGGCAGTTCGAGTGCCTCTCCGAGGCATGTCCGGAGGATGTGCGGAACATCCTTGGGCGGCGGCTTCGTGGCAACGGCGCTCCGATCGGGGACGAGATCCGTATCGCCCGGAGCTACTGCGATTTCTGCGACGGTGGCCTGACCCACCCGGATGTCACGTTCAATGAGGACCGCAACCTGTACCTCGTCGTTTGGGGCGACGCGACGGGCGGGCGACCATTGGACTTCCTCGACGGCATCGACGGTGTTTGGGGGAGACACATCAGACCGAATGGGAACGCTGTGGGCGAGGCTTTCGTCGTTGCCGATCCGCTAGGGCCCGACGCAGATGTTGCCGTCGCCTACAACGCTGCCCGGAGGCTCTACCAGATCGTCTGGTCCAACGAGTTCGGAGGCGGCGCCGCCCGAGTGCTTGGGCAACGGATCCGGTCCAACGAAGCCCGAATCGGGGAAGTCTTCACCGTGGCCGAAGGCGGCCCCGAGGGCATACGGTCCCAGCCCGACATCGACTTCAACCCGGACCGCAATGAGTTCTTCGTCGTCTGGTCTGACGACCGAGGCGCCGGACTCGATGTGTACGGTCAGCGGGTCTCCTCGTACAGCCGGCTGCGCGGCGACCCCCAGCGCCTCAGCGGCAGCGTCGGGGACGAAATGAATCCCGCCGTCCGCTATCAGCCCGTCGGAGAGCGATACCTCGTCGCCTGGGACAACACGAATGAGGCGACGCCGGGTGTGAAAGGGCGACTGGCGGATCACCGCGGCCGCCCGATCGACACGGCCTTCCGCCTGGCCGATACATCGGCTGCCGAGGTCCCAGCGCTTGCGGTCGTACCGCTCACGGGCGCCAACCTCGTGGTCTGGGAGAAGGATCGAGTGGTCTGGGGACGGCTCTGGCCATGAGACCGGGGTGAGCAGCCCGATCGAACGTGGGACGTCGGTTGGGATCGTCTCGGTCACCGACCCAACGCCGTGATCACTGCGTCCTCGTCGGTGTAGTCGATCGGCTCGTACGGTTGCGCCGCCTCCCACTCCACCGTACGTTCCATCGCATCTGACGGCTCGACGATGTCGGTGTCGCCGAGTTCCCTTCGAATCCGAAACGAGTCGACCACGAGATGCTGGTTCGGATTCAGGCCAACCCGCAGAGCTGCGGGCAGCTGATCCTCGGCGAGCTGGACGACCTCTCCGTCCCAGCCGGACGCATGGGCAATCGCCCCGATCCATTGCCGTTCCGTCATCGCGTCCCGCTCACCGAGATTGAAGGTGTGGCCGGCGGCCTTGGCTTCGGTAACGGCACGCACGATCCAGGCGGCAACGTTCTCCACGTACGCTCGCGTCCAGCGCCAACCGGCCAGGTCCTTGGAGATGAGAATCGTCCCCCGCCCGTCGAGCATGCGCCGCAGGTACTGCGCCGTGCGGTGCTGACCATCGTGAGGTCCGTAGACCGCAGGCAACCGCAGAATCGTTGCCGAGAGACCTTCGGCGGATCGATAGCGGTCCTCCACGAGGATCTTGTCGTAGTTGGCCAACGGATGCTCATCGGGGACGTCGTCGCGGTACGGGAAACGCCGGCGACGCAGTTCGGCGTCCTCAGTGAGTGGCAGGGCCTGCGGCGGTCCTGGGTCCTTGCCACGCACGATGTCGTAGGCGCGGTAGACATCCTGGCTCGAGATGGCGACGACCCGCCCCACGAGACCCGACGCCGCCGCGACCACGATATCCGTGTCCTGCACCGTCATCGGCACCATGTCGAGGACGACCTCGGGAGCGAATCCTGCGAGCGCTCCAGCGACCGAATCCAGCTCAGCCCGATCGCCGTGGAAGTGGCGGATGTCCGGGAAACCGTCGGCCTCCGTCTCACCACGATGAAACACCGCCACATCACACCCGTGTTCGACCAGCTGTTGGACCGCAAAGCGACCAATGAACCGCGTACCACCGATGACCAGGACCCTCATCCCCCTCCTTCCTCGCAGGACCGTAGGGGCGTGGTGAGGATACGGCTGGGGACCGGCGAATCCGACAGCCTCGCCAATGTCCGCTCGGCGTGACGTCCGACCCTGGGGTTTCGGTCCGCGGGCGAGCACACTGAGACGGAGACGGAGGAGCACAATGACCACACACCCCGGCCGAACACCGGGCTCAGGCACCGCCGCTCGCTATGAGACGGTGACCAGTCCGCAAACCCTCGAGATGCTGCGGCGGTTCTTCCGACAGCTGAACCGCTCCATGGTGATGATGTGGCGCCTCGGTCTCGGACGGATGCTGAACATCTGGCCGGCCGGGTTCGGACGGATCCTCGTGATCGAGCACATCGGTCGGCGCAGCGGGACTCGCTATCGAACCCCGGTGAACTTCACGAAGGATGGCGGCGATCTCTACTGCGTGGCCGCGTTTGGACGCCGCACCGACTGGTATCGCAACACGATGGCCGACCCGGCCGTAACGGTGTGGCTGCCCGACGGACGGTGGACTGCGGTGATCTCCGATGCGTCCGAGTCCGCCGACCGGCTCGATCTCATTCGCCGGGTGCTCATCGATTCAGGGTTCGCGGCACGGTTGGTTGGTCTCCGGCCGAGACAGATGACCGACACCGAGCTCGCCTCGGCAACCGAGGACTACCGGCTCGTTCGGATCCGTCGCGGACATCCGGCAACACCCCGAAGTCCGGCCGATCTTGCGTGGATCTGGCTCGTGGCGGCCGGTCTCGCCATCGCCGCCCGGATACGCCGACATACACTGAGCCAATGAGCCGGCCCGACGGCGAGATCTACACGCACAGCCACCACCCGGTTGTGCTCGCAGCTCATGCCCGCCGCACCGCAGAAGAGGCTGCGGGATTCCTCCTGGCCCACCTCGAGCCTCCAATGTCGATTCTCGACCTCGGATGCGGCCCGGGCAGCATCACGGTCGGTCTGGCCCGGTACGTTGCTCCGGGGCGGGTCGTCGGGGTCGACGCCGCACCTGCGGCGCTCGAGCACGCGCGGACCGACGCTGCAGAGCAGCACATGGACACGGTCGAGTTCGTCGAGTCTGACGTGTACACGCTGCCATTCGACGACGGCACGTTCGACGTCGTCTACGCCCACCAGTTGCTGCAACACCTCGCCGACCCAGTTGCTGCGCTCGACGAGGCTCGCCGCGTGCTTCGCTCCGGTGGATACATCGCCGTTCGGGACGCCGACTACGGCACGATGACGCACCATCCGCACGACGACCGCCTCGACCGGTGGCTCGAGATGTACTCGACGCTGGCCCGCGCCAACGGCGGCGAACCCAACGCCGGCCGCCGGCTCGTCGGGTGGGTGCGGGCTGCTGGATTCGAACACCTGCACCCAACGACCGGCACGTGGGTCTTCGCCACGCCTGACGAGCGGCGTTGGTGGGCGGACCTCTGGGCCGGTCGGATCGATGTGCCGACGCTTCGATCCAGGGCGCTCGATCTCGGCTTGGCAACGGTCGATGACATGGCTGAGATCCAGGCAGCGTTCTCCGAATGGGCAGACGAACCCGACGGTTGGTTTGCGTTCATCCAGGGCGAGGTGCTCGCGACCAAGCCCTGACGAAACGATCGACGGCTACCGCCCGACCAGAACGACGAGATCGTCGCGGTGGATTGCCTCACCGCCGACTTCCGCGCTGTGGCGGCCCATGGCGGTTTGCAGCTCACCGGACGAAAGCCCGGCGAGACCTTTGCCCAGCAGGCCTCCCCGATTGGTCATGACTTCCACTGCGTCGCCGACCTCGAAGTCTCCAGTGACCGATCGGACGCCCGCCGCGAGGAGCGACTTGCCGCGGTCGACAACCGCTGTCGCAGCGCCGTCGTCGATGGTGATGGTCCCCAGCGACGGAAGCCCGAAGGCGATCCAGAGTTTGCGTGAGCCGAGGCGCGACTCGTGCGGATTCACCCACGTCCCAACCTCGTCACCGATGACGGCACGCCGGACGACGTCGGGTTCCGATGCCGAGGCGATCACGGTCGGTATCCCCGACCATGCCGCCATCCGTGCGGCCGACACCTTGGTTGCGACCCCGCCGGACCCCAAAGCACCTCGGCCACCAGTGCGTCGCAGCTCGTCGAGGACCTCGTCGGTGTGCCGCACCGCAGTCAACAACTCGGCGTCATCCGAGAGCCGAGGGTCGTCGCGGTAGAGACCCGCGGTATCGGTGAGAACGATGAGCATGCCGGCATCGACGAGATGCGACACGATCGCGGCCAGCCGGTCGTTGTCGCCGAGCTTCAGCTCGTCCACCACGACGGTGTCGTTCTCGTTGACCACCGGAACGACGCCGAGGGACAACATGCGCTCGAGCGCGTCTCGGGCGTGGAGGTACTGCTCACGGCGGGCAAGCACGTCCCGCGTGAGCAGGACCTGGCCGACCACGCGATCCGAGCGAGCGAAGACGTTGGCATACCGCTCCATCAGCCTTCCCTGACCGACGGCGGCCGCCACCTGGAGACCCGGGAGGTCGGCGGGCCGCTCGCGGAGGCCGAGCGCCGGCAAGCCGGCCGCCACCGCGGCGGACGTGACGAGGACCGTCGGGTGTCCTGCATCCCAGAGCGCTACGACGTGCCCGACAATCCGCTCGACCGCCGAGGCGTCGAGACCGCCACCTTCCGGCGACAACGACGAGGAGCCGATCTTCACGACGACGGGTTTGCCCAGCGGAACGGCTTGCCTCACTCCGGCCCCTCCCAGTCCTCGGTGTCGTCTTCGGTCATGGCATCCGGATCGAACGTGAAGACGAGAGTACCGATTCGGACGTCATCTCCGGCGACTGCTCCGGCGGCACGCAAGGCATCGTCAACACCGAGCGTCGTCAGCCGGTGCGCCGCGAAGTCGGCGGCCTCCGGGACCGTGAGATCATCCAGGTTGACGGCACGCGCGGCGGCTCGGCCGGCAATGACCCAGCCCGCATCGTCCTTCGTGATGGTGTAGTCGGCGCCGAGGGGCCGATGCAGAACGTAGCTCTCGCGTTCGGGTGCGGTACGTACGTGTTGCTCGACCTCGTCGGCAACAGCGTGAAGCAGCTCATCGAGGCCGTCGCCGGTGACGGCAGAGAGCAGATGCACAGACTCGGGGCGCTCGGCGGCCCACGTTGCTACCTCGTGAGGGTCGGGCACGACATCGATCTTGTTGACGGCGACGACGGCCGGACGTGCTCCGAGCTCCGGCGAATGCGCGGTCAGCTCCGCCCGAAGGATGTCGAGTTGGTCTGGATACGAGGTCTCCTGGATGTCCGTCGGGTCGAGCAGGACGACCAGTACGTGAGCTCGCTCAACGTGCCGGAGAAACTCGTGACCGAGGCCCTTGCCTTGCGCCGCGCCCTCGATCAGCCCGGGGATGTCCGCAAGTGCGAACTCCCGGTCGTCGACGGTCACGACGCCGAGGTGCGGCGTCAAGGTCGTGAATGGGTAGTCGGCGACCTTTGACTTGGCCGCCGAAACACGCGACAGCAACGTGCTCTTGCCGGCGTTGGGGAAGCCGATCAGGGCAGCATCTGCGATGACCTTCATCTCCAGCGTGACCGACGTCTCTTCGCCGTACTCCCCCTGTTCGGCGAACGTCGGGGCCTTGCGACCCGGAGTGACGAACGAGGCGTTACCACGGCCCCCTTTCCCACCGCGCACGACGGTGAGCCGCTGCCCCGGTTCGACGAGATCGGCGAGAAGCACCCCGGTGTCGTCCCTCACCACCGTTCCCAATGGGACGGACAGGACCCGGTCCTCGCCGTGAGATCCGTGACGGAGGTCGCCCTCTCCGTGCGACCCGTCACCACCGCTCCAATGCGGTTTCCTCGCGTAACGGAGGAGTGTCGCGACGGCAGGGTCGGCTTCGAGGATCACATCGCCGCCGGACCCGCCAGACCCACCAATCGGTTTCCCGCGCGGCCGACCCTTCTGCCGCAGAAACGACGCAACCCCGGCCCCACCGGCCCCGCCCTGCACATGAATCCGAACCTGATCAACAAACGCCACAGCGCCTTCTCCGGAACTCGTGCTCGCAACGTAGCTCAGAAAAGACGAACGGACCGGCATCGCCGATCCGTTCTGGCTACTGGCTACTGGCTACTGGCTACTGGCTGTCGACCAACACCGACACCTGACGGCGACCACGCCTGGTGCCGTACTTCACAACGCCGTCGGTCTTGGCGAAGAGCGTGTCGTCGCTGCCCTTGCCGACGTTGTCGCCCGGGTGGATCCGGGTGCCGCGCTGGCGAACGATGATGGATCCTGCGGTGACGACCTGGCCGTCGAACACCTTCGGTCCCAGGCGCTTCGCTTTGGAGTCGCGACCGTTCTTGGTCGAGCCGCTGGCTTTGGTCTTTGACATGGTTACGCCTCCTCGGTGGCGTCGGCGGCCTCGGCGGCGGCCTCGTCAGCCTTCGCCTTCTCATCTGCCTTCGGCTGCTTCGCCTCGGACTTCGCCGACTTGGCGGCGGCTTTCTTCTTCGTCTTCTTCGGTTTGGCGCCGGGACCCTCGATCGACGTGACCTTGATCGTGGTGTACGTCTGGCGATGTCCCTGGCGTCGGCGATAGCCGGTCTTGTTCTTGTACTTGAAGACCTCGACCTTGTCGCCACGGTGCTCACCGAGGATCTCGGCGATGACCTTCGACTTGGCCAAAGCGTCTGCATCGGAGATCACGGTGCCGCTGTCGTCGACGACGAGGAGCGGGGTGAAGGTGATCTCATCAGTGACCTTGAGGCGTTCGACGTCGATGACGTCGCCCTCGGACACCTTCGCTTGCTTCCCGCCTGCGCGGATGATCGCGTACATCGTCTCGTTTTCCTCCGAAGTGGTCGCCGGCTCGACTGAGACGGCCCGGTCGCCGCGCGCGTAGGCACGGCGCGCCGGCGCATGATAGTCAGATGGCGAACAGTCGCCAGTCGCCAGTAGCCAGTAGCCAGTAGCCAGACGTAGGCCGACCGAGGACGGACGCGACCAAGGGTGGCTCTGATCTGGCTACTGGAAGCGAGCGCAGCGAGCGTACTGGCGACTGGCGACTCGGCGGCGA
>JASJAX010000100.1 GCA_030066755.1 Acidimicrobiia bacterium
CCCGCCCTTGTAGGGCGGGGACAGCCTGCGAAGCAGGCAGGGGAGGGTTTCCACCGTACGCAAGACGCCAAGATTGGTCCCGACCGGTCAGGTGAAGGGAGTCACCGTGATCCCGACATCTGGTCAGCGTCGAGACCCGAGTCGCCCCACACGCTGCCCAAATACCGGCCAGCGAAGCTGGCCTAGGGAAACAGCCGCACCAGAACCGGCGCAATCACCAACGCCGGCAACAGGTTCGCCACTCGGATGTGTTTGAGGTCGAGCAGGCGGAGGGCAAGGCCGAGCAGCAGCACGCCCCCCGTCGAGGCGAGAGCGTCGATCATCGGGTCGGTCAGGGCGCCCTCGAGTGTGCTGGCACCGAGGGCGATCCCGCCTTGGATCACGAGCACGATGCCGGCGCTCAACGCCACCCCCCATCCGTAGATCGCAGCGAAGGCGATCGAAGCGAAGCCATCGAGGCCTGCCTTCACCAGGAGGAGCTCAGGATCACCCAGCCCGTCATTGATCGAGCCCAGGATGGTCAACGGGCCGATGCAGAACACCAGTGAGGCAAGGATGAATCCCTGGGCGAATCGATTCGAGCCGGCAGATCCCGTTGGCGGCCCGATGCCGACCCAGGCCCCCCGACCTTCCGGGTGATCGATCGCTTCGAGCTCGGGAACCTCGACGTCGATCGGCTGTGAACGCGAGGTCAGCCTCGCCTGGAGTGCCAGGCCGAGGCGCTCGAGTCCCTGTTCGATCCGGAGCAACTCGCCGATCACCGCTCCGACGAGCAGGGCGGCGAGAACGAGGACGAACCGATCCGATGTGAGCGTTTCCCGCACGGCAAGGGCCGCAGTGAGCAAGCCCAGCGACGCCAAGATCGTCTCCTGCAAGCGCTCAGGGATGCGTCGACCGACCAAGGCGCCGATGGCAGTGCCGGCGAGCACGGTCACCACGTTGGTGAGGGTTCCGATGAACACCGGGCGAGTATCCACGATGTGGCGGGCACTTGCGACTCGGCAGGCACTGGGCGACGGAACTCGGCAGGTAGATTCCCGAGGGTGAAGAAGGGCTGCGCCTTCCTGTTCGGGCTCCTGCTCCTTGCCGTGGCTGGGGGCGGAGTGATCTGGTTGCTCGACTCCGTCGACACGGTGACGTCGGACGGGGAGACCGATGGTGTGATCGTCGGGCTGATCGAGAGCCGCGACACGGACGGCGGTCTGCTCTACGCACCGATCATCGAGTACACCGTCGAAGGGACGGCGTATCGGATCGAATCGAACGTCCGCTACGGCGGCCTGGCTGTTCCAGACATCGGTGATCGCCGAACCGTCTACTACGACGTCGACGATCCGTCCCAAGCGGTGAGCCGAGGGTTCTGGACGCTCTGGTTCTTCCCCGGTCTCCTCACGGCGATCCCGTTGGCGCTGCTCGCAGGGATGATCGGTTTCGCTGCGTACCGCCGCCGCAAGGACTCAGAAGGCGCCAGCGGGATCGGCTACGCGCCACCGACCATGCCGGACTGGCGCGACACTGCGTCGGCATCGAGCGCCAATCTGGTAGCGGACTTCATGGGCGTCGAGGTCGGTCCGATGGACGACGCCGGTCGCATGAGTTACCGGGTGAAGGCACAGACCGAGATCGACGGAGAGACCTACCGGTTCGAGGGTCCGTGGGTCGATGAGGACCCCACCCTCGATTACATGCGGGCCGCGAACAAGGTGGCCATCCAAATCAACCCGAACGACCCTCGGAGCTACCGGCTGCTCGGGCCTGCCGACCAGTAGCCTCGGAGTATCACGCCGAACCGAGGAGCGCCGATGCCCAAACAGATCCACGACCTCCCAAGCGCTCCAGCGCCGGTGGGCCCCTATTCCGTTGCGACTGAAGCCAACGGGTTCGTCTTCGTCTCGGGGCAGGTCGGGATCGACCCGGCACACGGAACCGTCGTCGCCGGCGGTGTTGCGGCGGAGACGCGTCAGATCATGGAGAATCTCGGATCGATCCTCGGAGATCTCGGGCTCGGGTATGCGGACATCGCCAAGACCACGATCTTCCTGACCGACATGACCGACTTCGGCACCGTCAATGCGGTGTACGGCGAGTTCGTCGACGAGGCCAAGCCGGCCCGGTCGACCGTTGCGGTGGCCGGCCTGCCGCTCGGCGTCAACGTCGAGATCGAGGTGCTCGCCGCACGCTGACCGACCCCGCCCCGGCTTCGTTAGCCTGTGATCCGCAACTGTGCTCCAACGGAGGTTCGTCGTGACTCGTGATCAGATCTTTGCCGCGCTCGGTCTCGAAGACGTCAACCCCGGTGCGTATGCCGGTGGCTGGCTCGACCCGGGCGGCACCGAGATCACGAGCTACAACCCCACGACCGAGGAACCGATCGGCTCGGTGATCCAGGCCTCACTGGACGACTACGAGCAGGTGGTTGCGAACTCGCAGGAGACCTTTGCGCAGTGGCGAATGATCCCGGCGCCCAAACGAGGGGAGTACGTACGGTTGCTCGCCAACGCCCTCCGGGACTACAAGGAACCGCTCGGTGCGCTCGTTGCCCTCGAGATGGGGAAGATCAAGGCGGAGGGCGAGGGCGAGGTCCAGGAGATGATCGACGTTGCCGACTTCGCCGTCGGCCTGTCCCGGCAGCTCTACGGCCTCACGATCGCCTCGGAGCGCCCCCGCCACCGCATGTACGAGCAGTGGCATCCGCTCGGCCCGGTCGGGATCATCACGGCGTTCAACTTCCCCGTGGCGGTGTGGAGCTGGAACTCGCTCATCGCAGCGGTGTGCGGTGACACGAACATTTGGAAGCCGTCGAGCCAAGTACCGCTCGCCGCCGTAGCGGTCACGAAGATCGCTCACGAGGTCATGGCCGGCTCCGGGTTCGAGGGCGTCTTCAACCTCGCCGTCGGACGCGGCAGCGAGGTCGGGGATGCATTGATCAACGATCGCCGCCTCCCGCTCATCTCCGCTACAGGATCGTGTGCGATGGGTGAGAAGGTGGGCACCGCAGTTGCCCAGCGCCTCGGGCGTTCGCTCCTCGAGCTGGGCGGGAACAACGCAATGATCGTGATGGACGACGCCGACCTCGACCTCGTCACGCGGGCCGCGCTGTTCGCGGCAGTGGGCACCGCGGGCCAGCGGTGCACGTCGCTGCGGCGGATCATTGCCCAGCGCGGGGTTGCCGATCAGGTGGCAAAACGCCTGGTCGAGTCGTATGCCCAAGTGCCCATCGGCGATCCGCTCGACGACTCCACTCTCATGGGACCCTTGATCAACGGGGCGGCTGTAGAGACGTTCAGCGCCGCCGTCGGGATTGCCCAGGAGCAGGGTGGCGAGGTGCTGACCGGTGGTGGCGTCATCGATCGTGCAGGGCACTTTGTCGAACCGACGATCATCAAGATCCCGAAAGATGCCGAGATCCTCGGCATCGAGACGTTCGCCCCGATCCTGTACATCATCGAAGTCGAAGACCTCGATGAGGCTCTCGAGGTCCACAACGGGGTGACCCAAGGCCTCTCGTCGGCGATCTTCACCGAGTCGATGCGCTCAGCCGAGAAGTTCCTCTCACCGGAGGGCTCCGACTGCGGCATCGCCAACGTGAACATCGGAACCTCCGGTGCCGAGATCGGTGGCGCCTTCGGCGGCGAAAAGGAAACCGGCGGCGGCCGCGAGTCGGGGTCGGACTCCTGGAAGGCGTACATGCGCCGCCAAACCGTGACCATCAACTACTCGGACGAGCTCCCGCTCGCACAGGGCATCGAGTTCGGCTGATCTGGGACGAAGTTGGGCTGCGTGCCGGGGTGCACGCAGCCCAACCGTTTCGATCAGTTGTTGGAGGTGTTCGGTGCGCTTGCTCCGGCGTCGGATTGAGTGATGTCTCCCGACTTACTGACACGTGGCGAGATCTCGGCGATCGTCTTGCAGATGTACTCACCGGTGATGGTCTCCCCAGAGAACTGTCGCGCAGTGACGCCGAACGTGTAGGTGCTGCCGGGCTCGAGTTCGAGAACGCCCACGCTGGTCAGCGCGTTGTACTCGCTGGCCTCGCTGGTCACCCGGAGCCACCAATTCGGTGGCGCGAAGGTCGCAGGGCCACCGTCGACGGTGTAGGCCGCCTTGGTCCCCCACTGCATCGCCCCAGCGTTCGGCGCCCCGATCGCCACGTTCGTGGAGATGATCGCGAGTTCCTTCCGTGTCGCCGTATAGGTCGCGGTTTCGCAGATGTACGGCGAGATCGACAAGTCGAGACCACTGGCGTCGGCAATCGCAGTGATTACCTTGGGCGAAAGGTGCTCGCTGCTCAGGCCATCGACCCGGTCGGCGTTCAGCTTCCTGACTTTTTGGCTGCTGTTGACGACGAACGGCGCTTGTCCGGGAGCCACTCGCACGGTGATGCCGGTGCCGTCCGTCGCCTTGTTGACCACTCTCAAAGCCGAATCCCCGCTGACTGTGCCGGTCAGCGTGGTCCGCTGGTCCCCTTGGTTGTATCTGCCGATGAGCACCGGGTCGCCGATATCGGCGACGACGGGTGCTGTGGCAACGAGAAGCGCAACGACGACACCGCCGACGAACGCGGCCCGCCAATCGAAGTTCGGTCTGGTGCGAATCACGGGGGCTCCCTTCCGTATCCCACCTTTGACCGTACCGATCGGCTGGTCAGTCAGGTATCAGAATCTCAGACCTGGAGCTCTGCGGTTTCGAAGTCCTCGATGTGCACCAGCTCGGTTTCGTCGTTGGCCAGGCCCATCTCGGCGAGGCGGTACATGAACGCCTTGCCGTCTTCGCTGAGGAACCAATCGTGGATCGGGATGACGTAGCGAGGCTGGACGAGTCGGGTCCGGTCCACACCGGCGACGAGCGACCCCCATGGCGCGGCGAATGGCATCGCCAGGATCGGCATTGTCTCGACGAAGCTGTGGCTGTCGCCGGGGTGGGTGAGCACCCCTTCGACGTGGAACCCGGTGTTTGCCGGTCCCGGTCCGATGGGGATGCGCTCGTGCGGTGCGACGAACTGCGGTGTCCCGGACGTCGTCGCATCGATCCCTTGATCCTGGAGGATCGCCGCCAAGGCGCCGGTGGTCTCGACCGGTGCGTCGTTCGAGCGCTCGAGGGCCCCCCGCACGAAGTCCACCGACACGTGATCGGCGTGCTCGTGGGTGATCAGGATCCGATCGACACCTTCGACCATCGACAGATCGAGCCGCTCATCGTTCCAGGAGAATGATCCCGGGTCGATGAGAATTCGTCGGCCGTTGACCTCGACGAGCAGGCAGGCATGGACGAGTTTGGTGATCGTGACATCCATACACCGACGCTAGCGGGGGATGGCCACAGACGTTCTGTGCCCGGGCCGACCCCTACCGGTCAGGGGCCGAGACTCACATTCACCTGGGTAGCTGCGCCACCGACGTCCGCCACGACGAGGTTCAGGAACACTCCCTCGTAGGTCGTGGTCCACAGCGCACCCTTCGGATCGTCGAGCTGCTGGATGGGCGGTCCCAGGATGTCGGTGTAGTACTCGATGACCTCATCGGTCGATGTCGGAGTGTCGAACGTCACCGACACGGCGCCGGCCACATTGACGTTTGCGACGACCACCCCACCTGGGGGTTCGAGAACGCTCGGGAAGTCCTCGGGAACGCTGGCCCCGGGGAGTCCGCCCGTGCCGCCGCTCGACGGCGGCGCCGGATTGGGTGTGATGAAGTTCTCGATTCCGCAGTACGCCTCGATGCGGTCGCCGGCTTCCTCGAGCGCCGGGTCTTCGAGTGCGACCAGCCGCGGGTCGTCGAGTGCGGTTCCGGCGATGGCGAGGAAGTTGAAGTTGTTCTCTGCGAGGAACTCGACGAAGCCCCCGTAGGCCGTTGCAAAGAGCGCCACGTCGGCTCGGATGTCATCGGGAGCGAGGCCTTCGGCCTGATTGATGGCGTCGAGGCTGTCGTTGAAGAACGCCTCGATCTCCGCCGCCGACATCGACATGATGTTGAACTCGGTTTCGACCTCGTTGGCGTAGGCAGCGATGAACGCGCAGAACTCGTCATCGGTGTTCGCGGCGACAGGCGCCGCCGTCGTGGTTGGGGCCGCAGTCGTGGGCGCAGCCGTAGTTGACTGCTGATCGTCGCCGGATCCCGCAGGCGCCGCAGTCGTTGTCGTGCTGTCACCACCGCCGCACGCTGCCACCACCAGAGCGAGCACGAGTGCGAGTTTCGCCATTCTGTCCAGCACGAGGTTCCCCCTTCTCCGTGTGGGCGGTCCAGTTCGCCCGATCACGGGAACCCTAGCGATGCATCGCAGTTCCGGTCGAGAGTCTCAGCCCAACCGGTAGACGAAGAAGTCAGTCCGGGGTCCCTCACGGGTCGCAGGTGCGAGGCCCTCGGTCACGCCATCGAGGTGCCACGCCGGGTACCGGCTCTCGATCACCGGCGTGAACCGGCGGAAACGGCAGTGGGCTGCCGTCTTCTTCGGATCCATATCCACGTCGGCGCCATAGATGATCACGAATCGCTGCGACGCACCAAACAGATGGTCCAGATGAACATCGAAGACGTCGTCCTCGATCAGGTGAAGGATGACATCCAGCGACAGGCTGAGCTCGGCGAATGGTCCTGCCGGGAACTCCGCTGGGTCGTATGTGCGGAACTCCTTCGTTGGATCTGAGGCGAATCGCGCCGAACACGCGTCGACTGCGGTCTCGGAGACGTCGTATCCGACGTAGTGCGGATATCTCCCAAGTTCGAGTTGGGAACCGTCACCGCAGCCGAGCTCGACAACGGACTCGACACCGTGGCGATCGACGAAGTCGTTGAGGAACCGGGCCTTGAACTCTCGGTGTGTGCCTGCCGAACCCGGTCCCGACGTGCCGCCGCGGCGATACCGTCGTTCCCAATACGCCGCCGAGCCCGGGAAGATCCGCCGGCGCGCCGGACGCACGATCTGCCGTGCGAGGTCGATCATCGACGTGCCGACCCGGCTCACTGCGGCATCTCCGGACATTCACACCGGTTCTCGTTGGCTTCCACTGTGCACTCCGTTCCACGGGTGCCGGCACTGCGACGATACGGCCGGCGTGGGCGGAATCTACCCGAAGCGGTAGCCGACGGACCGGATCGTGGTGATCCAGGAGCTGCGTTCCTCGCCGAGCTTGGCGCGCAGACGGCGCACATGGACGTCGACCGTACGGCTGCCGCCGAAGTAGTCGTAGCCCCACACCTTGGAGAGGATCTGCTCCCGGCTCCAGGCGCGGCCTGGGTTCTCGACGAAGAAACGCAGCAGTTCGTATTCCATGTACGTGAGGTCCTGGGGCCGACTGTCGACCGTCGCCTGGTACGTCGCCGTGTTCAGCTCGAGGTCACGGAATCGCAGGATCTCGTCCTCGGCGATGACATCACTCGTGGTGCTGGCGCCGAGGCGGGCCATCCGGACCCGCAGCTCGGTGCGATCGATCGGGGAGAGAATGAAGTCAGCGAACCCGCTCTCCTGCTCGACCTCGGGTGTCATGGTGCGGTCGATCACGAGCAGCACCGGGATCTCGAGCTCCGTCGACAGCTTCGAGGCGACCGCGAGGCACCGACCCAGGTCCTCCACGACCTCGACCACTGCTGCTTCCCATCCCTCCACCGGCGCACGAGCCGCCAACCCCGCGACATCCGCAACGGGCACGGGCTGGTAGCCGGCAGCAATCAACGCCGCCGTCAAGGCGTTGGTCGGGCTCTCGGGGTAGACCGGGACAAACATGTCAGAGCATCGGTAGGTAGCGATCGAGTTCGTACCGCGACACGTGGTGTTCGTACGACTCCCACTCGCGTCGCTTGTTCCTCAGGAACCACTCGAAGACGTGCTCTCCGAGTGCGTTCCGCACGAGCTCGCTCTGCTCCATGGCATCGAGCGCCTCGCTGAGTGTTGCCGGCAACCGGTGGGCGCCCGTGGCGGCTCCACCCTCCGCCGGCAACTCATAGTTGTTCTCGATGCCGGCGAGACCGGCAGCGAGGATGACCGAGAACGTCAGGTAGGGGTTGCAGGCCGGATCCGGAGCCCGGTACTCGATCCTCGTCGACGACGCCTTGTCGGCCTTGGTGACCGGGACCCGCACCACTGCCGACTGATCAGTTCGGCCCCAGGTCTCGTACACCGGGGCGTCGAAGCCGGTGACCAGCCGCTTGTACGAGTTGACCCATTGGTTGGTGATCGCCGTGATCTCCCGGCCGTGATTGAGCAGGCCGGCAATGAAACCGCGGCCGACTTTGGAGAGGGCGTGTTCCGAGCCGGGCTCGTAGAACGCGTTCTCGTCGTTCTGGAAGAGCGAGAGGTGGAGGTGGAGGCCGGACCCGTCGTAGCCCTCAAGCGGCTTCGGCATGAAGGTGGCGTAGATGCCGTGCTCCATCGCCACTTCTTTGACCGCGAGGCGAGTCGTGATGAGGTTGTCCGCCATCGTGAGCGCGTCCGTGTGGCGGAGATCGAGCTCGTGCTGACTGGGGGAGACCTCATGGTGGCTCGAGGCCACCGGAATCCCCAGGCGCTCCAACGCCATGATCGTGGAACGTCGGTACTGCTGAGCGACGTCCATCGGGGTGAGGTCGAAGTATCCGCCGCGGTCCAGCACCTCGAGGCTGGGGCTCGAATCGCGGAAGTAGAAGTACTCCACCTCGGGTCCCACGTAGAAGCTGTAGCCGAGTTCGTGCGCACGCTGGAGGTTGGACCGCAGGACCAGGCGCGGGTCGCCTTGGAACGGTTCGCCGTCGGGTGTCTCGACGTTGCAGAAGATGCGAGCGACGCCGGAGTCGCCGTTGCGCCACGGGAGGATCTGGAACGTGCGCGCGTCGGGGCGTGCGAGCATGTCGGCTTCCTGATCGCGGGTGAAGCCATCGATCGCCGAGCCATCAAAGCGTACGCCTTCTTCGAATGCGGCCTCGAGATCGGCCGGCGTGATCGCAAACGACTTCAGGATCCCGAGGATGTCGGTGAACCAAAGCCGGACGAAGCGGATACCTCGCTCCTCGACCGTCCGAAGGACGTATTCCTGTTGTCTCTCCACGTGTACTGATCCTCCTGGCGGTCGTCATGGTACGGCACCTTCTGGTGCGCGGATAGCGGGAACGATGCGGCGAAACACACTGTTCACATTCCGGTTACGGCGGCGAAATTGCCGGTTGCCAGAGTCTTTCCAATCCGGTGGCAGCGGACCGACGCTCCACGGGACAGGTCACCAACTCAAACCCTCTGGAGGGATCTCATGCCATATCGGGCTGAGTACATCTGGATCGATGGGCTGACGCCCACTTCCAAGTTGCGTTCCAAGACGAAGATCGTGCCGGACGGCCAGGAGCCACCGATCTGGGGCTTCGACGGTTCGAGCACGGAGCAGGCACCGGGTGACAGCTCGGACTGTGTGCTCAAGCCGGTCCTCACCGTTCCCGACCCGATTCGCGGCGGTGATGACGTCCTCGTGCTCAACGAGGTGCTCAACGTCGACATGACGCCGCACCCGTCGAACACCCGAGCCCAGGCCGTTGCCACCGCGGAGCGTTACGCCGAGCACGAGGCCTGGTTCGGCATCGAGCAGGAGTACACGTTCTTCAAGGACGGGCGCCCCCACGGCTGGCCGATCGGTGGGTTCCCGGCACCCCAGGGTGGGTACTACTGCGGTGTCGGCGCCGACGAGATCTGGGGTCGCGACGTGGTCGAGGCTCACACCGAAGCGTGCATGAAGGCCGGTCTCGAGATCTCGGGCACCAACGCCGAGGTCATGATCGGTCAGTGGGAGTTCCAGATCGGCCCACTCGACGGTGTCGCCGTGGCCGATCAGATCTGGCTGGCTCGCTGGCTGCTCTACCGCCTCGCTGAGGAGTACGACATCTCGGCTCACCTGAACCCGAAGCCGGTCGAAGGCGACTGGAACGGTGCAGGCGCCCACACCAACTTCTCGACGAAGGAGATGCGCGAGAACTACGACGCGATCATCGCTGCGTGTGAGGCCCTCGGGAAGAAGGCCGATCTCCACATCGAGAACTACGGCGCAGGCATCGAGCGGCGGCTCACCGGTCTGCACGAGACGGCTCCGTGGACCGAGTACAGCTACGGCGTCTCGGACCGGGGCGCTTCGGTTCGGATCCCCTGGCAGGTCGCCAAGGAAGGCAAGGGCTACATCGAGGATCGTCGCCCGAACGCCAACATGGATCCCTACGTCGTGACTCACCTGATCACCGACACGGTGTGCAGCGCCCTCGAGGCCTGAGACACCGACCCAACTCAAAGAAACGGCGGGGCCTTCGGGCCCCGCCGTTTCTCGTTGATAGCTCGCGGTTGCGTCTCAGCCGCCGACGGCGTCTCTCGCCTCGGCGAACGCCGTGAGGAGCTCGCTCCCTGCAGCCTGGAGGTCGGCGAGGCCGCTGCGCCGACCGGCAGCCGAATCCGGGTCCTGGAAGCCGACCCGCATGTTGACGGCGGCAGTCGCCATTGCGCCCGCCGAACCGCTCGCCGCAGTCCACGAGGTCACGGTCGGCGGTGGCGCCACTGCGGCGACGGCCGTTGCGTACTCGGCGACCCGGACCTCGTAGTCCTCGAACCGAGATTCGGTTCCGGAGAACGTGGCGTTCTCGTTGTCCCAGTCGTCGTTGATCTCCTGGGCTTCGGCGAGCAACTCGTTTGCCTGCGCTTCGAGGGTGTCGAGCTCGGCGATGAATGCGGCGGCAGCCGGCGGCAAGGTCGTCGTCGTGGTCGTGGACACGGCCGGCGGGAGCGTCGTATCGGAGGCCGGCGGGGTCGTCGTTTCGGTCACCGGTGCCGGCGGCAGCGCGTTCACGAACACGTACGTGAAGCCGATGATCCCGGCTACGACGAGGGGGAGGATCCAGCGGCCCGGTTTGGGATCTTCTCTGCTCATTCGGCCGCAAGATAGCTCAATGGCCGGGGAGCTTCGCTCCCCGGCGGTACGTGGTACCTCGTACCTGGTGCCAGGACCGAGCCTTCGTGCGTAGTCCCAAGGGCAAACGTAGGCTTCGGGCATGGATATCGCAGGACGTAATGCACTGGTCACCGGCGGAGCGCATCGAGTCGGGAAGGCGATCACGTTGGCGCTGGCACGGGCCGGGGCCGACGTGTTCATCCATTACGGCCGCTCCGCCACAGAAGCGGAGGCGACCGCAGAAGAGGTTCGTGCCCTCGGTCGTTCGGCCGCGCTCGGATCGGCCAACCTGACCGATCCAACCGTCGCCGGCGACCTCATCGATGCGGCAACGGTTGCACTCGGTCCAATCTCCATTTTGATCAACAGCGCATCGGGCTTCCCGACGGACACTTTGCAGGATGCAGACCTCAACTCTTGGCGCAGCACCCAGGACCTTTCGCTGACGACTCCGGTGTTCCTGACGCAGGCGTTTGCCGATGCGCTACCCCAAGGGCTCGGCGGTGCCGTCGTCAATGTCACCGACGTGAAGACGGCGACCCCGTATCGCACCCACTTCAGCTACATCGTCGCCAAAGGCGGCCTCGATGAGTTCACGAAGGCCGCTGCGGTTGCGCTCGCTCCGGAGATCCGGGTGAACGCAGTGGCGCTCGGCGTCATCCTGCCGCCGCCCGGTGAAGACGATGCGTACGCCCAGCGCCTGGCCGATCAGATCCCCATGCGACGCCCCGGCGGAACCGACCCTGTGGCTGCCGCTGCCGTCGCCCTCGTCCAAAACGACTTCGTCACCGGCGAGACCATCCGAGTCGATGGGGGACAACACTTGGTCTGAGGCGTCGGGCTCTTGGGACGCGGCAGATCGGATCTCGGTAGCGGAGAGGTCGAGTCGCCAGTCGCCAGTCGCCAGTCGCCAGTCTGAACACAGTCGCCGTCCGTTTGGGGACGCGCGACCCCTTCCCGGACCGAGGAGGGATCGGCGGAGCCGCCCCCCTCAGACACCCCCCAGCCTCGCCCTCCGGGCATCGGCACCGTGTAAGCCGCCCCGGACGCGCTCGGCGAGGGTGGTTGCGTTTCTCAGTACTCAGTACTCGGTACTCAGTACTCCGGCCGAAGGCCGGCCCCCCATCCAACACGGGGGTCTGCTCCGTTTACTCTTCGACCATGGACCTCATTCACATCAAAGACCTGTCCGTGCCGGGGATCATCGGGATCAAGCCGGATGAACGGATCAACGAGCAGGAGATTCTGATCAACGCCACGCTGTGGGCCGATACGCGGCCGGCGGCGGTGAGTGATGACATCTCGGATGCGGCGAACTATCGCACGATCACGAAGGCCATCATCGCCCACATTCGTGAGGGAAAGCCGATGCTCGTTGAGCGGCTGGTACAGGAGATCGCAGACCTCATTTTCGAGGTCGAACCGCGTATCCAGGAGGTCGAGGTCACGGTCGAGAAGCCCGGCGCGCTGCGCTACGCACGATCTGTGGGAATCACCATCCACCGTTCGCGCGTTACCTAACGACGGAGGGAGCAGTCAGTCATGCACAACCATGCCAACTTCGTTGATGTCGTCATCTCGCTCGGCTCGAACATCGACCGTGAGCAGAACATCCCAGAAGCGGTGCGTCTCCTGAGGCGTCACCGTGGGATCGATGTCCAGGCGGTCAGCTGCGTGTTCGAAAGCGAAGCCGTCGGTGGGCCCGAGGGCAGCCCGGCGTTCTACAACGCGGCGATGCTGGCGTGTACCGACCTCTCGCCGGAGGACCTGCGCGCGGAACTCCGTGCGGTTGAGCGGGTTCTCGGTCGGGAGCGGACCGAAGACAAGAACGCCCCCCGGACGATCGACCTCGATCTCGCCTACTACGGCGACGTCGTGAAGGACTTCGGCGAGTGGCAGATTCCCGATCCGGAAGCGGCGACTGCTCCCCACGTTGCCGTCCCGATCGCGGATGTGGCTCCTGATTGGGTCCATCCGGTGACGGGATCCACTGCGTATGACGTGGTGAAGACGCTGGAAGGCGCCGAAGAGAGAGTGAAATCAGTCATGGCGATCCAACTGAGCCCCCCATATGCCGTTCGCGGCCCCGAAGACTTCGACGACGTCGGCGAGGTCTACGCGCCCCACTTCGAAGCGCTCGTCCGGCAACAGCTCGAGGAGATCGGCGAGGATCCGACCCGTGAAGGTCTCGTCCGCACGCCGCTCCGAGTCGCCAAGGCGATGGACTTCCTCACCAGCGGATACACCACGACGCTCGAAGAGGTCGTGAACAACGCCGTCTTCGATGCAGAGGGCGCAGAGGAGATGGTGCTCGTGAAGGACATCGAGTTCTACTCGATGTGTGAGCACCACATGCTGCCCTTCTTCGGGAAGGCCGCCGTGGCCTATCTCCCGAGTGAGAAGATCATCGGCCTTTCGAAGATCGCCCGGATCACCGACGTCTTCGCTCGGCGTCTCCAGGTGCAGGAACGGCTCACCAACCAGGTCGCCGATGCACTGATGGACATCCTCGAGCCGCACGGCGCCGCCGTCGTGATCGAGGGCAAGCACCTGTGCATGATGATGCGGGGCGTTCAGAAGCAGGACAGCTCGATGATCACCAGCTCGATGCGGGGCACCTTCAAGTCCGATGCGCGGACTCGCAACGAGTTCTTGGACCTCGTTCGCTCGTAGCCGTCCACACGACGCGTTCGACCGTTCCCCCTCAGTTCCGCTGCGCTCACCCGATGGTCAGTCGCCGGGTGCGCAGGGATCGAACGTGTGAATCCACGCTACGAACGATTCGACATCGCCTGAGCCGTGACGTGCGATGTACGTGAGCGACCAGTGCAACACCTGCTCGTCGGTGAAGCCGCACTCATCCAGGAATGGCCTCGCCGCATTGGCGAGGAGGTGGGCTCCCTCGAGCTGAGCCAGGTCGGGATGCTCAGTCGGCACCCCGGCTTGCTCGGGGTCTCGCACGATGGGGCACGTCAGGTCGGTGTCCACCATGCACCGCTCCTCTCGTGACTCCTTCATCGTGCGTGAGGTGATTGAACCCCGCAAGGGACGATGGGCCCATCGGGAGTACTGAGTACTGAGTACCAAGTACTGAGACTTGGGACTTGAGACTTGGGACTTGCTACCAGGAACGCAAGGGACGTTGCACTCATCGATCCCCGTCTACTCAACAAACCCCACCCCGGTACGCTTTCGGCCATGGCGCTGCTGGACACGATGGGTCGACCGGTACGGGATCTCCGGATCTCCGTCACCGACCGTTGCAACTTCCGCTGCACCTACTGCATGCCGAAGGAGATCTTCAACCGCGATTACGAGTTTCTCGCCCGCGAACTCCTGTTGAGTTTCGAAGAGATCGAACGGATCACCCGGGTCTTCGTGGGGTTCGGGGTCGAGAAGGTGCGACTCACCGGTGGTGAACCGTTGCTGCGCCGCGGCATCGAGGAGCTGATCGCCAACCTTCGCACCATCGATGGACTCCGCGATCTGACCTTGACCACCAACGGGTCGTTGCTCTCGCGCAAGGCCGAGGACCTGGCTGCCGCAGGTCTCGACCGGGTGACCGTGAGCCTCGACTCGCTCGACGAAGCCACCTTTCAGGCAATGAACGACGTCGGCTTCACGGTTGCCGAAGTGCTCGGAGGCATCGACGCGGCCGCAGCTGCGGGTCTCGATCCAGTGAAGATCAACATGGTGGTCAAGCGGGGAGTCAACGATGACTCGATCTTGCCGATCGCCGAGTACTTCCGGCACACGGGACACATCGTGCGTTTCATCGAATTCATGGACGTCGGGGCGACCAACGGGTGGCGCCTCGATGACGTCGTCCCGGCAGGCGATGTCGTCAAGATGGTCAACGAGGTATGGCCGGTCGAGCCCGCCGACGCCAACTACGAAGGCGAAGTTGCCCAACGCTGGCGATACGTCGACGGTGCAGGAGAGTTCGGCGTCATCACGTCGGTGACGCAACCGTTCTGCGGATCCTGCAGCCGGGCACGTCTGTCGGCTGAGGGCAAACTCTTCACCTGCCTTTTCGCCACCGCCGGGACCGACCTGCGCGCCTCGCTCAGGAGCGGCGCGTCCGACGCCGAGCTCGAGGCGCTCCTCCGTGGAGTCTGGGAGGCCCGAACGGATCGTTACAGCGAAGTCCGAAGCGAGGCGACCGTCGATCTCCCCAAAGTCGAGATGAGTTATATCGGTGGTTAGGCCGCTTGCGGCCTAACCACCGAGTCGCCGGTCGGCGGCTCCGCCGCCGAGTTGCCAGTCGCCGGTACGCTCGCTGCGCTCGCTTCCAGTCGCCAGTCCGAACAGAGGTTGCGCTCCAGCAACGGACGCGCGTGGTCTTCTCTGGCTACTGGCTTTTCAGCCCTCTTGAACCGGCCTCTGGCGCCTCATACGTTGGCGCCATGGAGACCCTCGAAACCCCTGACTCTGATGCCGAGACGTATGAGACGATCCCTTGGGCGCAGCTCGCGCCGCCGGCGACGCCTCTGCTCACCCGGGTGGGGACCTGGGTCGTGGGAGCGCTGGTCGCTGCGGTCTTGACGTACCTTCTCGTGGCGGTGCTGCGCGACGAGCCCAAGCAGGCGGTCGTGGCCCTGGACCCCAAACCCGCGCCGGTGGCCGCCGCGACGTCGTCGCCAACAGCCGCCCCGGCGACGGTGTCGCCTCCTGTCGGCGGACAGGACCTCGGAGCGATCGTTGCGTATTCGGAAGCCGACCTCATGGCGATTGCTCCAGAAGAGGATCGAAGGGTCGCAGAGATGCGAGCGGTGTGGTTTGTCACCGATTACTTCACGGTCGACGGTGACGCCCAGACGGCTGCCGATGTTCGGTCGGCGCTCCCCACGGAATCCGCATCGGTCGTGCCTCACGACCAACCCGAGGTGATCTCGTATGTGGAGTGGGCGCACCCGTTCGCAGTGCAGCCGGACGGGCCGGGCCACTACGTCGTGGACGTTGCGTTCCGCACACTGCAGGGATCTGCGGGTTCGGTCCTGGCCCGTCAACCCGTGCGGGCGGTCCGGGTGCGAGTAGCGATACTCGCTGATGGGTCGGTGGCGATTCGGGACCTCCCCGAGCCGGTGGAGATTCGGACCGGTGTCGCCGAAGCGGTTCCTCCACCGTCGGCCGAACCACCGCCCGAAGTCGTCGAGCAGCTCACCGCCCGGATTGCATCGCACGGGACGCTCGGTGATGTCCTCGGCGCAGGGGTTGGAGCGGACGGCTGGCGCGTCGTCGTAGCGGTCCGAGATTCGTCCGGCCTTTCGTGGCCGCTCGTTGTGAGGCCGTGAGGGCTACCATTGCACCGCCTCTCGAGCAGGAGCACATGCGCAGCCACAGGTGAATTCGTCCCTCCGGATGCCCATGCATCTGATGTAGTGAGGAGTCCTCTGTGCCTGCGATCCACCTCGACCATCTCTCGTTCTCCTATTCGTCTGCTGTGCGCGTCTTCGAGGATGCGTCAGTCCACCTCGGCGACGGTTGGATCGGCGTCGTTGGCACCAACGGCGCCGGCAAATCGACGCTGCTCTCGCTGATCGACGGCGAACTCGAACCGACGTCGGGTCGGCTCACCCTCGACCCGCGCGGTGCCGTGGTGATGCGCTGCCCCCAGGAAGTCGACACGCCTACAGCTGCGATCGAATCCTTCGCCCTTTCCACCGATGGGGTTTCGCGGATGTGGATGGGGAAGCTCGACATCGACCCGAGCGGTCTCGGTCGCTGGGAGTCGCTTTCGCCGGGTGAGCGGAAACGGTGGCAGCTGGGGGCGGCGCTCGCCGCCGACCCCCACCTCCTCCTACTCGACGAGCCGACGAACCATCTCGACTCGAGAGGGCGGAGGTTGGTCGAGTCGGCCCTCGGGCAATTCCGAGGCGTCGGCCTCGTCATCTCCCACGACCGCGGCCTGCTCGATCGACTGACGACACGCACACTGCGCGTTCGCGGAGGGGCGCTCCGGCTGTGGTCGGCGCCATACACGGTCGCTCGCGAGGAGTGGGTTGCGGAGGAAGCTGCGGCTGCCGAGCGGTACGCCAGCGCCCGTCGATCCGAGAAGGCTCTGCGGCGTCGCCTCGCCGACGAGCGCCGTGCCGCTGATGAGCGCAACGCCAGGTTCCGGCGGCAAGTTCGCCAGGCGGATCCGAAGGACCACGACGCCACCTCCATGGCCGCGAAGGGTCGACACGAGTCGGGCAAGGTTGCCGGGCAGCGTCGCCGGACGGTCATTCGCGCCGGCCTGGAGCGGGCTGCTGCCGCAGCCGACGAGCTTGCGCCGGACAAGCTTCTCGGTAGTGCCGTCACCTTCGGTTACGAGCCGTCGCCGAAGCGTGTGTTGCTCCGCTACGAAGGCCCGCTGCGCGCCGGACCGGCGCTCCTCGCCGACCACGTCGACGTTGCCGTTGCACGCGAGGACCGCATCCGCCTCGTCGGAGAGAACGGAGTTGGCAAGAGCACGCTGCTCGTCGCACTCCTCGCCGATCTCGCGATCCCGGCAGATCGGGTTCTCTACCTCCCGCAGGAGCTCACGAGGGCCGAAGGCGTGCGCCTGCTCGATCGGCTCGACGCGCTCGATACCGCTCGCCGTGGGCGGGTCCTGTCCATCGTCGCGGCCCTTGGGGTGGACCCCGATACGCTCATGGCGTCGGCCAACCCTTCGCCGGGGGAGGCCCGCAAGCTGGCGATGTCACTCGGTTTGGGGACCGGAGCCTGGATCCTCGTGCTCGATGAGCCGACCAACCATCTCGACCTCCCTGCCGTTGAGCGGATCGAGTCTGCCCTCGAGGCGTATCCGGGCGCCGTTCTCATGGTGACCCACGATGAGGCTTTCGCTGCTGCCGTGACTTGGACCATCTGGCACCTCGAGAAGGGCGCGCTGGGCGTCCGGTACGGGGTTGACGAATCCTAGAGTTCCTCTAAACTTAGAGTCTCTCTAAGTTTAGGAACGTACGCTGACTGGGCTCCGTGATCGCAAGAAACAGGCCGTGCGCCGTCGGATCATTGGGGCGGCGGCGGGGCTGTTCTCGTCCCAAGGTATCGAGAAGACGACCATGGACGAGATCGCCGTCGCCGCTGAGGTGTCGGTCGCCACGGTCTACAACTACTTCGGATCCAAGAACGCCCTGCTCCTCGCCGGTGTGAGCGATGACACGGATGCCATGGTTCAGGAAGGGGCAGCCGTGCTCGCTCGCCCCGGCACGAATCCCACCAAGGCGATCCAGCGGCTCTTCCGTGTGTATCTGGAGCACTTCTCCTCATGGCAACCGGCGCTCCTGCGCGAGGTGCTGAGTGCGTCGCTCCATCGCGTCGGCGGCACGGAGCTGACGGCCGAGCTGGCGCAGATGGACCAGCGATTGATCGACCAGATGAACGAACTGCTCGCCGGATTCAGCACCCGCGGCAGGTTGCGGCCCGATGTCGATCCTGCAGAGGCCACACTCCTGCTCTTCTCCACGATGGTGACCCAGCTCTTCATGTACGTCGCCCTCGATTTCTACGACGAAGCGATGCTGCTCGAACAACTCAACCGCCAGGTCGACATTGCATTTCGTGGCCTGGCCCCACCCACGACACCATGAGAAAGCGAACCCGAAATGACCATCAAGATGGCCGAAGTCTGGAAGACATTCGGCGAAGGCCATACCGCAGTCCATGCCCTCCGCGACGTCGACCTCGCAGGTCCCCAGGGGGACTTCACCGTCATCCTCGGTCCCAGCGGGTCGGGGAAGACCACGCTGCTGAACCTCGTCGGCGCAATCGATGATGTCAGCCGAGGTCGGATCGAAGTCAACGGCGTGGATCTGGCGGCGATGGATGCCGACGCCAAGACGGCGTTCCGTCGCGAGTCGGTTGGTTTCGTGTTCCAGTTCTTCAATCTGATCCCGACCCTGACCGCACTCGAGAACGTCGAGCTCGTCGCGGGGCTGACCATGGACAACGGATCCGATCGCGCCGCAGCGGTGCTCGAGGACGTCGGCTTGGCCGACCGGATGCACCACTTCCCCGCACAGCTCTCGGGTGGCGAGCAGCAGCGCGTTGCCATCGCTCGGGCGCTCGTCAAGCGCCCCCCGGTGTTGTTGTGCGATGAGCCAACAGGTGAACTCGATTTCGAGACGGGCCGGATGATCCTGTCGTTGCTCCGGCGAGTTGCCGCCGAGCATCGGCAGACGGTTCTGCTCGTGACGCACAACGCCGCGATCGGCGACATGGCCGACCGTGTGCTCCGTCTTCGTTCGGGTGAGATCGTCGACGACTTCCGGATCGACGATCCGGTTTCGGCGGAAGCATTGACATGGTGACGCCGCTGCGACGCAAGCTGGCACGAGACCTTCGCAGACACGGCGCTCAGTTCACCGCCATCACCGTGACCATGTTCCTCGGTGTCACGATCTTCGCCGCCAGCTTCGATTCGTTCCGCAATCTGCAGGCGTCCTACGCTGCAACCGCCACCGAGTTCCACTTCGCCAATCTGACGGTGAACGGCGGAGATGTCGAAGGGTTTGCAGCCAGCGTTGGATCAGCGGACGGTGTCGATCGCGTGGAAACCCGATCGAGCGTCGACATCCCGTTCGACGTCGGCGGCGTGAAGCTCCTCGGGCGCGCTATCGGCGTGCCGGTCGGGGACCAGGCGGAGGTCAACACCCTGAAGGTGCTGCAGGGGACGTACCTCGAGACCTCGGAGACGGTGCTCGTCGAGGAGCACATGGCAGATCACTTCCGGCTCACCCCAGGGGATCGCTTCGAGATCTTCGAAGGCTCCGATTGGAGGACGGTCACGGTCGCGGGCGTGGTCTCGTCGCCGGAGTACATCTGGCCTGCCCGAGATCGGCAGGAGCTGATCACTTCGCCGGACAACTTCGGCGTCATCTTTGCGGCGCAATCCCAGGTGGCTGCGATCGCCGGTGGGCCGAACGAGGCGATCGTGTACTACGAACAGGGAGAGCGGAACGACGCGCTCACTGCAGAGCTCGTTGACGTTGCTCAGGGCTTCGGAGCGTCGAGCAGCTACACGAGGGATGAACAGGCGTCGAACGCTGCGCTCGTTGAAGATCTCCGGGGGCTGGAGGAGATGGCCGTCTTCTTCCCGATGCTTTTCCTCACGGCTGCGGCTATGGCCGCCTACGTGATGATCAGCCGCCTCGTGCACACCCAACGGCCGCAGATCGGCGTGCTGCTGGCGAACGGGTTCACCCGGCGGCAAGTCCTGCTCCACTACCTCGGCTACGGGTTCGCACCCGGACTCGCCGGGGCGCTTCCGGGCGCGATTGTGGGTGTGCTCTTGGCACGAGCCATCACCCGCTTGTACACGGACCTGCTCGCGATCCCGGTGACCCTGATTCAGTTCTACCCCGCAACGCTGGTGGGAGCCGTCGCCTTCGGTCTCGTGGCCAGCCTGCTCGCGGCGCTGGCTCCGGCGCTCGTCGCCTCTCGAGTGGTTCCGGCCCAGGCAATGCGCGGCGAGACTCCGATCGGAGGCGGTAAGCGCAGCCTGCTGGAACGCCTGATCCCTCCGCTGCGGCGGCTACCGGTGCCGTGGCGTATGACGCTGCGCGGGGTCGGACGCAATCCGAGACGTACCGTCTACACGATGATCGGCGTGGTGCTGTCGTTGATGCTGATCCTCGTCTCGTGGGGGATGATCGATACGGTGCGGCACCTGATGGACCGCCAGTTCATCGAGATCCAACAGGAGGACGCGACGGTCTACTTCGCCGCCCCGGCGACAACGTCGGAGGTCACGGCACTCGTTGACGTGGATGGAGTTGTGGCCGCCGAGCCGAGCCTGACGCTGCCTGCCGTGCTGAGAACACCAACGGGCGAATACGAGACGGCACTCAACGTCCTGGCCGACGACACGGCCATGCATCGGTTTGCCGCCGTGGATGGCCGGTGGATCGGTCTGCCGGACGACGGCGTGACCTTGGGGAAGGCGGCCCGCAGCTTGCTCGGTGTCGAGGTCGGCGATCCGGTCTCAGTCGTCGTGCCGGGTCTCGGCACGGTCGAGACCACCGTGGCGGCGTTCGTCGACGAGCCGATGGGGACGATGGCGTATGTGGCGCGTAGCCACGCTGAGACGCTCGTCGGCTTCGACCTCCCGGCGACGTCTGCGCTCGTCGCCTACGCCGATGGGGTTGACGCTGCCGCACTCCGAGCCGCACTGACCGCTCGCCCTGAGGTTGCTGCGTTCGAGGACGCCAAGGCGCTCTACTCGGTGATGCAGGACTTCATGGTCCTGTTCTACGCGTTCGTCGGCGTGATGCTCGTGTTCGGTGCGTCGATGGCGTTCGCCCTCATCTTCAATGCGATGAGTGTCAACATCGCCGAACGGACCCGCGAGGTGGCAACGCTCCTCGCCGTCGGCACCGACCGGCGTCGCATCTCTCGACTCATCACGGCTGAGAACCTGATGGTGGCGCTGTTCGGCATTCCGCTTGGGCTCGTCGCCGGCTACTTCGCGGCGAAGGCTGCGCTCGGCAGCTTCTCCTCGGACCTCTTCGCGTTCGATCTCTTCGTTGCGCCGGCGACGTACGTGTGGTCGACCGTCGCCATCCTCGTCGTCGCGCTCGTATCGCAGTGGCCGGGATTGCGAGCCATCCGACGAATCAGCATCCCCAAGATCGTCAAGGAACGCGTTGCGTGAGGCAGGGCCTCACGCAACGTGCGAGATTTGGGCTGCGCCCAAACTCGGCGTCGCTTGATGTCGGCGGAGGCTGTCAGTCGTCAGTCGTCAGTTCTCAGTACTTTGTACTCAGTACTCGGACGGGCGATCCGGCGCGGGCCCTGCACGGCCGCGGATCCCCGTTCGCTACGACCCCGGGGGCGAATGCTCATTGATTTGGATCTTGAGACCGTCGGGGTCCTCGACGACCATCGATCGGCCGAAGGGCTCATCCTGGATGCTACGGACGACGTCGATGTCGACTGCGGCAAGCTGAGCGCCAATGGCTTCGAGCGGCTGTTCGGCCACGAGCGACAGGCCGACCTGGTTGCCCGGATCGAGGGAGTCTGCGGCGTGGAGGGCCAGCGTCCCGCCGTCGGCTGCGAACTCCGACCAGA
>JASJAX010000101.1 GCA_030066755.1 Acidimicrobiia bacterium
TTGCCCATCACGAGGTCGGCGGCCGCAGCGATTTCGTCCACGATGGCCACTTCGGTCACGTCCAAGACTCGGCCCTGCATGTCCGTTGTCCCGCGCAGGTCGGCGATCGGTGCGATTCCGGACACTCCGATTGCGACGTCGGTCAGTCCGCGGCGCCACGCCCTTCCGAATGTGTCGGTCACCACGACGGCGAGCCGCCGGCCGGTGGCATGTTCGAGCTTCGATCGGATGAGATGGGCCGATCGGTCGGGGCGCTCGGGCAGCAGCACGGCGTGCGCTCCGACCACATTGGATCGATCGACGCCGGCGTTCGCGCAGATGAAGCCGTGCTTCGTCTGGGTGATGACGAGATCGCCGCGTCGGCGAACGATCGCAGCCGCCTCCTGCGCCACGACCGCTCGATAGGCCGCATCATCGTCGATGGGGACGACTCGTCCCTCAGCCTTCGACACGATCTTGTGGGTGACGACGACGACGTCTCCATCGACAAATCCGCCGGGGCCGTCCGGAGCTGCGGCCAGGATCGCCGCTGCGACGTCGTCCCCCGTACGAATCTCTGGGATCCCCTCGATCGGGATCAGCGTGATCGGCCCTTGTGTCATCGTCACTCCGTCGGGTCGGTCATCGTACCGGGAGCCCGGCGGCGGACGCGACGGTGTCGAGGAAGTACTCGGCGACGGATTCTGCATGGGCACGTTCGCCCAATCGAGTGTCCATCGCAGTGGCTCGCACGCCGCGATCCTGCAGTGGTCCGACATCGTTCGCATCGCCGATGTCGACGACGAGATCGGAGATGAGCCCCGCGTACGCCTCGTGAATCCCGATGTTGGAGGCCTCGAGGCCGAGCCCGGTCATGACTTCCGCGGCCGGGCCTTTGAGCGCCCGGCCTCCGAACAGCGGGCTCATCGCGGCGACAGTCGGAGCGGCTTCCACGGCGCTCCGGATGTCCGGCACGCCCAGGATCGGCCAAATCGACAACGGTGGGTTGGAGGGCGCAATGACCACGATGTCCGCTTCGCCGATGGCCTCGATGACACCGGGCGCCGCCGCTGCCCGGTCTGCGCCGGCATAGCGGACCGCGGTCACGCGGTCCTTGTGCTGGCGCCGAACGAAGTAGTCCTGGAAGTCCAGCCATGACCCGTCGGGCTGCTGCAGCTTCGTGCGCACCTCATCGTCGGTCGCAGGAACGACGGTGGGGAGGACGCCGTGTGCGGCGCACAGCTCTGCGGTGATCGACGACAGGGTGCGGCCGGACTGCAGTGCGTCGTTGCGCAGCAGGCACGTTGCGAGATCGAGATCTCCGAGACGGAATGACGTGTCGCCGCCGAGCCGCCCGACCTCGGCCATCACCGACCAGTTGTCGTTGCGGCGTCCCCAGCCGTGTTCGCCTTCGATCCCTGCGAGGGTGTACATCACGGTGTCGAGGTCGGCGGCCACGTGGACACCGTGGATCACGTCGTCATCACCGACGTTGACGACGACCGTGAATCGCTCCGGATCGAGGACGCTCGCCAGGGCTCGAGCCATCCGTGCGCCGCCGACTCCACCGGACAGCAGCACCACGGACAGATTGCGGTACGTTCGAGACCCTTCCAGAATGCGCTCCTATGTCATCTCGTGCGGAGTCGTCTCCGCCCGTCGTGGTGGTGACGGCCATCGCCGTCAATGACCCCGAGGCCGTCCCCAAGACCCTCGCTGCGGTGCGCCGTCAAGTGTACGAGCCTGCCCGCATCGTGCTGGTCGGCGGGGGCTCCGACGTGCGTCGTGCCGCTGATATCGAGGGTCTCGGCTGGTACGAGTCGGTTGGGAACCTGCTCGGCGCCGTCTCGGGTGGGGTCACCCACGTGTGGATCGTCCGCGCCGGTGCGCTGCCGCGCAACGACGCGCTCTACTCGCTGGTCCTCGAAGCGGAACGAAACAGTGCGGCCATTGCCGGCTCGAAGCTCCTGCGGGCAGACAATGAAGAGCAGCTGATCTCCGTTGGCTTGGCCACCGACGTCTTCGACGCTCCCTATGTCGGGCTGGATCCTGAAGAGATCGACTTCGGTCAGTACGACGTCGTTCGCGACGTCGCTGCGGTCCCGGCTGCCTCGATTCTGATGCGGAAGGACCTGGCTCGCGGCGTGGGTGGCCCGGATCCCCGCATGGCGCCGATCCCCGGCGCCGTCGACCTCTGCCAACGAGCGCGGCTGCGCGGTGCTCGGGTCATCATCGTGCCCTCGTCCGAGGTGGTCATCGAACCCAGCCGGACCCGGGATGCGCTCTGGAGGGAGGAGGCCGGCCGGATCCGGGCGATGCTCAAGGCCTACAGCTGGCTCACCCTGATCTGGGCGCTGCCCATCAGCTTCCTGATCGGCCTCGTTTCGGCCATCGTTGCTCCCTTCCTCGGCCGGTTCACGCTGTTTTCCTGGCTTGGTGCCTGGGTCTGGAATCTCGTCTACCTCCCTTCGACCCTGGGCGCGCGCCGTGCCGCCCGACGTGGTCGGGTAGGTGATGACGCGGAGTTGTTCCGCTACCAGCTCCGAGGCTCGGCAGAGCTCCGGCAACTCCTCGGCGAGATCGGCTCACGATTGCGGGACCGGCTAGGTCTCGAGGAAGGACGTGGATTCGCCGAGTTGGGTCAGGATCTGCGGCAACCCGCCTTCGTGATCGGCTTCCTCGCTCTGGTGTCTGCGTTCTTCAGCACACGGTCCATTTGGAGTGGTCAGATGCCGGCCGTCGGGTACAGCCTCCCGCTCCCACCGTCCGGTCTGGATACGGTCGCCGCCTACGCAGGCGGGTGGAATCCCGCCGGGATGGGGACCATCGAACCGCTTCGCCCATTCCTTGCGTTGGCCGGTCTCGTGCAAACGGCGTTGCTCGACCGGCCGGGGGCGGCAATTGCCTTGCTCGTCGTCGCAGCGACGTTGTCGGCATTGTGGGGGTCGGTGAGGATGCTCCGGACGTTCGGCATCGAAACGGTCCCGGCGTTGATGGGGGCCGCTGTGCTCATTGCCGGTCCCGCCGCGCAGTCGATCACCGGTGACACAGGAGTCACGGCATGGATGGCCCTCGGCGTGGTCCCGTGGGCGATTCGGGTGTGCCTTGCCCGGTTCCCCAAACGGTGGACCGCTCGTGTCGCACGTGTCGCTGCCGCCGGCTGGGTGATCGGTCTCACGGCCGTCATCTCTCCGCTCGTCGGAGTCGTGCCCATCGTTGCGCTGTTGACCTGGGCCCTCGTGTCCGTCGACGACCGATCGGCGTGGCGTGGCGCGCTCGTCGGGGTCGTGGGATCCCTGCTCGGAGCGACGATGTTGGTTCCCTGGGTGACGACCGCCGACCTGGACCGTTTCCTCGAGGCGGGTGATCCTGCCTTCTGGGAGCCGTCGCTGGTGATGATCGTGGCGCTCGCGGTCGCCCTCGTGGGTCTCGTGGTGGCGGGACCACCGCGGCATGCAGCCGTCGGGGTCTGGGGCGGCATCCTGACAACGCTCGGAGCTGCAGCGGCGAGGGCGGGTGACGCCGGCTTCGGCCGCGAAGTCGAACACTCCGGATTGGTGCTGGTCTCCCTCGGATCGGCCGCAATCGTCGCCGCGACGTTCGATGCGCTGACTCGAGTCGATGTCGTCACCGGGTGGCGTCGATTGGTAGTGAGCTCGGCGACCATCGGCGGTGTCGTTCTGGTCGCAGCCACAGTCCTCGTAGTGCTCCCCGGTCGGATCGGCTTTCCCGGCGACACCCTGGACCGTGCAGTGGCCTTCACCGGGGCAGCCCCGGGTGACCCGGCCTCTGCTCGGATCCTGGTCATTGGCCCGAGCGACGCCTTGCCGGGGGACAGCAGGCTCTTCCGCGGCGCAGCGTATCGAGTGATATCAGCGCCGATGCCCACGATGGATGAGGCCTGGCTCGGCCCTGCCTCGGGAGCGGATGTGGCGCTCGAACAGACGCTGGCGGACATCGTGGACGGAGAGACATTCCGGGCGGGTGATGCGTTGGCCGAGTTCGGCATCCGATGGGTGATCTCCCTCGGCGAGACCCCGTTCACCTCCGTGTTCACGGGTCAGCTCGATCTCGTTGCGCTGGGGACGAGCCGTGGGGTTGCGCTCACGCTCGATGGTGATCCTCCGGTGCGCGCCGTCGCCGACGACGGGTCCCCGTGGTCCTACGACGGTCGGGTCTACCGGGGCGAGCCCGCCGACGTCCGGGTCACGATCGCTGAGAGCCCAAACAGTCGGTGGCAGCCGGATTGGCAGCAATCCGGATGGGCGAACGACGTGTCCGGAGCTGATGGTGAGGTGGCCTTCGCTCCGGTCGAAGGTCGGCGCCGCCAGGCGATTGCAGCCGGGGCGCTCGCCCTTCTCTTGGTGGTCGGGTCGGCCGTCGGGAGGGAGCGACGATGAGGAGGATTGCCGGCTTGGTCGTCGTTGCTGCATTGGGTGTGGGGGCGGCTGCCCAGATCGCTCCCGATGTGCCGGACGTGCCCGACTTTGCCGGGCTCGTCGCTCCCGAACCGTCGGCAATCGCTCGATCGTCGGTCTGGTACTGCGCGTGGGCGGACTCCGGAGATCTGCGTGACACCGACTATGCGCTCGCCTCGGTCCCGGAAGTCAACGCGCTGGTGTCGCTCCCGAGTCCGATTCCGAACGAAGCGCCCCGCGAGACCAGCCGAGCACTCACCGGTCCTGGGTCGGCGGTGGTCGACGTCGAAGACATCGTTCGCCTCGGTGCCGCCCCGGGGTTCGTCGAGTTCGACGACGGACCTGCGGCGGTCGCAGCAACCATCACCTCGGACTTCTCGCTCGCGGGCGATCACTGCGTCCGGTCGGTCGACAAGATCTGGTATCTGCCTGGTGGAACCACCCGCGAGGGTCGGCGTCTGACGCTGCGGCTCTTCAACCCATTCTCTGAACTGGCGAAAGCCACCGTGTCCGGTCTGAGCGAGTTCGGTCTCGCCCCGCTCACGGATCTGTCTCCGGTCGATGTCCCGGGGCGGAGCTGGCGAGATCTCGAGCTCGAGCCGTCGGTCCCGTTCCTCGACGATCTGGTGCTGGTCGTGTCCACCGAGCAAGGGTCCGTGATTCCCGCGCTGTCGTTGGTTGTCGAAGGTGGCGACGAAGCAACGTGGCCGGGGGATGGTCTATCCACCACCTGGGAGTTCCCGCTCGTCGCTGCCGGCGGCCTCCTGCCGAACCTCGTCATGAGCAATCCCGGCGCAACACCGGCAACGGTCGACATCGACGTCTTCAGTGCAACTGCAGCGACGCCCAGCGCGCTCACCGTCGACGTCACCTCCGATGTACCCACGCGGATCGACCTCTCGGACATCGGTCTCGGAACCTTCGGGATCCGAGTCAGATCGACGAGTCCGATCAGCGCGGTCGTCGTCGCTGAGGACCCGCCGCCACAGACCATCGAGGGCGAGGAGCCGGAGGAACCGATTTCAGGAACTCGTGTTGGCGCAACGACCGGCGCCCGAGAACAGGCATCGCGTTGGCTGCTCCCGGGAGCTGGATCGGTCCCCGACGCAACATCCGCCATCTGGATCCTGAACTCGAATCCGGAGGCGGTGACCGTGACGCTCGTACCGCTCGGCACGACCTCGCTCGTCGGGGACAAGATCCAAATCGAGCCTGGGCGGGTCGCCAGGTACGAGATCCCGAATGATCCTCGGATCACCGGCTATCTGGTCGATGCTTCGGTCCCAGTCACCGCAGCGTGGAGCGCCGCGGCCGAGCGCGGGGTGGCGTTCGTCGCCGGCATCGTCATCGGGGAGTGACGGTGGACGAGGTTGCGCTTCGGATCGTGCTCGTTGCCCTGGTGGCGGTCGGTGCAGTCGCAATCGGTTGGGGTGCCAACCGGTGGCAGCGTCCCACCCATGCGCCGGTGCAGCTCGCCGGTCTCGATCTCCCGCCAGGTGTGATTGCGTTCACCTCGACTCAGTGCGACAACTGCAAGCGGGTCATGGCGCGCCTGGGCGCCGTCGACGCACCCGTCCGTGAGGTGACGCACGAACTCGAACCCCAGCTGTTCGCCGCAGCGGCCGTTGGTGCCGTCCCCCTGGTCGTGGTCACGGATGCCGACGGAACCGTCGTGCGTCAGCTTGCCGGGACCCCTACGGTCGGCGCGATCCGCCGAGCGTTGAAGAAGGCCGGCTGGTAACACGCCACCGCGAACCCGCTCACGCGTGCGGGTGCTGAGCTGGAGTTTCGGCTTTGCGAAACTCCGAACGGACTGGCTGCGTCACTCCGCGATCCCGTAGCCGCAGTTTCGGCGGAGCCGAAATCTGCGTACGAACCGGCGAAGCCGGTTCGCAAATCCTTGGGGTCGGCCGTGTGACGCTCTACCTTCGAGCGGCATGGAACCACGATGCTGCAGATGTGGGGTGCTCGCGACGTCCGCGATGTCCTACGACTATGACGAACGACAGGTGTGGGTCGGCGAGCTGACCCTTCCGCACGCCCCCGGAGCGTCCTACGCCATGTGTGACGACCACGCCGAGCGGCTCGTGCCTCCACAGGGCTGGATGCTGACCGATCGCCGGCAAGCCGGCCGACCGCTCGTGCTTGCCTTGGAAGTGGCGTAGCGCAGCGATGCCGATCGACCGCGACGTGCTCGAAGCCATCCGGGAGATGGACGAACACGAACTTCGCCGCCTCCTGATCCTGGCCAAAGCCAGGCTGGAGCAGCGAGGCGTCTCGTTTCCGGGAGGTGGGCCCGACGTCAAGCTCCGGGCGCAGCACGTCAAGTGCGGGAAGTCGAACTGCACCCGATGTCCACACGGTCCGTACTGGTACGCCTACTGGTGGGAGGACGGCAAGCGCCGATCCCGGTATGTCGGCAAGCTCGAAGACCTGGAGACCGGTGACGAACAACCCGCGTTTTCGCGTGGTGCAACTGCGCTGGAAGCGCTACCATCGATCCTCGATGGGTAGGACAGTCTCGAGCCAGCCACTGCAATGCACCGCGTGCGGTGCCAATGACGTGATTCAGATCGAACTCACGCTTCCCGACGGGACCGAGGTCGAGTTCTATTCATGTCACACCTGCGAGGCCCGTTGGTGGAACCGCGATGGCGAGCCACTGGCCCTCGACACCGTGCTCGATATGGCGCGCAAGACCAAGTAGGGACCTGATCGCAGGTCGAGCATCGGGCCCCGCCCTGAGGCGGGGTCATTCGCGTCCCGAGCGTACGACGTATGACGTAGCCCGAGCCAGATTGCACACGCTCGGAATCGTTCGCCCGGCTCGGGCGACGTTGTACGCAGTACGTAGTACGCCCACCACGCGAACCCCTCTACCGGCCGCGGGCAACTACGATTCCCCTCCGTGGCCACTTCGCTTCTTGATCGGCCGGAGGCCGACGCGCCGGCGCCACCGCCTCAACCCGACTCAGGTCGGCGCGAGCGGTGGCTCGTCGTGCTCGGTGTCGGGCTCCCGACGGCGCTCATCCTCTTCATCATGATGGGGATGATCGATGGGGTCGTTTCCGTTGATTCGAGCTTCCCGTACATCAACATGCGATTCCGTGCGCCGCAGCTCTTCGTGGCCAGCACACCGACCGGTGGAGACATGGGGGCACACGTGCTGTTCCCCCAGATCATGCAGGAATCACTCCTGCCGAGCGGGCGTCTCCTGGGGTGGAGCAACGCTTGGTACGCAGGGTTCCCCGCCGGGTACTTCTATTTCCCGCTGCCGGCGCTGGTGACGGTGCTGCTCAACGTGATCCTGCCGTACGGCGTGGCGTTCAAGCTCGTTGCATCTGCCGGTCTCGTGGCGTTCCCGATCTCGGTGTTCTTCTTCGTCCGATGCCTCGGGTTCAATCGTCCGGTGTCGGCGCTGGCGACGGCTACCGGCTCGATGTACATCTTCATGGAGAGCTTCTCGATCTTCGGCGGCAACGTGAAGTCGACGATGGCCGGCGAGTTCTCGTTCTCGTGGGGTCTCGCCCTTGGTCTCGTGTACCTCGGGATCGTCGTCCGTGACACGCGTGAGGGGCGTGGGCTCTCCACCGCAGCCGGAATCGTGCTCGGGCTCAGCGCCATCACGCATGTCGTGGTGACGATCGTGATCGTTGTCGTCTCATTGCCGCTGTTCCTGCGCAAGCGGGGGCCCCAGGTCCTCGTCTGGTCGTGGGTGTTCGGGTTTGCGCTCGCCGCCTTCTGGGCGCTTCCGATGGCGATTCGGGTGTTCCAGGGCATGTCGATCTCGATGAATTGGGACCCGGTCCAGGGTTTGGTCGGCGAAGGTGCGTCGCCGCAGATCGTCGCTACGGCCGTACCCGACGAGTTCGTTCCGGTCTTCGTTCTCGGTGTGATCGGCACCATCTGGATGTTGCTCCGCCGCGATGACGTATCGGTCTTGCTCACGATGACCGTCGTGCCGGCGTTCGTGTATTGGCTGTTTGCCGAGCTCGACTTCACGGAGCTCTACAACGCCCGATTCCTCCCCTTCTGGTACGTCGGGGTGTTCATCATCGCCGGCATCACGATCGGTCTTGCTGTGTCGGAGTACTCGAGGGTGCTCAGCCAGCGCGGGCAGAACCTCGCGTTGTTCGGGACACTCGGAGTCGTCCTTCTGGTTGCGACGGCGGCGGTGGCCATCCACGACTTGCCCGGCTGGGTGGGCTGGAACTGGACCGGATACGAGGGCCGACAGGAGCGCGACGTCGAGGGCAACGTCATCGTCGATCGGTACGCGGAGCTCGAAGGGTTGATGGCGACGCTCGAGACATTGCCGGACGGTCGTGTCATGTGGGAGCACAACAGCGACATCAGCCGGTACGGAACGACGATGGCGCCGATGCTGATGCCGTACTTCACGGAATCGCACACGTCGATGGAAGGGCTGTTCTTCGAGTCGTCGATCACCACCCCATTTCATTTCGTCAACCAATCCGAGCTCAGCGACGCCCCGTCGCGCCCCATGCGCGGCATTCGGTACGGCCCGTTCGACCTCGACCGCGGGGCGAATCACCTCGCCGTCTACGACGTGCGCTACTACGTCAGCTACACGGAGCGGGCGACTGAGGCGGCGCAAGAGCATCCGCTCTACACGGAGGTTCGCACGACGGGGCCGTGGACGATCTTCGAGCTCCCGCCGTCGGACCTGATCGATATCGCTGCGTTCCAGCCGACCGTGTACTCCGGCGAGCTCGAGCCGCAGGAGTGGTCACTCGAGTGGTACGACTACGACGACCCCGAGGACTTGAGTTACTGGGTCACCGCCGAGGGCCCCGAGGATTGGCGCCGTGTCGACGAGGTGTCTGACCGCTTTGTCGCTCCGAGCCGCTACGACACCACGGGAGCGTCGGTCAGCGATGTCGTGTTGGAGGATCATCGGATCTCGTTCACGACCGACGCGATAGGGGTGCCCCATCTGGTCAAGGTCTCGTACTTCCCGAATTGGACCGCGACCGGCGCCGAGGGTCCGTATCGGGCCGCTCCGTCGCTGATGGTCGTCGTCCCAACCGAGCGGGATGTCGTCATCGACTTCCGTCGTGGATGGCCGGAGCATCTCGGCAACCTGCTCACCGTCGCAGCGCTCGGGCTGCTCGTCGCCACGGTGGTGCGTCGTCGGCGCAATGCGACCGAACCTCAACTCGCCGACCGGATCGACCGAGGTGATGGGTGATGAGGAACTACCTCAAGACCTTCCTCAACCGGGAGTCGGCGACCCAGATCACCACGGTCGCCGTGATCGGTGTGATCAACACGGTGGTCGACTTCAGCGTCTTCAACGTGCTGCGGTCCGTATCCGTTTCCCGGTTCTGGGCGGTGACCGTCGCATTGCTGATCGCCACGTTCGTGTCGTACCTCCTGAATCGCCGCTACACCTTCAAGTTGCACGACGGCCGGGTGACGATGCGCGAGGCGATCCAGTTCTATGCGGTCAACCTGGCAGCCTGGGCCGTCACGCTCGGCGTGATCGAACTCGCCGACGTCGTGTTCGGGCCATTGAGTCTCCTCGGCGAGAACTTCGCCAAGGTCGCCGCCGTGGCCATCATCCTGTTGCCGAAGTTTGCGGCCTATCGCGATGTCGTGTTCGGGAAGGCGCTGAAGCACCGCGCCGCACAAGCAGCCGCCGAGTCCACCGACTCCGAGCCCGCCAGCCTCGATTCGAGGAGTACCGAGTACTGAGTACCAAGTACCAAGTACTGAGTACTGACTACTGACTACTGACGACTTCTCCTCAACCGCCACCACGTCAACAGTGTGTCGCGCGCCATTTCGAAGAGGGTGCCGATCGAGAGCCCGGTTGCGGCAGCGCGAGGAGCGAGCTCGACAGGTGCGCCTTCGATCGAGGCTCCCTGCCGTACGAGCCGGCCGAGCAACTCGATGTCGAACGTGAACCGGTTGATCGTCAGGGCCGGCAGCACGCGCTCGATTGCCTCACGCCGGAAGACTTTGAGACCTGTCTGTGTCTCTCGGACGGGGAGGCGGAACAGGACCGCAACCACACCGGAGTAGATCTTCGAGAGCACGCGACGAATCGTCGGGAACGATGAGTCACTCATCGCAACAGACTTCTCGCCGACCAGTGCGTCGACGTTGCGATCGACGAAGGTCGCAATGAAGGTCGGAAGCTGCTCGGGCGGGAGGTCCAGATCCCCATCGAGGAAGACGACGATCGGCTGTGTCGAGGCGTCGAAGGCGGTTCGCAGTGCCGCTCCCTTTCCCAGGTTCCGCTCGTGATGCACGACGTGCACGACGTCGAGGTCGGCGGCGGCATCGGCTGCGGCTCGTCCGGTGCGGTCGGTCGAGCCATCGTCGCAGATGACGATTTCGACGTTGGGGTGGTCGATCATCGCCTTGGCAACGCGCGCTGCGTTCTCGGCGATGATCTCGCCGACATTGAACGCGGGCATGAGCACGCTGACGCCGGAAGCAGGGGGGACCATGCAGACGATGATATACGTGGCCGAATCCCTGCACGACCAGGGTCCGCCGCCGCAATGGCCGTCCCTACAATCGCTCGCATGGACCTTTCAGCGATCGTCAAGGCCTATGACGTACGGGGCCTGGTGCCGGACGAACTCGATGCCGAGGCCGCGTTCCGAATCGGTGCGGCGTTTGCCCGGTTCGCCGGCGCCCCCAGGATTGCGGTCGGGAGGGACTGCCGGGAGTCCTCACCGGGGCTCGCCGAAGCGTTCATGTCTGGAGTCATCGCACAGGGCGTCGACGTCGACGACCTGGGGATGATCACGACCGACATGGTCTACTACGCCGCCGGAGCCCTCAACGAGCCCGGTGCGATGATCACCGCTTCGCACAACCCTCGCGGCTACAACGGCATCAAACTGTGCCTGGCGGGAGCAGCGCCGGTCGGAATCGAGAGCGGTCTCGCCGACATCCGCGATGCAGCGGCGGTCGGCGTGGATCCGGCCGAGTCGCCCGGGACGGTGACCGAACGAGACGTGCTGGCCGGGTACGTCGATCACGTGGCGTCCTTGATCGATCCGGCGGCCATTCGACCACTCCGTGTCGCCGTCGACGGCGGCAACGGTGTCGCCGGGGTCGCGGTTCCCGCCGTGTTCGAGCGGATTCCCGCCACCCTCGACGGCCTCTATCTGGAACCGAACGGTACGTTCCCGAATCACCACCCGGATCCGCTGCGTCCCGAGAACTTGCGCGATATCGAACACCGGATGCGTGAAGGCGGCCACGATCTCGGGGTTGCCTTCGACGGCGACGCCGACCGGGCCTTCTTCATCGATGATCAGCTGCACCCCCTGCCTGGGAGCACGGTGACGGCGATCGTGGCTCGATGGTTCCTCGAAGCGGAGCCGGGGGCGACGGTCGTCCACAATCTGATCTGTTCGAAGTTCGTGCCCGAAATGGTCGTGGAGGCCGGTGGGACGCCGGTGCGTACGCGTGTCGGACATTCGTTCATCAAGGAAGTGATGCTCGAGACGGGGGCGATCTTCGGCGGAGAGCACTCGGGGCACTACTACTACCGGCAGAACTACCGGGCCGACTCCGGAATCCTCACGATGCTGGTGCTCCTCCAGGTCATTTCGGAGGATGGTCGACCACTATCGGAGATGCGCCTCGACTACGAACCGTATGCGCAGTCAGGGGAGATCAACTTCCGCGTTGCGAACACACAAGCCGCAACTGACCGGGTTGCGACCGCGTTCAACGATGCTGCGCAGGATCGGCTTGACGGCTTGACCGTGGACATGGGTCGCCGATGGTTCAACCTGCGGCCCTCGAACACGGAGCCCGTACTTCGCCTCAATGCAGAGGCGGAAACCAACGACGCCGTTGACGAGATCGTCGCCACGGTGCGGACGATCATCGAGGAGGGATGACCGTGAATCGCCTGCTGCCCGATGGCCTGTTGGAGATCATGCAATGCCCGCGATGCGGAGGGTTGCTCGTGGAAGACGTTGCTGCGTCGCAACTGCACTGCATCGATTGCGGGACGCGATACCCCGTCGAGGACGGCATCCCGAACATGCTCGACGATGCGGCGATCGATCCCGATCCCGACCGAAGCTGAGCGGCAGTCGGGCGCTCCGGCAAGGATCCGGAACGTCGTTAGCCTGAGGGTCACGACGCTTCGTATCACCACCCATCGAGAGGAACCTGACCGTGGACTACGACATCACCGATCTCGGGCTTGCGCCGGAAGGCCACCGGAGAATCGAATGGGCCGGTCGCCGGATGCCGGTGCTCGAGGCGATTCGCGCCCGATTCGAGGCCGAGCAGACCTTCGAAGGCAAACGCATCGGTGCGTGCATGCACGTGACGACGGAGACGGCCAATCTCATGCTCGCCTTGAAGGCCGGGGGCGCTGAGGTCGCGCTGTGCGCCTCGAACCCGCTGTCGACCCAGGACGATGTTGCCGCGGCGCTCGTTGACGCAGGCGTTCCGGTCTACGCCCGTCGTGGCGAGGACAACGACACGTTCTACTCGCACATCCACTCGGTGCTCGACACCGAGCCCCACATCATCTTCGACGACGGCTCCGACATGACCACCGTGTTGCACAAGGAGCGGGCCAGTCAGCCGATCGTCGGCGGCATGGAGGAAACAACCACCGGCGTCATTCGGCTACGGGCGATGGCGGAGGACGGCGTGCTTCGTTTCCCGGTTGTTGCCGTCAACGACTCGGACACCAAGCATCTGTTCGACAACCGCCACGGAACCGGCCAGTCGTCGCTCGACGGCATCCTGCGCGCCGCCAACATCCTCTTCGCCGGTCGCACCGTGGTCGTGGCCGGATACGGCGATTGCGGGTGGGGCATCGCCGACCGGGCCAAGGGTCTCGGCGCCGACACCGTTGTCGTCGAGAAGGATCCGGTTCGCGCTCTGTCGGCAGCGATGAACGGCCATCGGGTGATGACGACCGACGAGGCCGCCCCCATCGGCGATGTCTTCATCACCGCAACCGGCAACATCCACGTGTTCCGTGCCGAGCATTTCCTGTCCATGCAGGACGGCGCGATCCTCGCAAATGCCGGTCACTTCGACGTCGAACTCGACCTGGTTGCGCTCGATCGAATCTCAGAATCACGACGGGAGATTCGCGACAACCTCGAGGAGTACGTCCTGGCCGACGGCCGCCGCCTCCTCGTCGTTGCCGAAGGGCGACTCGTCAACTTGGGAGCCGCTGAGGGTCATCCTGCGGATGTCATGGACATGTCCTTCGCCGACCAGGCCCTGGCCGCCGAATGGATCTTCGCCAACGCCGAGGATCTCGATCCAGGTGTCTACGTGCTTCCCGAAGAGTTGGACCAAGAGGTCGCTCGTCTGAAGCTCGAGGCCATGGGTGGGGGCCTGGAGCAGTTGACCCCAGAACAAGAGAAGTATCTCGCCAGCTGGCAAGAAGGCACATAGGGATTTCGACGGCGGCAGGCCGCCGTCGAGGTGAACCTGGCACTTGGGACTTGGGACTTGGGACTTGGGACTTGAGACTTGAGACCCGCTCGGCGACTGAGGGTGAACATCCCGCGATGCGCGTGCTCCTGATCGGCGACTCGATTCGGTTGGGGTATCAGGCTGATGTGGCTCGGCTGCTCCAGGGTACGGCCGAGGTCGTCGGGCCGGCAGAGAACTGCCGAGCGACGCTCGACATCCTCGATCACTTCGATCGATGGGTGACCGAGCTGCTCGAACCGGGAGCAGTTGTGCACCTGAACGCCGGGCTCCACGACTTGCGGCGACTCGAAGGACCCGGCACCGATCCACATGTCGCAGTCAGCGCATACGAGCAGAGCCTGCGTCGGATCGTCGAAGCCGTGCTGGCCGACGAGCAGTGCGCACGTCTGGTGCTCGCAACGACAACGCCGGTCGACGACGTCCGTCATGCCGCCGGGCGTTGCTCGAACCGTCACGACGCTGACGTACAGCGCTACAACGAGCGGCTCCATGCGGTGGCGCGCGCCACCTCGGTCGAAGTCCACGACCTCAACGCCGTGATTCGATCGGATCCGATGCGGTACCTCAGTGAGGACGGCGTCCACCTCACCCAAGCCGGGAACCTCGCCGCCGCGCGTTCGGTTGCCGCTGTGGTCGGGTGGCCTCCCGAGTCGGCGGCAACCCGGTAGGGGCTGTTTCGGAACGAGCCTCTCCCAGTGCTGCAGAACTGTCGCACCGTCTCCATACGGTGCGGACATGCTCTGTTTGGCTTGCGCCGGTCAATGGGGGTGGCCGCTGTGTCGTGCGTGTCGAGTCGATCTTCGTCCCGGGCCGCAGTTCATCCTCGACGGCCGGATCCTCGTGGCGGCCGCCTTCCATCATCACGGCGCCGCTCGCCGGCTCGTCCACCGCCTCAAGTATGGGGCTCTGGTTGATGCGGCCCGCGTTCTTGCGACGGCAATGGCGCCGCACCTGCCGCGTGGGGCAACAACCCTGGTCCCGGTGCCGCGGGCCATCGGGAGGAGGATTCGTCATGGCATCGACCCGGCGGTGGCGCTCGCCTCCGAGCTCTCCCGCATCACCGGAGCACCGATCGTGCACTGTCTGGGCCCATCCCTCTGGTGGCCGCGTCATGCAACGCAGCCGGCCGCACGTCGCCGACTGGTCCGGTTTCGAACGTTGCGACCTGTGCCCTCCGGCGCCGTCCTGGTCGACGATGTCGTCACGTCCGGCGCCACCCTGCTCGCCGCACAACGGGCGTTGGGCGGCGTTGCCATGGCGGTGACGGCGACCTCGCCTGGTCCCGGTCGGATCCGTTCCTCGACAGGCAGGGAGGAACGGCCCCATGACTCGGCGGATGGGCCGGGGTAGAGTGATCCAAAGGGACGAGACAGGCGATCCCCCGACCAGGAGATTCTGTGCCAGGAGACTGGACGACGGCGCTCCCGCACAGGTGTTGCGCTGCCCGGTGCCTGCTCGTGCCCTTGGGGTCACCATCTTCGGACACGCTCTGCAACGCGCGTTCAAGAGCTGCGATGACCCGGTCCCGGCCAACGAGAGAGGAGCCGTAGTGGACGTTCGTGTGCATGGGAAGAGCTTTCAGGTCTCGACCGAGCTCCGTGAGATTGCCGATGAGAAGGTGTCCCGAGCCGGGCGCATCTTCGATGACGGTTCAGTCGCTGATGTCGAATTCGAGCATCGACCGAACCCGCGACTCATCGACGAGCGGTATCGAGTCGAGATCACCACGCACACGGCAGGTCACACCGTACGAGTCGAGGCCGTCGCCGGCGATGAGCGAGCCGCGCTCGACTTCGCCGTCGACAAGTTCGAACGACAATTGCGCCGGCTGAAAGAACGGCTGATTCAGCGTTCGCGGAAGTCTCCCAACAAACGGCTCAATGCCGTACCCGCATCCTCCGATGAACAGGAAGATGAAGGGCCGCGCATCGTGCGCAGCAAGCGGTTTGCGATGCGACCCATGATGCCCGAGGAGGCAGCACTGCAGATGGAAATGCTGGGCCACGACTTCTTTTTCTTCCTGAATGCGGAGTCCGGCGACCACTGCGTGCTCTACCACAGGCGTGATGGACAGTTGGGATTGATTGAGCCGGAATGACACGCATTCTCATAGTTGACGATGTACCGCTCTTCCGGGCTGGGATGACCTCAGCTCTGGCGGATGCTGGGTTCGATGTGGTCGGTGAAGCCGAGGACGCCGAAGGCGCCGTCGCAGCCGCCGAAGAGCTCCAGCCCGATCTCGTGCTCCTCGACGTGCTGATGCCCGGGCTCTCGGGCCTCGATGTCGTCGAGAAGATCACGGCCGTTGCCACCGATTCGAACGTCGTCTTGCTGACGGGCAGCGAATCCGAAGAGGACATGCTGCAGGCACTCAAGGGTGGCGCACGCGGCTACCTCGTGAAGGACATGCCGTTCCCGCAGCTCGTCGACTCGATTCAGGCGGTTGCCGGGGGTGGAGCAGCCCTCTCGCCGCAGATGGCAGGGAAGCTGTTTGACGTTTGCCGCCAGCTCTTGCGCCACCAGGAGCTCCTCCAAGCTCGCAAGCCCACGTTGACGGGTCGCGAGATCGAGGTGATCTCGTTGGTGGCTGCCGGCAAGACGAGCCGGGAGATCGGCGACGAGCTGTACATCTCCGAGAACACGGTCAAGAACCACATCCGGAACATCCTCGACAAACTCGGTCTCCACAGCCGCAACGAGGCCGTCCTGTACGCGATCCGGGAGAACCTGATCTCGTTGTGACCTTCGGTCACAACGAAGTACGGGAGCTTCGCTCCCTTCCAGTCGCCAGTACGCTCGCTGCGCTCGCTTCCAGTCGCCAGATGGGAAGATACGGGCCGTCCCCAGGGTTTCCTGAGTGCAATCACGCTGTCTGGCTACTGGCTACTGGCGACTGGCTACTTCCCAAGATCCGATCCCGTCAAACCTTGAATCACCTCTAGGATTCCTCCCATGTCCATCTTCTCGAAGGTCCTGCGCGTTGGCGAAGGCAAACGGCTCAAAGAGCTCCAAGGGCTCGTTGAGCGTGTGAATGGCCGCGAAGCCGACGTCAAGCCGCTCACCGACGCAGAGCTGCGGGCCAAGACTGACGAATTTCGCAAGCGGCTGGCCGATGGCGAGACGCTCGATGACCTCGAACCTGAAGCATTTGCCGTCGTGCGTGAAGCCGCCTGGCGAGTCCTCGGCCAGCGCCACTACGACGTACAGGTGATCGGCGCCGGCGCCCTGCACCGCGGGATGATCGCCGAGCAGAAGACCGGTGAAGGCAAGACGCTCGTGTCCACGATGCCCTCCTACCTCAACGGTCTCGGCGGCAACGGTGTGCATCTGGTCACCGTCAACGACTATCTGGCCAAGCGTGACTCAGAATGGATGGGCCGAATCCACCGCTTCCTGGGCCTCGAGGTGGGTCTGATCCAGGCGAACATGACGCCGGAAGAGCGCCTACCCGCATACGGCGCCGACATCACGTACGGAACCAACAACGAGTTCGGCTTCGACTACCTGCGCGACAACATGGCGATGCGTCTCGACGGCAAGGTCCAGCGGGGCCATGCGTACGCCATCGTTGATGAGGTCGACTCGATCCTGATCGACGAAGCTCGAACCCCGTTGATCATCAGCGGTCGGGTCGGCGAGACCGGCAAGTGGTACCGCGACTTCGCTCGAATCGCAGCCCGGCTGCGCCGCGACGTCCACTACGAGGTCGATGAGAAGAAGCGAGCCGTCCTCACAACCGAGGATGGAGTGCATCAGGTCGAGCAGATCCTCGGCGTCGAGAACATGTACGACTTCGCCAACGTCGACCTCATTCACCACCTCGACGTGGCGTTGAAGGCCAAGGAGCTGTACGAACGGGACGTCGAGTATCTGATCAAGAGCGGTGAGATCAAGATCGTGGACGAGTTCACCGGCCGTGTGCTCGAAGGCCGGCGTTACTCCGAGGGCCTCCATCAAGCCATCGAGGCCAAAGAAGGCGTCAAGATCAAGGAAGAGAACCAGACGCTTGCCACGATCACACTCCAGAACTACTTCCGCATGTACGAGAAGCTCGCCGGCATGACTGGAACGGCGCTGACGGAGGCCGGCGAGTTCAAGGAGATCTACGACCTCGAAGTCATGGCGATTCCGACGAATCGACCCATCGCACGCGCCGACGAAGCCGACCTCGTGTACATCGACGAGGACGCCAAGTTCGACGCCCTGGTCGCAGACATCTCAGAACGCAACGCAGCCGGCCAGCCGATTCTCGTCGGCACGGTGTCGATCGAGAAGTCCGAGCGACTGTCGATCCAGCTGCGGAAGAAGGGCATCTCCCACGAGGTGCTCAACGCCAAGCAACACGAGCGGGAAGGCACGATCGTGGCTCAGGCCGGTCAGCGTGGTGCGGTGACCGTTGCCACCAACATGGCCGGTCGTGGTGTCGACATCATGCTGGGTGGAAACCCCGAGGAGATGGCCAAACAGGAACTCGTGCGACGCGAAGTCGAGGTCACCGATCCTGAGTACCAGGAGGTCTACGAGGAGCTCGTTGCGAAGTTCAAGGTCGAGACCGACGTCGCCAAACAAGAGATCCTCGATCTCGGCGGACTGTACGTCCTCGGCACCGAACGGCACGAGTCTCGCCGCATCGACAATCAGCTGCGTGGTCGGTCGGGGCGCCAGGGGGATCCGGGGGAATCCCGGTTCTACTTGTCGCTCGAGGACGATCTCATGCGCCGGTTCGCAAACGACCGGGTCGCCGCCATCATGAGCCGCCTCAAGATCCCGCGCGACGTACCCATCGAGCACAACATGGTCACGAAGGCAATCGAACGTGCCCAGAACCAGGTCGAGGCACAGAACTTCGAGATCCGCAAGAACGTGCTCAAGTACGACGAGGTGATGAACACCCAGCGGGAAATCGTCTACAAGTGGCGGAACCAGATCCTCGAAGGTGAAGCTGCCGACGAGCTCCTGACCGAATGGCGGACGGAGGTCATCGAGCAGATCGTCGCCGACGCCACTGCGGAGGTCGATGTCTCGGAAATCGATTGGGACGATCTCGTAGCGCAAATGACGGCGATCTACCCGACCAAACTCGGACCGGCCGGGTTCAGCCGTGACCCCCTCGAGGACGAGATCATCGACGCCTTCGTCGCCGAGGCCGAAGACCTCTATGCCGAACGCCGTGCGGAGATCGGCGACGAGGTCATGGGCCAGCTCGAGCGCACCGTGCCGCTGTCGATCATCGACAACAAGTGGCGCGAGCACCTCGCTGAGATGGACTACCTCAGGGCCGGCATCGGTCTCCGGGCGATGGGCCAACGTGACCCACTCGTCGAGTATCAGCGAGAAGGCTTCGATCTCTTCACTGAGCTCGTCGACTCCGTGAAGCACGACACCCTGCGGTACATGTACCACGTGGAAGTCGTTCGGCGCCAGGAGCCGGAACGCCCGCGGAATCTGCAGACGAATGCTCCGGGGCAGTCGACGAAGGGGCGTACGGTCAAGCACAGAGACGGCAAGGTCGGCCGGAACGCACCATGTCCGTGCGGGTCGGGCAAGAAGTACAAGCTGTGCCACGGGAAGGCCGGCGCCGAACCACTGCCGAGCTGAACCGCGTGTGCGAAGCCGGGGCGCCGCCGTCGTAGGCTGCCGACCTATGCGCCGGTCCGTCGTCCTCTTGCTCGCTGCAACGCTGCTGGTCGGATGCGGTAGCGAGACCGTTGGATCGGTCGACACGACGCTCACCAGCTACGCCGCCGGTCTGACTCAGGCGACGAACCAGTATCGAGAGTCGCTCACCCAGGTCGCTGCGCCGGAAGGCGCCGATGCCGGGGAAGTCATCGGTGGAGCGGCGGTGACCATGTGGTCCTACGTTGCCGTCGTCCGAGCGCTGCAGCCACCGGACGACGTCGATCCGGCCCATCGAGCCTATGTGGAGGCGCTCGAGGGATCCGCGAGCTACATGAATGATGCGGCCGCCGCCCTCGAAGGCGTGCCGTTGGAGGACATGCCGGAGGTCCTGGAGAGTCGATTCGGTTCGACTGCAGCACAGCTCGGCCGCAACGTCACGGCCGCGTGCGTTGAGCTGGAGCGAGTCACCGCTCTCGCCGGGATCGGTATCCAGCTCGGCTGCGAGTCCTGACGGCTCGCTGAACTAACCGCCGAACACGGCCGTGAGCAACACGTTCTGGACGTCTTGCAGGTACAAGCTCGGCTCGCTGAGATCGGCGAGGAACGTGATGTAGATGAGTTGCGTCTCGGCGGGGGCAATCCACCGCCAGCCAACCCCGGCCTCCGTTCCCTGCTCCCAGGTGAACCGCAGCTGCTGCGCCGGTACTTGGTCGGCCCCGATGGTGGTCGGGTTCGCTGCGAGGACGGCCACGTTCTCGTAGGCAGCCTCGAGGTCATTCGTGGCGTCCTCGACCTGAGCGATGACGGAATCGGATGCATTGAGCGCCACGGCCTTGATCAGGAGTCGTTCGGCAACAGCGTTGTTGTCCGACGGTGCATAGACCGCGATGTCCGCACCGTCGGGTGGGGCCGACACCGCTCGCCAGAGTTCCGGCTGTTCCAGCTCGATCTCGATTTCGCTCAGATCCCATGCCTCACCTGTGGTGGGCACCGACGGCAATGTCGTCGTGACCGTCGTCGCCGGTGCCGCAGTGGTGGCACCGGGTGCGGCGGACGACGGTTGCGAAAGCGTCGTCGTTGAGCCAGCGCCTGCGTTGCCGCCTCCGCACGATGCGGCGACGAGCGAAAGCACGCAGACGGCGATTGCGATGGATCGTTTCACGAGAGCAAGCGTACCGGCGATGGCGAGCCACGCGGTCGGTCGGCAAGACGAAACGCATCCGAGCCGGCGGGCACTACCATCCCGCGCCGCATGAACGACATCGATCCCCGCGCTCTGATCAAAGACCTCGCGTCCCGCCTCGACGACGCTAGGAGGTTCCTTTGACGTCGACGGCAAGATCGCAGAGCTCGAGCAGCTGAGGGAAGCCGCCGGCGCGCCCGACCTCTGGGACGATCAGGACCGTGCACTGGAGGTGACTCGGAAGCTCGCACGTTTCGAGGGCACGATCAATCGTGTCGAGGAGATGCAGGCACGCCTCGACGACGCCGAGGTGCTCTTGGAACTCGCTGAAGAGGAGAAGGACGCCGATGCAGGGGCCGAGGTCCTTGCCGAACTCACGGACGCGGAACGAACACTTGCCGCGCTCGAACGTGAGACGCTCTTCTTCGGCGAGTACGACGACAGTCCCGCCATCGTGAGTATTCACGCGGGTGCCGGCGGCGTCGATGCCCAGGATTGGGCTGAGATGCTCCTGCGGATGTACCTGCGGTATCTCGAACGCAGCTCGTTCACCTTCGAAGTCGATGAAGTGCAGCCCGGTGACGAGGCCGGCATCAAGTCGGCAACCCTGACGATCCGCGGAGATCACGCCTACGGCAACTTCGAAGGCGAGCGCGGCGTGCACCGCCTGGTGCGCATCAGCCCGTTCGACTCAGCCGCTCGTCGCCACACTTCGTTCGCCGGGGTTGATGTCATCCCGGAGGTTGAGAGCGCAGAGATCGAGGTCAACGACGATGATCTTCGGATCGACACGTATCGGTCTCAAGGTGCCGGCGGCCAGCACGTCAACACGTCGGATTCGGCCGTTCGGATCACCCATCTGCCGACGAACATCGTCGTGGCCTGTCAGAACGAACGGTCTCAGCTGCAGAACAAGAACCGGGCCATGCAGATCCTGAAGGCCCGGCTGGCCGAGCACATGCGACAGGAGCAGCAGAAGGAGATCGACGCGATTCGTGGCGAGCAGACCGAGGCCGGTTGGGGCCGGCAGATCCGCTCCTACGTGCTCCAGCCCTACCAAATGGTGAAGGATCTCAGGAACAACCACGAGATCGGCAACGTCGGCGGGGTGCTCGACGGAGACCTCGATGCCCTCATCGACGCCTACCTCCAGTGGCGCCGAGAGGAACAGGAGAGAAGTAGCCAGTAGCCAGTCGCCAGTCGCCAG
>JASJAX010000102.1 GCA_030066755.1 Acidimicrobiia bacterium
GTCTGGGCGTCGCTTGCGGCGGGCCGCATCGATGTGCGGCGGGCCAAGACGATCGTGCGAGCGACGGAGCACCTGTCGGTTGCGCATGCCCGGGATGCCGTCGACCGGATCATCGGTGAAGCTCCCGAGCTCACGACGGGGCAGCTTCGGGCCCGCCTCTTGCGGCTCGCCATGGAAGTCGATCCCGAAGACGCTCGGCATCGCTTCGACTCAGCGGTTGAGGATCGGCGCATCGTGACCGAACCCGTGACGAATGGCACCGCCAACCTCTACGGGATTGGCCTGGAACCGCACCGACTCGCTGCTGGGATGGCACGGGTCGAGCACCTGGCTCGTTCGCTCAAGACGAGGCAGGAGACCCGGACGATGGATCAGCTTCGGGCCGACGTCGTGCTGGACCTGCTCGAAGGTACGGGCGTTGCCCGGAAGGCCGGTCGAGGGTCTCTGGTCCTTCATGCCGACGTCGCCTCACTTGCGCAGCTTGCAGAAACGCCCGGCGAGCTCGGCGGTTACGGACCGGTGATTGCCGATATCGCCCGTCAGGTTGCGAAGAGGCATCCGGACGCCGAGTGGTCCTACGTCGCGACCGATCCGGTCACCGGGGACATCGTCGACGTCGGTATCACCGCATATCGTCCGACGGCCTCACAGCGACGAGAGGTGCTCGCTGCGTACCAGCGCTGTGTGTTCCCGGGGTGCCGTATGCCGTCGGCCGACTGTGACCTCGATCATCGGGTTCCCCGCGCCGAGCAGGGCCCCACGGCAACGCAGAACCTCGGCCCGCTGTGTCGTCACGACCATGTCATCCGTCATCGGCACGGATGGTCGTATCGACGGGAAGCGAATGGCGAACACGTGTGGCGAAGCCCGCTCGGTCACACCTACACCAGTCGAGCCCGGGGGCCGTGATCGCGGTCGGTCGGTGGTCGGCGAGCCACCGCGGATCGATCATGCGATGTTGGATCCGACTGCGGCGAGTGGGGCGGCTCATGCGCTCGCAGCGCTACACCCCTTCTCTCCGTATCCTGCGAGCACGAAGGTGTTGAAGTTCGACTGCTGCTGTGGCCGCAGGTCCCGGTCGAGGATGCCTTCATTCAGGAATCTGAGCCACGAGTAGTTGGCCAGCACGTGATTGGTCATCACTCGGACGCAGGCTGGGTCCTGGAATTCGAACTGCCGAAACCAGCCGAGGTAATAGGGTTCGAGCGGCAGGCATGTCTCCAGGACTTCCGCGTACCGGTCGGCCAGTCCTGCAGGCCAGGTCGAGACATCAGGATTCTCCATCGTCTCCAGCTCTGTGTCGGTGGTCCCTCGCAAGGCCATGCCGTTGGCGAGGCACCCAACCACCTCATCCGCGTCCATACCGAATGCGGCTGCAATCTCGGCGGCGTATCCGCCCGCCGGGCTGTTGGGGAACGCAACGCGCACGCCGGCGGAGGCGTCTCCAGGCTCTGCGGCGGGAGATCGTCCGGTGTCGGTTGCACCCTCCGAAGGAGCGTTTGGCAGAGCCGAGAGCGGGTTCGACTCTGAGGCAGCGGTGTCGCGATCCTGCGGCTCGTCATTTCCGCTGCCGAGCCATGTGGCTGCCAGGATTGCGCCGAGTATCACGACGAGGAGAGCGACGAATACCAGCATGCGGCCGCTGAGGAACGAACTCGCCACACTGGTTGCCCGGTCTGCAGCGCTCAGCTCGGCATCCTCGTGGTCCTCGTCGAACAGCGACTCGCCGTCACCCCAGTCGACCTCAGGTTTGGTTCCCTCCGGGATGTTGTCGAGGTCTTGGAGGTGTTGGGGTGTCGGACCGAAGAGCTCGTCAACTGTGGAACCCTCGTTGTCAGTGGCTGAGCCAGAAGCTCCGTCTGCCGAATCATCTGGTGTCGCCTGAGGCGAGAGGTCCGGTTGGGTGTCTTTGACCGGCGGGAACAACCCGCGGCGATACCTCCGAGCCGCCGGATTGAGGTCGTGGTTTGGATCGTTCACCCACTCGGCAACCAGCCCCTTGGGGGCGATCCGCTCGGCCATCGCCGACATCGCCTCGTCGACGTTCTTCGGTTCGGCGGCGATCCAGCGTGGGTCGGGCCGGCTGAGATCGTCCACGAGCCAAAGCCCGCCGTTGTTGTCGGCGCGGACGGCGTCCATGACGTCCTTTGGTGCTCGTGAGGTGCTGGTGTTGAAGATGCGATCGGTGCTCACATCGACCAGCACCCCGTAGGAAGTCGGCAGGTTGTACGTTCCAGCGTTCTGGTAGAACGTGACGTACAGCAGTGACGCCGCCTGGCGGTCGTCGTAGGCGAACTGGCCGAGGAACTCGCCATCCTTTGCGATGCGGTACTTCCTGCGTGCGGTCGGGATCCGAATCATCCTTCCACCCGGGTAGCCCTCGCCGGCGGGACCGATGACTTCAGCGCCCTCGGGAAGCTCCTCTCCTTCGCTGAGCAGCATCGGGTCGCTCATGCCGAAGACCCACTGACCGACGACCTGCTGGCCGAACTGGTCCGAAAGCGCTCGATCGGCAGCGATCTCCCACGCCCGCATCTCGGGGGTGATCTCGCCCTTGGTCCTGAAGCCGATCTCGAACCGTTCCTGGGGCGACAGCGGCGGGCGCGGTCCGAACTCCGGCCGCTCTTCACGGTCAGCCGCCGGGTCGGCGTCAGCGATCGCAGCCATCGTCGCAGCGAACTCCTCGGCGGAAGCCTCTCGCTCGCGGTCGTCGAGCAGAGCCTTGTCGTACTGCCAGTCGATCAAGCGGTCGAGGTCCTCCCCCGGCAAGGTGTGGAAGAGCTCCTCCGGAATCGGCGAGTCGAGGTCGATGTCGGGGAACTCCTCCTCGAGTTCAGCGCGGCGTTCTTCGAGCTCGGCCGGGCGGGCCTCGTCGAGGTACTCATCGAACTCAGCTTCTTCGGCTTCGGACAACGTCTCCCGGAACTGCTTGTGGGAGCGCCACAAGTCGATGCCTTCCCACGGACGTCCAGCAGCTGAGTTCATTCACTTCCCCCTGTCACGTGGGCCGCATCCTATGGATCGCGTGCGTACAACGCCGGAAACCGTGGGGACAGTTGACATATGTACGGGATTCGCCGACAATTCGGCAAATGTCGACCCCTCCTCCCGACAGCGATGCGACGCCCTCCGGGCCTCACGGCCCTGACTACGAGCTCGACGACTTCGTCAACGCGGACACTCCGGAAGCCCTCAAGGCGCTGGGTGATCCGACGCGAATGCTGATCATCTCGCTCCTGCTCGAAAGGGCCGCCACTACGACTCACCTGGCCGAGGCGCTCGACAAGCCCAAAGGCACCGTGGGCTACCACCTCAAGGTGCTCGAAGATGCCGGGCTGGTGCACGTCGTCCGGACTCGCCCCGTACGGGCGATGACTGAGAAGTACTACGGGCGCACCGGCCGGACCATCGTCTACAAGGGCCAGCCGGGCGACTCGAAGCTGTTCATGCTGCAAGAGGCGATCGAGGAGGTGCGTCTCGACGACGAGAGCCCGCTGCCGATGTTCACCATCCGCCGCGTACGCATCGACGAGAAACGAGCCGTTGAGTTCTCCCAGCGTGTGCTCGAGGTAGCCGAGGAGTTCGTCGCCCTGCCTCGATCCGGCGACACCGTCTACGGGTTCGTCGCCGGTGTGTATCCGACCGACCATCCGGTACTGCCGGACGACCACGATGAGGAATCCGGGTGAGCGAAACCGCACGACGTTCGAGCGAACCGACCAAGGCCGCCAAGGTACGGCTCGGCGCCAACTACTGGCGCCTGTGGATCGCCAGCGTCATCTCGAATCTCGGCGACGGCATCGGCGCCATCGCCTATCCGTGGCTGGCGTCGGCCGTCACTCGAAACGGCTTCCTCATCGCCCTCATTGCCGTGGCACAGCGCCTCCCGTGGCTCGTGTTCACGCTGCCCGCAGGGGTGATCACGGACCGGGTCGATCGTCGCAAGATCATGGTTGCAATGGACGTGGTCCGGGCTGCGCTCACGTTGCTCGTGGCGTTCTCCGTGCTCGCCAATGAGGGAGTGCTTCCGGCACCCGAGGCGCTGGCGAGCGGCGATGTCGAAGCGGCGACCAACCTGACGGTGTACCTCGTCCTCCTCCTTGCCGCCTTGCTCTTGGGGTTCGCCGAGGTGCTGCGCGACAACTCGGCGCAAACCATTCTCCCGGCAATCGTTGAGCCGGAGAACCTCGAGAAGGCCAACGGGAACCTCTGGGGTGCCGAGATGGTCGCCAACAGCTTCGTCGGCCCGCCCCTCGGGAGTGTGCTGCTCGGTGTCGGCTTCGCCTTCCCGTTCTTCTTCGATGCCGGGTCGTTCGCCGTTGCCGCGGCGCTCGTGTTCCTGATGGGCGGGACATTCCGACCGAAGGGCGAGCAACGCTCCGGTCCGGTCGACTGGCGGGGTGAGATCAAAGAAGGCTTCAACTGGCTCTGGCACCACTCGGTGTTGCGGCCCATGGCCATTGTGCTCGGCTTCCTCAACGGGCTCGGCATGATGGTGTTCGCCACGTTCGTGCTCTTCGCCCAGGAAGACCTCGACCTGAGCACCGGGCTCTTCACGGGAGTGCTCGGCGACTTCGCTGGCGCCCTCGGGTTCGAAACCGTCGGGGCACTCGTGTTCGCCATCCTGATGATGGGTGGGGCCATCGGCGGCATCCTCGGCTCTGTTCTCGCCCCGAAGCTGACTGAGCGTATCGGCAGCGGCCCATCACTGGCGCTGACGATCCTGAGCGGGATTGTCACCATGGTCGTCACCGGAATCACGACCCGGTGGTGGATTGCGTTCCTCATGAGCGTCGCCGGAGTCTTCACGTCGATGATGTGGAACATCATCACGGTGTCGTTCCGGCAGACGATCATTCCCGACAACCTGCTTGGCCGGGTCAACAGTGTGTACCGCTTCTTCGGGTGGGGGATGATGCCGATCGGCTCGGCCATCGGTGGACTGATCGTTGCGTTCTCGGAGTCGATCGTCGGTCGCTCCATGGCACTGCGGATGCCGTTCTTCGTCGCCGCTGCGTCGTATGCGCTGTTGTTCCTCTACGCCGCGCCACGGCTCACCACTGAGAAGCTCGATGCCGCCCGTGAAGCCGGGCGCGCTGAGAAGGCAGTGGTCGATTCAACGGGCGCCGACGACGCGACCACCGCAATCGCAGAATCCGGTATCACCGGCGCACCGCCGCCGATCGACGAGGACGAGGTGTAAGTCAGCCGTCGCGACGCCGGAGGATGGCATAGGCGACTGCGCCGGCGATCGCCGCAGTGATCGTTGCCCCCGAGAGCACCGGTGGTGGCTTCGGGAGCCGCGACCCGACGCTCACCTCGAGTTGGAACTCCATGATCGGCCACTCGCGCTCCTCCGCGATCTTGCGGAGCTCCTTCTCGGGATTGACAACGACGGGATGGCCCACCAGCTCCAACATCGGTAGGTCGCTGGTCGAGTCCGAGTAGGCATACGAGTTGGCGAGGTCGATGTCCTGCTCGGCGGCGAGGTCTTCGATCGCGTGGACCTTGCCCTCGCCCATGACGTACTGCTCCATCTCCGGGAGGAAGAAGCCGGCGGCGTCGGCTTTGACCTTCGTGGCGATGACATTGGTGATGCCGATGTGGCGCCCGACCGGTCGCACGATCTGTTCGGGACTCGCCGAGACCAAGTAGACCTTGCGGCCCTCTCGCTTGTGCTCCTCGATCAAGGTCAACGCTTCGGCATAGACCAGTGGATCGGCCACCTCGTCGAGCGTCTCCTCGACGAGCTGCTCGATCTCCGCCCGGTGCCAGCCGGAGCACAGCTGGAGCATCTGATCCCGAGCCCGTTCCAACGTGTCCTCATCGGCTCCGAAGAGCACGTAGAACAGCTGTCCGAAACCCATCTTCATCAGCGTGCGGCGACCCACGAAGCCCGCCTTGTAGAAGGGCTTCCCGAACGCGAGGGTCGACGACTTGGCGATGACGGTCTTGTCGAGATCGAAGAACGCGGCAGTTGTTGCCATATGTGGATTCTACGGACGGTCCGGAGGGACCTTGAGCGGAGCGGTCCGCCGCTCCGGAGTCAATCGCCGACGACCGGCTCCGACGTCGGGGGTTCGGACAGGGGCACGCACAGCCGGAACGTCGTCAGACCATCCTCGCGAAAGGCCACGAGATCCCCGCCCATGCGTTGCGCCCACCGTTGGGAGACGGCAAGACCGAGGCCTACCGACCCGGCCGGCAGGTCAGTGGGTTCGACCCCGCCGCACGACGTGAAGATCGCATCCGATTCCTCAGCGTCGAGGCCTCGACCGTTGTCGGACACCTCGACCTTGGCGAAGCCCGACGAGGCGAACGTGCGCACCGTGATGGAGTCGCCGCCATGGCGGACGGCGTTGCCCACGAGGGTGCAGAGGATCTCGAGGAGCCGCAGAGGGTCGGCATCGACGCGAATCGGCTGCACCGAAGCATGCAAGGTCCGGTCGCCGACTTCGGTGGCGGCATCGAATGACTCGATCGCCGCGTGGATCGCGTCGGAGAGCTCGGTCGTCGAAACCCGGACGGCTACCTCGTCGGATTCCGAACGAGCGCCCCCAGATGGCGTTCGCCACCCGTGGCGGAGGAACAGTCGTTGGGCTCGATCAATGACGGTCATTGCTCACGTCACCTCGCGGTCGACTTGCTACCGGTCGGCCTGACGCCGGGTTGCGTTAGGGCTCCCCGCAGCAGCCGACCCCCTTGAACCGTGTCGCTGCGATGTCGTACGTTGCCGGTGCTTCCCCGATCCGGTTCGACCAGGGGTGAGGCGTTGGCCGCACTTGCGACATGGGCACCGGAGGACGGGACGCTCGGCGCCCTGGCGCCGCTGGCGCTCGCGTGCGCCGCCGGCACGGCGCTCGTGGTGGACCTCGACCCTCGAGGTCCCATCTACCCGGGCCGGACGCTGGCCGACCTCATCGACGAGGGCCCGACCGGTGGCGAGCTGCGTCCCCAGCGAGTCGGTGTCGCCGTGCTGGGGAACGGTGGCGTCGATCCAGAAAATGCCGCCGAGGTGATCGGAGCGCTGATCGAAGGATGGCCCTCGGTCGTACTGCGCCTTCCCGCTGCCCGCACCTGCGGAGTGGACGTGGACGTCGTCCCGGTGCTTCTGCTCAGCCCATTCGTCCGTCGGCCGGCCGGTCCGGCGGTCTACCAACGCAGCCTGTGGCGGATGGACGCCCCGGGACCCGGGCTCGTGCTCCCTCGCCCTGCTGCGGCCACGATTCGGGCACTGACCAGGGGCGTCCGACCGGGTCCGTCGCGCTGGATACGCGCCTGGGCCGACGTCTGGGAGCTGCCGTGGGGTTGATCGACCGGGTCGCTGCGGCGTTGCTCGACGCCGACGTTCCGCTCGAGCGTGCTCCGCTGATGCGCGTTGGCATGGCCATGCTGCCCGAGCTCGCTCCGCTGGCGGGCCCAGGGGACATCGAAGCGGCAGTCGATTCGCTCGTCGGGCTCGGTCCGCTCGAGCAACTCCTCCGAGACTCGACGGTCAGCGACGTGCTCGTCAATGGCGACGGGTCGGTCTGGGTGGAGCGTGGTGGACGGCTCGAGGCGTCATCGGTGCGTTTCGCCGACGGCGCTGACATCGTCGCCTCGATCGAGCGCGTGATCGCACCGCTCGGGCTTCGCCTCGATCGGGCGAGTCCCGCGGTGGACGCTCGGTTGCCGGATGGGTCCCGCTTGCACGCCATCGTGCCGCCGGCCTCGATCGACGGCCCGGTGGTCGCGGTCCGCCGGTTCACCGAAGCCGTCACGAGTCTCGACGAGCTGGTCCTCGCCGGCGCCATCGATGTCCGCGGCGCAGCGTTGCTCGGCAGTGCGGTGCGTGATCGGCGATCGATTCTGGTGTCCGGAGGAACCGGCGCCGGCAAGACGACGCTCCTCAATGTGCTCTCCAAGGCGATTCCTGTCGGGGAGCGAATTGTCACGATCGAGGATGCCGCCGAGCTACGGCTGTCCGGCCACGTCGTCCGTCTGGAAGGACGGCCGCCGAACACGGAAGGCGCCGGCGCTGTTGAGATGCGATCACTGGTGCGTCACGCTCTCCGTCTCAGGCCGGATCGCATCATCGTTGGCGAAGTGCGTGGGTCGGAAGCGCTCGACATGGTCCAGGCGATGAACACCGGCCATGCCGGCTCCATGTCGACGATCCACGCCAACACACCACAAGAGGCTCTGTGGCGGCTGGAGACGCTCGTCTTGGCAGGCGATCCGGCCCTGGCCGTCGATACGGTGCGTCGCCAGCTCCACGCCGCCCTGGACCTCGTCGTCCAGGTGGAACGAGCCGACGGGCAGCGCCGGGCAACGAGTATTGCGTCAGTTCCGGCCGATCCAGATGACGCGGTCGAAGAGGTGTGGTGCTGGAGCTACTGATGCTCGCGGTGGCGTACGGCGCGGGATGTCCGCTCCCGGTACTCGGGGCCATCACCGGAGTGGTGTTGGCGCCACCGCTTCTCGTGGCGCCGGTCCTCGGTTTGACGGCGGCCCACGCAATCCGGGCTGCGAGCGATAATCCCCACGACGACGCCGAGGGCGCGTTCCTCCGAGCCATCGCTGCAGAGCTCCAAGGCGGAGCGACGCTGCGTGTCGCGCTCGCTGCCGCAACCGAACGGGCGCCCGAACTCGCGCTCGATGAGTGGGCTCGCAGGGTCGTCGCCGGCCGACCGCTGGCCGCCCTTGCCGACCAACTCCGGCACCATCTCCCGGCCACAGGGAGAAGGACGGCTGCAGCCCTCGTGCTCGCATCCACGTTTGGAGGCGCGTCCGTCGCCGTCTTCCAGGGGCTCGGCCAACAGGCCGCAGATGCTGCGGCCCTCCGGAGAGAACGATCAGCTGCCACGGCCCAGGTGCGTCTGTCGGTGATGGTCGTGGCTGGCGCCCCGATCGTCCTGATGGTGTGGCTCGTCGGCACCGGCGCCATTGGCGACCTGGCTGCAACTAGTACGGGACGACTCATTCTTGGCATCGGAACCGGCCTGGAGCTGGTCGGGCTCGTCGTGGTCATCGTGATGGTGCGGCGGATCCGGCATCCGGAGAGCCAACTCGTGCTCGCCGGAGACCTCGTTGTGCTCGGCCTTCTCGCCGGCCTGCCCTTCGGAGCTGCCCTCGACGCGGCGGCTCCTCACCTCGAACCAGCCTTGGCCGCAGAGGTCGCCGCCGTGAGACGGTCGGCTCAGCGACACGGCGCCACCATTGCGTACGGGTCGCACGAGGGTGCTCTCCAGGACCTCCTGCGGCTGGCCGCACGGGCAGTGGCGACGGGCGCACCGTTGACGGCGGCGATCGCGGCCTTCACCGAAGAGACACGCCAGGCGGTGCGGTTGCGTGCCGTCGCCGATGCGAGGCGCCTCGCCGTGCACCTGCTGTTCCCACTCGCGCTGCTCATCCTGCCCGGGTTTGTCGTGCTCGTTGCAGGACCCGTGGTTCTCGATGGGCTCATTCGCCTGACGCGGTGACCCCCACTTCCCACCGGAGTCGGCCGGTTGCCGACAGACAAGGAAAGCGACAAACCAATGCTCTTTCTCATGGTCCGAATGCACCGGCTGCGCAATCGTCTCGTCGACGAACGGGGTCAGGCGACGGCGGAATACGCCTTGGTCCTCATCGCAGCGGCCGCTATCGCCGTTGCACTCATCACGTGGGCGACGACATCAGGGACACTGCGTACGTTCTTCGAGGCAGTCGTCCGAAGGCTCCGGGCGTACGTATGACGTCGCTCACCAACAGCCGGGGCAGCGCCGTCGTCGAGTTCGCACTCGTGCTCCCACTCGTGTTGATCGCGCTCGGCGCCGCCGTCGAGCTGACGATTGTCGCCCGTACCCAGATGGAGTTGGTCAACGCCGCCCGGGAGGGAGCGCGGACGGCGGCAACGGTTGTTGATCCGGCCGAAGCCGCTGCAGCGACCCGCCGCGCGCTCGGATCGGTCGGTTCGACTGCGCGCGTATCGGTGACACGTCCACACGTGGTCGGGGAGGAGGCCGTCGTCACGATCATGGTGCCGCATCGGATCGCCGGTGCCATCTTCGGAGGGTTCGAGGTGCCGCTGCGGGCGCGGAGCGTGATGCGAGTCGAATTGTGAGGCACGACGGGGCGGCGGGTGTCGTCATGCTCGCCGTCGTCGGCGTGACATTGGTGGCGTCTGTGGTGATCGTCGATGTCGGCAACTACCTCGGTGCTCGTCTGCACGCAGCCGCGTCGGCCGATGCCGCTGCCTTGGCCGCTGCGCCGGAGACGTTCCCTCGTGTCAGTCGTCAGACGCCGGGCGCAGCAGCGAGCCGGATTGCGGCAGCCAACGGGGTCGAACTCGAGACGTGTCGGTGCCGGGTCGATCCCAGTTGGCGATCTCGCCGAGTCGAGGTGGTGGTCGTGCACTCGGTCGAATTGGTCGTGCTCGGTCGGCAGGAGGTGCGAGCGCACGGGTCGGCCGAGTTCTCGCCGATCGATGCGGTGACATCAATCGTCGGCGAGCGGCCCCAGCCCGACGCGGATGAGGCGAGCCGCACCGGCCTTGTCGAGCGGTTCGTTGAAGTTGCCGCACTTCGGTGACTGCACACACGACGGGCATCCCGAGCGGCATTGGCATTCGTCCAGCGTCGTCAAGGTCGCTCGCAGATGGCGTTCCGCGGCTTCGAATCCGATTGGGGCGATGCCGGCGCCGCCCGGGTAGCCGTCGTAGATGAAGAAGACCGGTTCGTCGAGTTGAGGGTGGCGGGCGATCGAAAGGCCGCCGACATCCCACCGATCGCAGATCGCGAACAGGGGAAGCATCGCGATACCCGTGTGCTCGGCGGCGTGGAGGGTGCCTGGGAGATCGATGCCGGCGATTCCCGCAGCATCGACGAGCCACTCCGGGAACACGTACCAGAACGCCTGGGTCGTGAACTGTCGGGGCGGCAGGTCGAGCGGCAACGTGTCGATGATCTTGGCGGTACGGATCGCCTTCTTCTGGTAGCCGAGCACATGGCTGGTGACATCGACGATTCCGTGGTGGGCAACGATGTCGCCGACGACACGGCGCTCCAGTGTCTTCACCACCGCGAGATCCTTGTCGATCTTCGGCTGGGTGTAGTAGTCGACCGAACCCAGGCGCACCCGGATCTCACGGTCGCCGGTATCGAGGGTTTCGACAACGAACGTGTCCCCTTGGTGGAGATACACCGCACCCTCGTGGCACTGGGTGAACGCTCGGTCCTCGTCCACGGACCCGAGGAGATCACCGGACTCGGTCCAAATCGAGTACGCCCCGCCACGCCCGGAAGTGCGCAGATCGATCGACCGCGCCGGCGACCCGCCGCCGCCGTAGAACAGCCGGCCCCGGCGGATGCCGAGATCACCGGCCGCGACGAGGTCGGGAACGATCTCCTCCATCTCCGGGCCGAAGACGTCGCGATCGTCGGGAACGAGCGGGAGTTCGTGGGCCGCACACCTGAGGTGCCCTTCCATCACGGTCGGATTCGCGGGGTTGACCACGGCCGCTTCGGGGCGTCGTCCGAAGAGGTCCCACGGATGGGTGACGTAGTACTGATCCAGAGCGTCCTGGCCGGCAACGAGGACGGCCAGCGACTCGGAGCGGTCGCGGCCGGAGCGCCCGGCCTGTTGGCGGAACGACGCGATCGTGCCCGGGAAGGTCGTGATGACGGCAGCGTCCAAGCCGCCAACGTCGATGCCGAGCTCGAGCGCATTGGTCGCTGTCACGCCGACGAGCTCTCCGGAGAACAGGGCCTGTTCGATGCGCCGCCGATCGGCGGCTGTGTAGCCACCGCGGTACGACGCGATGCGATCGGCCACCTCGGAAGGGACCCGATCACGCGCCCAGCGGTAGATCAACTCGCTCGCCTTGCGGCTTCGTGAGAAGACGATCGTGTGGAGGTCGCGCGTGACGAGGTCGCTGAACACCCGGGTGGCTGCGGTCATGGGGCTGGCCCGGATTCCCCGTTCGGGATCCTCGAGCTCGGGGTTCCAGAGCACATATCGTTTCTCGCCGACCGGTGCCCCGTCGTCCTCGACGACCTCGACATCGAGACCGGTGAGCGCGGCAGCCAGCTCCCCAGGGTTGCCGATTGTCGCCGACGTGAAGACGAAGGTGGGACGGGCGCCGTAGTGGGCCGCCACTCGCCGGAGGCGCCGCAGCACGTGGGCCACATGACTCCCGAAGACACCGCGCAGCGTGTGCAGTTCGTCGACCACCACGTACTGCAGACGCGACAGGAACGGCTCCCAGCGAGCGTGATACGGGAGCATGCCGACGTGCATCATGTCCGGATTCGTGAGGATGACGTTGGCGTTGCGTCGGGCCCACCGCCGATCGTCGGTCTCGGTGTCGCCGTCGTAGATCGCCGCAACCAACTCGTCGGAACCGAACCGGTGCAGGCTTCGGAACTGGTCCTGGGCGAGCGCCTTGGTAGGGAAGATCAAGAGCGCGCTCGCATGCCGATCGGCGGCGATGGTCTCGGCGATGGGGAGCTGATAGACGAGCGACTTGCCGGAAGCGGTGGTCGACACGACGACGGTGTGGTGTCCCGCTCTGACCGACCGGATACCGCGCTCCTGGTGGCGCCAGAGCCGCTCGATCCCTGCCGACCGCAGGCGTTCGGCGACGAGGGGCGGCGGCGGAGGGTCGAGGTCGGCGAAGAATCCGGCGTGTCCGGGGACATGCTCGATGTGGGCGATCCGCTCAATCGCCTCCTCATCCTCATGCCATGCGGCGATGACCGCGTCGATCGCACTCACGCGCGCAGCGTACCGACGGCCAGCGACAAGCTGCCGGATCCGGTCGACCCTGGGCAGACGCGAGGCCCGTGTTGCCCTAGTGGATGCCCAGCGATGTGGAGACACTGAGAGGAGCGGGCTTGGAACTGCCTGTCAGATCTGTCCCGAGCCGGGCATGACCAGGGGTGAAGGTCCAGCGGCGGAAGGGGAGCACGATGGCGGATCCCACGACCAGATTCGATCTGGTCTACGACCGTCACTACCGCGACGTGCTGGCGTACTGCATGCGCCGAACCGAACCTGCCGACGCACGTGCGGCAGCCAACCGGGTGATGGAGATCGCCTGGCGGAAGCTCGACGATCTCCCCTCAGGAGACGAGACCCTTCCGTGGCTCTACGGAGTGGCACGAAAGGTGCTCGGGCACCATTGGCGGGGGATTCGAAGACGACGGAGGCTCGAGAATGAACTGCGGGCGCAACGCGGTCGAACGCAGGTGGACCCGGGCCAGGTCGTCGTCATGCGCGAGGAGCTGGAGCACGTGCTCGAGGCGAGCGCGCTGCTCAACGACCGTGATCGAGAGATCCTCCGACTTGCCGGATGGGAGGGTCTCTCTCATCGTCAGATTGCCGACATCCTCGGTTGCTCAGTTGCGACGGTGGATCAGCGTTTCCATCGCGCCAAGCGGCGGCTTGCAGAGAAGTACGACACCGTGACGCTCGCCCGGACCTTGCGCAGAGTGGTCGGGCTGGACAACCCAGGAGGTGCTCGATGAACACGCCGGAACACGTCTTTGCGCTGTTCATCGAAGCCAATCCCGTTGCGGATCCCGACCAGCTCGACGTCGCCACCGAGTCCGAGGGGGAGATCGTGCACGATGTCGAACGAGATGTGCTGACTGAGAAACGCCGGCCGGTGAACGGGCGTGGCGGCGTGTCGTTGCAGCGGGGGTGGAAGCCGGCAATGGTCGCCGCATCCGTGGTCTTGCTGGTCGGCGTGATTGGCTTGGGCGCCCTGGTCTTCAACGCGACGCGGTCGGGCCCGGTGGCCGCCGAGTCGGCCGTCATGGAGGTGTTCTTCGACGGAGAGGCCTGCACCTATACCGGACCAACTGAGCTCCTGCCGGGCAACGGCGTCATGGAGTTCGAGCGGGCACCGGGTACCGAACCGGTGGTGCTGTATGTCCACACGATCGTCGGTGACGATGTCGGGATGGACGAGCTCCTGGATTGGGCGGCGACCCATCCAGCTCGAGCGATCCCCCCGTGGCTCGGACGCAACGGGTCGGTCCTCCTCGAGGACGGAGCCACGTCCATGCGGTTGCCCTTCGAGTTCACCGAAGGACGCTACGGGGTCTCGTGCAACACGAGTCCGAACGGGACCGATCGAGTATTTGTCGGGGCGATTCTGAGTGTGACACCCGGCTGACGATCGGGCTCCAGCCAACGAACAGGCCGGAAAAGGTCGAGAAGGGGAGAGGACGACATGCGGAAATCAGTGTGGAAGATCGCCGTGCTGCTGACGGCCTTCATGCTGCTGGCGGCAGCACCGGCGATGGCGTGTGGCGGGCACCGATTGAAGGGAAACTACGAAGGAGTGACGGTCGGCTTCAACCCCGATCCGGACGCAGTCGGCGAACGGTGCCCGGAGGGGTTCGAATGGATCCTCTCGAGCGCCGGGACGATGGAGGTGAAGACCCGAGTCTTCAAGGGCGACATGGCCGTGGCGTCCGAGCACTGCAGTCGCTGGCTGACGCCGCCTGAAGGCAAGGCCTGGGGTCAGATCGGCGGCGGCCTGATGATCCTGTCCGCCGGCGAGGACGAGCTCCATGTCGCGTACGAGGGGTACTTCCGATTCAAGGGGGACGTCACGACCGAATGGGTCAGCAAGGTCGCCGTCCATTTCCGCGTCGTCGGCGGAGAGGGCGCGTTCGAGGATGCTCACGGGAGGGGTCTGATGTTCCTCAAGGACGAGACGAACCTCCAGAGTGGCCGCATCAAGGGTCTCCTTCGGTTCGATCGCTGAAGCACCGCAGCCAATCCACGGGAGAGCGGCACGAGTTCGGCCTCACACGATGTCGAACTCGTTGCCTTCCGGATCGACCATCGCGATCGCAAAGTGGTTGTGCTCGGAGTTGTCCATCACCCGCAGCTCGGTTGCGCCGAGGGCACTGACTCGATCGGCCTCCTCTTGCACCCGACGCTTGCGCTCGACGAGTGGCACGCTACGCCCACCGCCGACCAGGAGATCGAAGTGGAGCCGATTCTTCAGTTCCTTCGGCTCCGGCACCTGCTGGAACCAGATGCGTGGCCGGGCGCCGGTCGGGTCGACGATCGAGTCGTACCCGTATCCCTCTGCCTCGTCTTCCGGCACGCCGACACTGACCCAGTAGTCCTTCCAAGAGGCGTGGGGCGCGGGCGGCTCCTGCAGCTCGTACCCCAGCACCGGAGCCCAGAACCGCGCCATCCGGTCCGGATCCGAACAGTCGATCGTGATCTGATAGCTGCGTTCCAAGCTCATGGTTGTTATCCCTGACAGTACGTCCTCAGATCCAAGCACGCCGATCTCGGCTCGAGACTTGTGACGTGAGACTTGGGACGTGGGACTTGGGACTTGGGACTTGGGACCTGGGACCTGGGACTTGGGACCGAGGCCGCCGTGTCGACCCGACCGAACCCGTCCCTTTCCCCGGCCTCAACCTATCTCACGGCTGCGACGCGGTCGTGGCCTCGAGGGTCGCCGAGTCGTTGAGGAGTCCGTCATCGGCGAGGTCCGCCGAGGTCGCGGCGACGGCCTCTTCGTTCAGGAACACGACTGCGGCCGCACCGACCCGGCCCGTCGACCCCTCCACCACGATGTTGGTCAACGCCTCCGGCTCCATCATGAACGCGCTGAGCGCCCACGTGAACAAGGCTTCGGTATCGAGATCCGTCCATGCGTTCTCGAGGAGGACCTGGAGCAGCGCAGGCGTGGTCTCGATGCCCATCTCCTGTACCATTGCCATCGCTGCCTGCATGATGAGCCCCTGATTGAACGACCGGTCGAAGTCGCCCCGCGGCAAGCCCTTGCGGATGCGAGCGAGCTGGAGAGCCCTGGTGGGGTTGAGCGTCTGGAGGCCGGCCGAGAAGTTCGCCCAGGTGTTCCCGGTCCGCATGGTCCGGGGGAGGTCGATCACGAGACCGCCGAGGTGGCTGATCAGCCCGTCGAAACCCTTGAACCCGGTGATGACGTAGCCCTCGAGATCGAGCCCGGTGACCACCTCGGCGGTCCCCAGCATGATCTCCGGACCGCGACTGGCGAGCAGATTCGTCCACTTGGTGCCGCCCGACGGGAGATCGGACTCGGGCAGTTGCGCCGTCTCATTGCCGGCGAGCACCGTTTCCTTGTCGATCCACGAGTCGCGAGGGAACCCGACGATCGCTCCCGCTTCGAGCGTGGGGGCGACCGTGAGGACGTGAATACTGTCCGCACGGTAACGAAGCTGGTTCTGCCCCACGCGTGCATCGGAACCAAGAACGAGGAGCGTTCGCGGCTCATCGCCCAGCCACGGCGACGCGTCCGCCGGATCGGCGCCAACGATCCTCCATGGTCCCGTGTCTCGAACCAGGAACCAGGTGTCGTCACCCACGAAGGCGACCGCCACCCGGTCGCCGTTGGGGAGCTCTCCGACGGCACCCGTGGCCTCCAACTCGGTCGCCGTCGGTGCCTCGAGTGACTCGAGGTGATCCAGCAGTGCGTCCGGTACCCCCGGCGCCTGCTCCCGATCATCATCGTTCGCCATCCAGCCGTAGACGTCGGCAATCGCCGCATCGATCCCTGCATTGAGCGGCCCCGTGATTTCGTAGGCGACCGGCGCAATCGTGGTGGGCGCCACGGTCGTCGGCGGCGGTGGCTGCGTGGTCGTCGCCACAGGAGGGAGGGTCGTCAGCACGGTGGTCGTCGTTGTGGTCGTTGCGGACTCACCGCCGGAGCACGCAGCGGCGACGAGCGCCAACGCAAGCGCGCCAACGGCGAGTCTCGAATGGAGGGTTCCCGGCACGATGCGATGGTACCGGAGGCCGCTCGACATGCGGTCGCTGTGCTCGACTGCGACCCACGGCGCATTGGCATTACCCTCCGCGATGCAGATGAACGAACCCCGGGCAGGTCATCCATGCGAATCGTCGTGATCGGAGCCGGAGCCGTCGGCTCCTATCTCGCCGAGCGATTGTCGCTCGAGGGCCAGGACGTCGTCGTCATCGAATCGGATGCGAAGCGTGCCGCCGAGGTCCAGGAAGAGATCGACTGCCTCGTCATCCACGGCAACGGCGCCAGCGACGAGACGCTCTCCGAGGCCGGAGTCGACCGGGCCGACCTCCTCATCGCCGTGAGTTCGTCCGATGCCGTCAACGTGCTCGCCACCCACGCCGGCGGCCGACTCGGAGCGCCACGACGGATCGCCCGGGTCGAGGATCCGCAGCTGCGTACGGAGGCAGAGGCCCTCGGTGTCGACTTGCTCATCGACCCGGGCGAAGCCACCGCTCGCGACCTGGAGTTGCTCGTTCGCCAGCGCGGCGTCAGCGAGCTGATCGAGTTTGCCGACGGCCGCCTCGACCTCATCGGCGGCTTCATATCTTCCGATGCGCCGGTCGCAGGGCGGACCCTCGCTGAGTTGCGGGACATGGTCGATGGCTGGACGTGGATCGTCGTTGCCGTGATTCGCGACGGCGAAACGATGATTGCCCGCGGTCACACTCGCATCCTGCCGGGCGATCACGTCCTCTTCATGGCCGAGACCCAGCAGACTGAGGAAGCGTTCCGGTTGCTCGGGCTGCGCGAGGAAGCCGCCCGCAAGGTCACGGTGGTCGGCGCCACTCGACTCGCCGAGTTGACCGCTCGTCGGATGGCGGCCGGTGGTATCCAGACCGTTCTCGTCGACCAAGACCCTGAGCGTGTCCGTCGCATCGTGGCGGACAACCAGCGAATCATCGGTGTATGTGGCGATCCCACCGACCCCCGGCTCATCCAGATGGAGGGTGTCGACACCTCCGACGTCATCCTCGGCCTTACCGGCTGGGACCAGGTCAACATTCTGAGCTGTCTCGTCGCCAAGGCGCTGGGGGTGCCAACGGCCGTTGCGCGCTTCCACCGTCTCGACCTCGTCCGATTGCTCGGCGGTGTCGGCATCGACGCCGCTGTGTCATCGCGCCTCTCGGCCGCCAACGAGATCCTGCGCTTCGTGCGGCGCGGCCGGATCCATTCCGTCGTCACGTTCCAGGACAGTGACGCCGAGGCGCTCGAGGTAGAGGTCGGTTCCGACTCGCGGGTTGCAGGCAAGTCGCTGCGCGATGTGCATCTTTCGCATGACATGATCGTGGGAGGGCTCATTCGCGGGGACACGGTGTTCGTGCCCCGCGGGGACACGAAGATCCAGGTGGCGGATCGGCTGATCGTGATCGCCCTGCCCAAGGCGATCCACGAAGTCGAGCGCCTTTCCGGCTGATGCAGATCAAGCGACTGCTCCATGTCATCGGCGCAGTGGTTGCGGCCGCAGGTCTCGCAATGCTGTCGGCCGTCGCCGTGGCGTTCATCTACGGCGAGATCGAGCAGGGCATCCGGATCCTCCTCGCGGCGGCGCTGACGATCGGTGCCGGCGCCGGGGCGTGGCGCTGGTTCCCCGCACCCAAACGCCTCACGGCGCGCGAGGGCTTCGCCATCGTCGGCCTCTCGTGGATCGTGATGACGGCCTTCGGGACGTTGCCGTACCTGCTCACGAATGAGATCGGTGGGATCTCTGATGCGTTCTTCGAGACGGCCGCCGGGTTCTCGACGACCGGCGCGTCCGTCGTGCCCGATCCCGGTGCACTCTCGCACGGCATGCAGTTCTGGAGATCGCTCACGCAATGGATGGGCGGGATGGGGATCATCGTCCTGTCCATCGCAATTCTCCCGCTGCTGGGCATCGGGGGTGTCGAACTGGCCCGGGCCGAATCACCGGGGCCCACTCCGGACCGCCTGACGCCTCGCTTCCGCGAGACGGCCAAACGTCTTTGGCTGATCTACGTTGGGTTCACCGTCGCCGAAGCTCTGCTGCTCTGGGCCGGAGACATGACGCTCTTCGAGGCGATCGCCCACTCGTTCACCACGATGTCGACGGGCGGATTCAGCACCGATGCCGGCTCGATGAACGCGTTCAGCCCGTACGCCCAGTGGGTGGTCATCGTCTTCATGTTCCTCGCCGGTGCCTCGTTTGCGCTGCACTTCCGTGGCCTCCGCAAGCCGATCGAGTATCCACGCAGCGCCGAGTTCCGGCTCTATGTCGGCATCATCGTGGCCGCCTCGACCGTTGCAGTCCTCGCGACTTGGGGCCCCGCGGTCGAGGAGACGATTCGCGACGGCCTCTTCACCGTCGTGTCGCTGGTGACGACGACCGGCTACGGCACGGCGGATTTCGGTGCGTGGCCGCTCGTGCTCCAAGTGATGGTGTTCGGGCTGATGTTCGTCGGCGGTATGGCCGGTTCGACCGGTGGTTCGGTCAAGCCGTATCGGCTCGGCGTGCTGTACAAGGCATCGAAGGCCGACCTTCAGCAGGTCGTGCACCCGAAAGGTGTCTTCGTTGTGCGGTTCGGCAAGAGCATCGTTCCCGACGAGATCATCAAGTCCGTGCAGAGCTTCTTCCTGCTCTACATGTTCCTGTTCATGACGGGAACGTTCGTCTTCTCGATGATCGTCGATGTGGCGAACATGGACATCGGATTCGTGGACTCGGCGTCGGCAGTGGCGTCGTCGATCGGCAACGTCGGTCCTGGGCTCGGGGCCGTCGGCCCCACGAGCAACTATGCGGCAGTACCCGCGCTCGGGAAGTGGCTCCTGTCGTTCCTGATGATCGTTGGGCGGCTCGAGATCTTCCCGATCATGCTGCTGTTCCAGCGCGAGTTGTGGCGCAGGTAGTGGCTACTCAGCCGCCTGACTCTGACGGCTGACGACCGACGACTGAGGACTGACGACTCTTTCTTCCCGAATGGGGCGGTGCGAGGGTGCCAGGTAGACTTTCGCCGGTTTGCGATCTACCTAGGACTGGGAGGCATCTTGGAACCGATCACTTGGCTCTGGCTTGCGCTTGTTCTGGCGTTGGCTGCGCTCGGATTGGCCTTCTACTTCGCCCGTGAGGTGAACAGCGCCAACCCCGGCAGCGAACGTATGCAGGAGCTGATGGGCGCCATTCGTGAGGGCGCAATGGCCTTCATTCGCCGGGAGTACACCGCCGTGGCGGTCTTCGTCGCGGTTCTGGCCGTCCTCATCGGTGTCTTGCTCGACTGGGGTTGGCCGTGGGGCTGGATTGCGTACGTCTTCGGTGCGTTCCTGTCGGCGCTCGCAGGCTTCATCGGGATGCGGATCGCCACAGCGGCGAATGCGCGTACCGCAGAGGCGGCGCGGCAAGGAGGCATCGCCAAGGCGTTGCCGCTGTCGTTCCGCGGCGGCGCCGTCATGGGCTTCACAGTCGCCGGACTCGGTCTGCTCGGGCTGTCGCTCGGCTACCTGCTGTTCGTCGAGGTGCTCGACCTGAACACCGCCGATCAGCCGAATCAGGCCTTCAACGTCCTGACTGCAATCGGGCTCGGTGGCTCGTCGATCGCGCTGTTCTCCCGTGTCGGTGGTGGCATCTACACCAAGGCAGCCGACGTTGGTGCCGACCTGGTGGGCAAGGTGGAAGCGGGCATTCCCGAAGACGACCCCCGGAACCCGGCGACGATCGCCGACAACGTCGGTGACAACGTGGGTGACGTCGCCGGCATGGGTGCAGACCTCTTCGAGTCGTACGTCGGTTCGATGATCGCCCCGATCGTCTTCGCTGCCTTCGCCTTCGCCAACGAGGGTTTCCGGGAGGAGGCCTTCTTCTATCCGCTCATGATCGCAACGATCGGCATGGGTGCCTCGATCCTCGGCTCCTTCTTCGTGCGGCCCGGCAAGGGCAGCCTCGCTGCCGCACTGCATCGGGGAACGTATGTTGCGATGGGGACCACTGTGGCCGGTGTGCTGATACTGACCCCGGTCATGTTCAGCGGCGTCGACGGGGTCGACAACTGGTTCGGGCTCGTGATCTCCGTGGTCGTCGGCCTGTTCGTCGGCTGGCTGATCGGGAAGATTTCCGAGGTCTTCACCTCCGACCACTTCAAGATCGTCAAGGAGATCGCCCGGCAGTCGCAGACGGGCCCGGCGACCGTGGCCCTCTCCGGCATCGCCGAGGGCATGCGCTCGTCGGCCTTCTCGGTCATCGTGGTTGCCCTTGGCATGGCCGGCGCCTATTGGGGCGGCGACATGGCGTTCGATGCCGATCTCGCCGGGATCTACGGCATCGCGATTGCGGCCATCGGTGTGCTGTCGACGCTCGGGATCACGGTGTCCGTCGATGCCTACGGTCCGATCGCCGACAACGCCGGCGGCATCGCCGAGATGGCGCATCTCCCGCCGGAGGTTCGCGAAACGACGGATGCACTGGACGCCCTCGGCAATACGACGGCTGCCGTGGCCAAGGGCTTCGCGATTGCGTCTGCGGCAGTTACTGCCCTCGCCCTGTTCTTCACCTTCCGTCAGGCCGTGGTCGATGCCGGCGGCGACTTGCCCGTGTTGGACATCCTGGACATCCACGTGACGGTCGGGCTGTTCCTCGGTGGGATGTTCCCGTTCCTCTTCGCTTCGCAGACGATCCAGGCGGTTGGCCGTGCGGCCAACCAGATGATCGAAGAGGTGCGGCGCCAGTTCCGGGAGATCCCCGGATTGCGTGAGGGACGTGAGGACGCCAAACCCGAGTACGCCAAGTGTGTCGATATCTCCACGACGGCGGCACTGCGCGAGATGATCCTCCCCGGGATGGGCGCCGTTGCCCTCCCGATCGTCGTCGGGTTCATCTCGGTGCGGGCGCTCGGTGGTCTTCTCGCCGGTGCGCTCGTCAGCGGGTTCCTGCTGGCCATCTTCATGGCCAACGCGGGCGGTGCGTGGGACAACGCCAAGAAGTTCATCGAGGCCGGTGCCTTCGGTGGCAAGGGTTCGGATGCCCACAAGGCGGCCGTCGTCGGTGACACGATCGGTGACCCGTTCAAGGACACGTCGGGTCCGGCGATGAACATCGTCATCAAGGTCATGACGATCGTCAGCCTCATCTTCGCCTCGGCGTTCGT
>JASJAX010000103.1 GCA_030066755.1 Acidimicrobiia bacterium
GAACTCCAACGGACTGGCGAAGCCAGTCCGCGGCTACTGGCTACTGGCTACTGGCAGGCCTACTCGTACGAAATGGCTTCCAGCACGTTCAGGCGTGACGCCCGCCACGCCGGGATGAGCGCAAAGATCACGCCGGCGATGCCAATTCCTGCGATCCAGATCGTGAGCGTCACGCCGGGGATCACGAACGTGTCGAATCCTTGGTCGGCCAGCGCACGGATGAGTGCCCAGCCGAACAGGATGCCGACGAGGACACCGAGAATGGCCCCAAACACGGAGATGATCGATGCTTCGCCCCGGATCATTCGCCTCGTCTGCTGACGGGTCATACCGACCGCTCGCAGCAGACCGATCTCGTGGGTGCGCTCGAAGACGCTCAACGTCATGGTGTTGGTGACACCGAAGAGCGAGATGATGACGGCCAGCCCGAGGAGGCCGAAGATGAATCCGAGCAGACCATTGATCTGGTCCTCGATCTGCGACCGGAGCTCGTCCAGCGTCAGGATCGCGGCGCTCGGGATGTCGGCGGCGAGGTCGATGAGTCGCTCCTGGGTTGCCAGGAGGTCTTGGTCGGGGAGCAGTCGGATGTAGATCTGGCTGTCTCCGGCGGACGGGTTGCGCGCGGCGAACGTCTCCAGGCTCACGGCATAGCCGGCTGCCCCCGGCGACTCGTAGATCGCATCGAGCGTCAGCATCTCGATCGTCCCGTCGGGGAAGGTCATCGCGATCGTGGTACCGAGGCTGTACCCGGCGTCGTCGGCGGTTGCCTTGTCGAGCGCAACGCTCGTTGGGCCGAGATCGAAGCGGCCCTCGAGGGAATCGAACGCCACGAACTCGCTGAAGTTGTCCTCGACTCCGGCGATGAAGACCTCCGTCTCATCGACGATGGCGAGGCCCTGTCTCAGGGTCGTCGAGTCGGCGACGGCAGCGTCATCGGCGATGCGGTCGGCGAGCTCGGGTGAGAAGCTCGTGAACTGGAACGGATTCTCCGGCTGCACGATGAGATCGGCGTCGATTCCGTCGTCGATGAGGTTGTCGACGAGTCCCTGGATCGATGCGGCCAGGACGGCGGCGAGCGTCACGAGGGCGATGCCGATCATGATGGCGCCGGCAGTGGCAGACGTACGGCGCGGTGTCTTGCGCGCATTCTGCTGCGCAATGGTCCCGGTGGTTTGGTGCGTCGCCCGGCGCCAGTACGAACGGAACTCGTTGCGCCAGAAGCCGATCAGCGGTGCCCACAACTCCGACCACGAGACCTTGTTCGTCACCAGGCGATAGACCGCATACGGCAGCGCCCAGAGCCACGAGACGACCAACGCTGCCACCCACAGGACCGAGCGGGCCGCCATCGCCAGCCAGCTGATCGCCCGGCGCAGCGGTTCCGTCGCCCGAACCCGCTGTTCGTAGAAGTCCATGGGCCGACGCCAGTCCCGGGCACCGGCGTTCCACACCAGGTAGTAGGGCAGCCACACCTGAATCGTGAGTACCGCGAGCGGGAACAGGAGCGGCTGGAAGATGAACCTCGTGGCAAAACGCACCACCGGGCCGAGGACCCGCAGCACCGGCCGAGCAATGAGCGGTGCGAGGATGGTGACGGCGATGAGGATGATCGCTGCGCCCAGACCGACCAACAGGATGCTCGAAACCGGACCCGCCTCGACATCCGTGAAGAGGCCGAGGATGAGCAAGAGGAACCCGGCCGACATCACCGTCGTCCCGGCAATCCCACGGGTGCGCAGAGATCCGATCGTGGACTCCCGCTCGTGGAGTGCTTCCATCGGGGAGATCCTGGCTGCCCGGCGGGCCGGGAGCCACGCAGAGATGATGGTGACCACCACGCCGACGAGCAGCGCAAGGATCACGGTACGCGGCTGCAGCCGCAGCGTCGTCGTCGGAAGGGTGACGCCCGCAGCGTCGAGCACCTGCTGCAGCACGACGGCGAGGAACATCCCGGCGACAACTCCCGAGATCGAGGCAGCGACTCCCACGAGGAGCGCCTCGCCGATCACGAGCTGGCGGATCTGACGGGCCGTCGCTCCGAGCGCCCGCAGTAGTGCGAGCTCTCGCGTCCGTTGCGCCACGATGATTCGGAATGTGTTGGCGATGATGAAGGTGCCGACGAAGAGGGCGACGAAGCCGAAGATGCTGAGGAACGTCCCGAAGAACGCCAGCGCCTCTTGTGTTTCCGCGGCGTCCGCTTCGGCGGCATCCTGGGCCGATTGGGCGATGGTGCCGGAGGGCAGGACCGCCTGGATGTCGGCGACGAGTTGTTCTGCGTTCGTGCCCGGCGTGGCCAGGACGGACACGCCGTCGATCTGGCCTTCAGCGCCGATGAGAGACTGGGCGGTCGGCAGATCGAAGAGGGCGAAGGTGCTGCCGCCCAAGCTGTCGAGCCCACCGAAGGTGACGATGCCGACCACGGTGTACGGCGCGGCTTGGCGGATCGTCGACACCACGTCGACGGTGTCGCCTACCTCGAGATCGAGGTCATCTGCCGTCCCGGCATCGATGAGAACCTCGCCGGGCCCGGTCGGGGGTCCGCCCGGCGATTCGATCTCGATGCCGGCAAAGCCCATGCCGACATCGGCCGGGAAGTACCCGCCGATGTTCGGTGCACCCCCGCTCGAAACGGGCTCGCCTTCATCGTCGATGAACTGAATGCCGATTCGGGTGAGCGAGGGAATCGCCCGGTCGACGCCGGGCACGGCTGCGACGACATCGGTCACCGACTCGTCGATCAGGGGTGGGTCGGCGAGGGTGAACTCGCTCTCACTGGAGACCTGGACGTCGATGCCGGCGAACGCATCGTCGAATATCCCGGAGAACGCTGCGTTGATCGTGTCGGTGTAGATGAAGGTGCTCGCCACGAAGCCGACACCGAGCACGATGCTGAATGCGGTCAGGAAGAAGCGAACCTTGTGCGCCAGTACCGACCGGCGGATCAGTTTCCACATGGCTCAGCTCCCGAGTTTGCGCATCTCGTCGAGGACGGCGTCGGGGGTCGGATCGTGCAGTTCATCGACGATCTGGCCGTCCGCGAGGAACACGATGCGGTCTGCGTAGCTGGCGGCGTTGGGGTCGTGGGTGACCATGACGATCGTCTGGCCGTATTCACGGACTGCAGACTGCATGAAGGTCAGGAGCTCGGCCCCGGAATTCGAGTCGAGGTTGCCGCTCGGCTCGTCGGCAAAGACGATCGACGGCTGCGAAACGAGCGCACGGGCCGCCGCGACCCGTTGCTGCTGACCGCCCGACAGCTCCGTGGGCCGGTGGGTCAGGCGGTCACCGATCCCGACAGTCTCCACGACCTCCTCGAACCACGGTGTCCGCGAGTCGTTCCCGGCCAGGGCCAGCGGGAGCAGGATGTTCTCCTCCGCAGTGAGCGTGTTGACGAGGTTGTACGCCTGGAACACAAAACCGATCTGCTCGCGGCGCAGCAGCGTGAGTTCAGCATCGCTCAGCGTGCTGAGGTCGGTGTCGCCGATGAACACCTGCCCTGAGGTGAGGTCGTCGAGTCCGGCGAGGCAGTGAAGCAACGTCGACTTGCCGCTTCCCGATGGCCCCATGATCGCGGTGAACACCCCGCGGCCGAAGTCGGCGGTGATGCCATCGAGTGCGCGAACTGCGGTGTCGCCCGACCCGTACACCTTGGTCCCGTTCTCGATCCGGGCGGCGGACGGTCCGACGCCCGAATTGGAGGTAGACATGTGATCGATCTCCCCTCAGATGCCTTCGAAGTGTGGCGCTCCACGCTAAGCGAGCTGCGGGCCTACCGCAGCGTCACCGAATCGTATGCCGCGAAGCACGGTTGCGCATCTCGGATCTTCGCTATCAGGTCAGGATGCTCCCGGTGAATCGCCGAGGCCGAGACGAACCAGCGGACGTTTGCCTACCCGGGCGACCTCGGCGAACCCGGCCGCCTCGAACATCGTGAGAGTGCCGACGAACAACAGCGCGCTCCCAGCTTCCTGGACCGCCCGGTCGACCGGGTAGGCCTCGACGATCGTGGCGCCATGGGTTGCAGCGTGTTCGACCGCGGCGTCCAGCAAGACAGTCGCCATCCCGGTGCCCCGCAGGTCCTTCCGGATGAAGAAGCAGTTGACCACCCAGGTCGCCGCGTCATCGATCGGGCGGTAGACGCGGGAGTGTTGCGAGTTCAGCCGGCCGTACCACGCCCGTGGGCCGACGGCGCACCACCCGATCGGCTCGTTCCCTCGGTAGGCGAGCAGTCCCGGCGCATCTCCGGCCTCGACCTTCCTCTGCAGCAGCGCCCGTCGCTCCGGTGCCGACGCCGCATCCCAGGCAGACGCCGTGAGCAACCACCACGTACACCAACAGTTCGAGTACGCGCCGCTGTCGCCGAACAACTCAAGCACATCCGGCCAACGGTCGGCGGTGACCGCTTCGATCGTCAGGTCGCCCATAACCCGACGATAGGGAGGACCATGCTGTGAACGCCGTGTTAATTGTTGCCCAGACCGGCTTCAGGGTCCTTCGGACGCGATATGGTGAGCCCTCCCAACCTGTTGAGAGCGCTCCCATGGACTCAGCGTACGACCCCACGTTGGATCACGACTCGTGCGGCATCGGCTTCGTTGCAGACATCCGCGGCCGCAAGAGCCACGAGATCGTTCGCAAGGGCCAGACGGCACTCACCAACCTGACGCACCGAGGTGCAGTCGGCGCCGATCCGCTCGCCGGCGATGGGGCGGGAATGCTGATCCAACTCCCGCACGAGTTCCTCCGGGACGAGGCAGCGCAGCTCGGCTTCGAGCTTCCCGGCGTTGGGGAGTACGGCGTCGGAATGGTGTTCCTTCCCCAGGACAAGGCCGATCGGATCCTGTGCGAGAACGCGCTCACCGAACTCGTCGTGAGCACCGGTCTCGAGGTGCTCGGTTGGCGCGACGTGCCGGTCGACTCGAGCTGCCTCGGCGAGAGCGTCAAGCCATTGGAGCCCGTGATTCGGCAGATCTTCGTGGGATGGGGAGACGGCGTCGCGGACGTCGACACGTTCGAGCGCAAGCTCTTCGTCATCCGTAAGCGGGCCCACAACACGGTCCGGCGCCGAGCGCCGCACGTGACGGCGGACGACTTCTACTACGTCACGTCGATGTCCGCTCGCACGATCACCTACAAGGGCATGATGCTCGCCGAGAACCTGTCGGTGTACTACCGCGACCTCGTCGACCCGCGGGTGGAGTCGGCGCTGGCGTTGATCCACCAGCGGTTCTCCACCAACACGTTCCCGAGCTGGCGCCTCGCCCAGCCCTTCCGGTATCTCTGTCACAACGGCGAGATCAACACGCTGCGCGGCAACATCAACTGGATGGCGGCTCGCCGCCACAACATGCATTCAGAGATCCTCGGCGACGACCTCTACCGGCTCTGGCCGTTGATCGGAGACGGCGCCTCGGATTCAGCGACCTTCGACAACGCCCTCGAGCTCCTCCTGGCCGGGGGCTACTCGCTCGGCCACGCCATGATGATGATGATTCCCGAGGCCTGGGCGGACAATCCGCTCATGGATGAGGATCGCCGCGCCTTCTACGAGTACCACGCCGCCCTGATGGAACCGTGGGACGGTCCGGCTGCAGTTGCGTTCACGGATGGTCGGCAGATCGGCGCAACGCTCGACCGTAATGGGCTGCGCCCCGCCCGGTATCTCGTCACCGACGACGACCTCATCGTCATGGCCTCCGAGATCGGTGTGCTGGACATCCCCGAGGAGAAGATCGTCCAGAAGTGGCGTTTGCAGCCCGGCAAGATGCTCCTTATCGACCTCGAGCAGGGCCGGATCATCGGCGACGACGAGCTGAAGGCCGATCTGGCGACCGCCCATCCGTACCAGCAGTGGCTCGACGAGACGCAGATCAAGCTGAGCGAGCTGCCGAGCGAGGTGCCTTCGATGCCGCCCGATCCGCAAACACTGCTCGATGCTCAGCAAGCGTTCGGGTACACGCGTGAGGACGTCGAGCGATTCATCAAGCCGATGGCGGTGAGCGGCCAGGATCCCGTGGGGTCGATGGGCCGCGACATCCCGCCGGCGGTGCTCTCCGACCGGCCGAAAACGCTCTTCGACTACTTCAAGCAGAACTTTGCACAGGTCACGAACCCGCCGATCGATCCCATTCGCGAAGAGCTCGTGATGTCGCTCGTGTCGCTGATCGGTCCCCGTCCCAATCTCTTGGACCTCAACACCGGTGGATCTCACAAGCGGCTCGAGATCGACCACCCGATCCTGACGAACGTCGGTCTCGAGCGGGTGCGGCACATCAAGAACCATGTGGATCATGCGTTCCGGACGCACCGTCTCAGCATGTGCTACCCCGTCACCGATGGCGCCGAGGGGATGAAGCCTGCCCTCGATCGCCTGTGCGCCGAGGCCACCGAAGGGGTGCGGTCCGGCTACAACATCCTGATCCTGTCGGATCGTTGTGTCGACGCCGAGCGAGTCGGTATCCCCGCGTTGCTCGCCACCGCCGCGGTTCACCACCACCTCATTCGAGAGGGTCTCCGGACAGAGGTGGGCCTCGTGGTCGAGACCGGCGAAGCCAAGCAGGTCCACGACTTCTGCCTCCTCGGCGGCTACGGCGCAGAAGCCATCAACCCCTACTTGGCGCTGGACACGATCGCATTGCTCGACGACCTGCCGATCGACGTCGATCAGGCCCAACGGCAATACGTCGAGGCCATCAAGAAGGGCATGAAGAAGGTCATGTCGAAGATGGGGATCTCGACGTTCCAGTCGTACTGCGGGGCGCAGATCTTCGATGCCGTCGGGCTCGCGCAGCCGTTCATCGACGAATACTTCACCGGCACCCACACCCTGGTCGAAGGTGTCGGCCTCGCCCAGATCGCCGAAGAGGCCGTTCGGCGCCACCTTGCGGCATACGGCCAGGACCACGTCTACCGCGACGCCCTCGATGTCGGTGGGGAACTGGCATTCCGCCTGCGCGGGGAGGAGCACGTATGGACTCCCGATTCCATCACGACGCTCCAGCACGCCGTGCGCGAGGGCGACTTCGAGAAGTTCCAGTCGTATTCGACGATGGTCAACGACCAGAACACGAAGCTGAAGAACCTGCGTGGTCTCTTCGAGCTTCGTCTTGCCGATGAACCGGTAGCCCTCGACGAGGTCGAACCTGCGACCGAGATCGTCAGACGCTTCGCGACCGGTGCCATGTCCTTCGGGTCGATCTCCTGGGAGGCTCACACCAATCTCGCGATTGCCATGAACCGGCTCGGCGCCAAGTCCAACACGGGCGAGGGTGGCGAGGAAGCTGCTCGCTACGAGCTGCTCGAGAACGGGGACTCGATGCGGTCGGCCGTCAAACAGGTGGCATCCGGGCGGTTCGGGGTCACGACGGAGTACCTCGTCAATGCCGACGACGTGCAGATCAAGATGGCGCAGGGCGCCAAGCCCGGCGAGGGCGGTCAGCTGCCCGGCCACAAGGTCGATACTCGGATCGCAGCCGTGCGCCACTCGACGCCGGGTGTCGGGCTGATCTCCCCGCCCCCTCACCACGACATCTACTCGATCGAGGACCTCAAGCAGCTCATCTACGACCTGAAGAATGTCAACCCGGCCGCTCGAATCAGCGTCAAGCTCGTGTCCGAGGTCGGGGTGGGGACGATCGCCGCGGGCGTGTCCAAGGCTCGTGCCGACCACGTGCTGATCTCCGGCAATGAGGGCGGGACGGGGGCGAGCCCACTGACGTCCATCATGCAGGCGGGCTCGCACTGGGAGCTCGGTCTGGCCGAAACCCACCAGACCCTCGTGGCGAATCGGCTGCGGGGCCGGATCGCGGTTCAAGCCGACGGCGGGATGCGAACGGGGAGAGACGTGGTCATCGCTGCGATGCTCGGCGCCGACGAAGTCGGATTCGGGACTGCAGCGCTGATCGCCGAGGGGTGCATCATGATGCGCAAGTGCCATCTGAACACCTGTCCCGTCGGTGTCGCCACCCAGGATCCGGAGCTGCGCGCGCTGTTCCCGGGCACGCCGGAACACGTCGTGAACTATTTCATGTTCGTGGCCGAGGAGACTCGACAGCTCATGGCTCAACTCGGCTTCCGCACGTTCGACGAGATGATCGGCCAGAGCGACCGGCTGGACATGCGATCCGCGATCGAGCACTGGAAGGGTCGCGGGCTCGACTTCTCGCGGATCCTGTACAAGCCGGACGCCGGTCCCGACGTTGCGATCCGCAACACTGAGGAACAGGATCACGAGCTCGACGAGATTCTCGACCTCACGCTCATCCGTGAGGCCGAGCCGGCGCTCGAGCGGGGCGAGCGAGTCGTCATCGAGACGCCGATCGGAAACACCGATCGCTCGGTCGGGGCGATGCTGTCCGGTGAGATCGCCAAACGCTACGGACATGCCGGTCTCGAGACCGACACGATTCACGTCCGGATGAAGGGCACCGCGGGCCAGAGCTTCGGCGCCTGGCTGGCTCACGGTGTCACCCTCGAGCTCGAGGGCGACGCCAACGACTACGTCGGCAAGGGCCTGTCCGGCGGGCGACTCATCGTTGCGGCGCCGCCGTATGGGCCGCTCGTCCCCCACGAGAACATCATCATCGGGAACACCGTGCTCTACGGCGCCATCGCCGGCGAGTGCTACTTCAACGGTGGCGCCGGTGAGCGGTTTGCCGTTCGAAACTCAGGAGCGATTGCGGTTGTCGAACGGGTCGGGGACCACGGCTGCGAATACATGACCGGTGGTTGTGTGGTCGTGCTCGGAGAGACGGGACGCAACTTCGCGGCTGGGATGAGCGGTGGTATCGCCTACGTCATCGACGAACACGGAGACTTCCATCGGCGCTGCAATCGTTCGATGGTCGAGCTCGAGACGATCGATCCCGACGATGGCCCGCCCCTCGGCATGGGACCCGATCCGACCTCCGCTGTACTGATGGCCGATCCGCTCCGACACGATGCATGGCGGTTGCGGACCCTCATCGAGCGGCACGCCGAACTGGTGGACAGCTCGAGAGCTCGTGAAATTCTCGAGCACTTCGATGACTACCTACCGAGGTTCGTGAAGGTCGTACCGATCGAGTATCGACGGGCCCTCGAAGAACTCGGTCGAGTGGCCGTGGGGGTGTCGTGATGGGATCGGTCACCGGCTTCCGTGACTTCGATCGGGCCGATCGTCCCTATCAACCGGTCGACGAGCGACTGGATCACTACCGAGAGTTCGTGATCCCACTTCGAGGGGAACAGGTGTCCCAGCAGGGTGCCCGGTGTATCGACTGCGGCACGCCGTACTGCCACCAGGGGTGTCCGGTCGACAACATCATTCCCGACTTCAACGACCTGGTGTATCGGGACAACTGGCGCGAAGCGATCGAGGTCTTGCACTCGACCAACAACTTCCCCGAGTTCACCGGGCGGGTGTGTCCGGCGCCGTGTGAGGAAGCGTGCACGCTCAATCTCCACGACGCGCCGGTCACCATCAAGACCATCGAGCACTCGATCATCGAACGTGCCTGGCAAGAAGGGTGGATCCGGCCGCAGATCCCGGTCACCCGGACTGGTAGGTCGGTTGGCATCGTTGGTTCGGGTCCGGCGGGCCTGGCGTGCGCTCAGCAGTTGGCGCGTGCCGGCCATCGAGTGACCGTGTACGAGAAGAACGCCAAGATCGGTGGGTTGCTTCGGTACGGAATCCCGGACTTCAAGCTGGCGAAGTCGGTGATCGACCGCCGCATGTCCCAAATGCAGGCCGAGGGTGTCGAGTTCTCGGTCAACAGCAACATCGGCGTCGATATCCCGGTCGAGCAGCTGATGGAGAAGCACGACGCGATCGTGCTCGCCGGAGGATGTGAGCACCCGCGCGACCTCGAGGTGCCCGGGCGGAAGCTCGACGGCGTGCACTTCGCCATGCCGTACCTGACGCAGCAGAACAGGCGCGTGGGCGGGGAGCCACTCAACGGAGCCCCGCCGATCACGGCCGAGGGGAAGCACGTCGTGGTCATCGGCGGCGGTGACACCGGCTCGGATTGTGTCGGCACCGCAAACCGTCAAGGAGCGGCGTCCGTCACCCAACTCGAGTTGCTGCCGCGTCCCGACGAGCGGCCCAACAAGCTATTGGTGTGGCCCAACTGGCCGACCCGGCTCCGTACATCGTCGTCTCATGAGGAAGGCTGCGACCGTCGCTGGTCGGTCTCGACTACGTCCTTCTCAGGAGCCGACGGCGTGGTCACGAGTCTTCAGGGTGTGTCGGTCGACTGGACGCGCGACAACGGTTCGTGGCAGATGCAAACGGTCGACGGGTCAGACTTCGCGATGCCGGCGGATCTCGTGCTGCTGGCGATGGGGTTCGTATCGCCGGTGCGCGACGGGCTGCTGGGCTCGTTGGGCGTCGAACTGGACGGTCGAGGCAATGTCGACGCCGATACCGACGACTATGCGACGAGTGTCCCCGGTGTGTTCACGGCCGGCGACATGCGGCGCGGGCAGTCGCTCGTCGTCTGGGCCATACGCGAAGGCCGTCAGTGCGCCTGGGCCGTTGACGAGCACCTCATGGGACGGTCTGACCTGCCGCGTTGAGTCCATCGGGCGGCGACCGTTCAGGCGGGTTCCGTTGTCCCCATGCCGGTGGGCACCGGGCGCCAGTCCCTGGCTGCCTCGGTGGTGATGGTCTCTTGCTTCAGGCCCATGAGGATGACGCCGGCGCACCCCGCCTCGCGTGCGGCCGCCTCGATCTCTGCCGTGATCTCCCACGCCAACGCTCGGGCGCCGGTCGGGTCCGCCGCGGCCACTCGAGCCCGGAGCGCGTCGGTTGCCGGGACGGTCCCGACCGTCTCCATACGGTCGATCCACGTCGAGCTGAACGGCGGGATGACCATCAAGTACAGCGGCGGGTCGGACGGGTCTCGCTGGAGGCTCGCCACGTTGGGGCCGACGGTTGCCGGATCGATGACCGGCCCGGCGACGAGGTACTGGGCGCCGAGCTCGAGGCGTCGTGCGTACTGCCACCGCCGGAACCGGGTCGGCATTCCGACTTCGAATGGCGGCATGTTGCGCTGGAGATCGCGGAGGTGTTCAACGATCTCGTAGTGATGCGAGAGATGCTCGACGGCCGGGAGCGTGTCACCGACGACCACGAGGAACGAATCCACGCCGTTGCCGAGCGCACCGCGGACTTCCGACTCGATGGCGAGGATGTTCCGATCCCGGGTCGACACCACGACGGTGGGATGGACGGACGGCACATCGTGCGTGATTCGCGCCGCGTACGCATACGGTGAGACCCGGATCCGACCGAACACGTTGTCGGTCACGAGCACGTGGCGGAACGCACCGTCGAGGCGACGATGGGTCAGGTCCGGGAGCTCCGGCGGGTTGACCTCGGCAATCCGCTTCCAACCATTGCTACTCGTCAGCATGACGTGCCTCCCGGGCCGGTCTGGCGATGAAGTACTTGGCTTGGGGGTGATGGCAGATCAGCGCCGACGTCGTCTGCTCCGGGTGGTACTGGAAGCCCGTTTCGGCAGAGACGTCGACCCCGATCCGGCGTGCGACGAGGAGTTCGGCGACCGTGCGGTTGTCCTCGAGGTCGGGGCACGCCGGGTATCCCCACGAGTACCGGCCGCCGCGGTACTGCTGTTTGAACAGGCCGTGCAACGTCGGGCCGTCCTCGTCGGCGAACCCCCACTCGCTACGGATCCGGTGGTGCCAGTACTCAGCGAGCGCCTCGGCCATCTCCACGCTGAGGCCGTGGAGGTGGAGGTAGTCGGTGTAGCGGTCGGCGGCGAACAGCTCCGCGGCCCGCTCTGATGCTCGCCGACCGACAGTCACGATGTGGAAGGCGGCGTAGTCGACCTCGGGGCTCGTGACCGGGCGGTAGAAGTCCGCGATACAGAGCCATGGGGCGCCTCGCTGCCTCGGGAATCGCAATCGCAGATGCTCCCGTTGTCGGCCGACGTCCTGCCAGAGGATGAGTTCGTCGCCGTCACTGTTGGCCGGGTAGTACCCGTAGACGACCTGTGGATCGAGGAGCTGGTCGATGCGAGCCCGTTCGAGCTGCTCGGCGAGGAGCGGTCGCAATCGTTCGACGAACGCTTCGTGCGACTCACCGTCCACCGGGCGGTACCGCCATTGGTTGCGGAACAGCGCCGTCGGGTTCAGGAAGGGAGCAATGTCGTCGACGGCGACGCTCCGCACGATCCGGTCGCCGAGAAACGGCGGCACCGGGATCGGATTGTCGGTTGCGACCGACGGGGCACGCGTTGGATGAGACTCGCCCGGTGTGGGGGTTCCGCTCCTGAGCGGCTGCGGTACCAAGGGTTCGGGCGCGTGGTGGTCGTCTTCGATGACGGACTCCATGGCCGCCAGACCGGCGAATGCGTCCTTGCCGTAATACACGGGTCCGGGGTAGCGCGATCGCAGGTCGTGTTCGACGAAGCGACGGGTCAGCGCAGCTCCGCCGAGGATGACCGGTACGTGGCCGAGGCCGCGCCGCGTCAGCTCGTCGAGGTTGTCGCGCATCACCAACGTCGACTTCACGAGGAGTCCGCTCATCCCGATGGCGTCGGCTTCGACGGCCTCGAACGTGTCGATGAGTGTGTCGATGGGCACCTTGGTCCCGAGGTTGTGGACCCGGTACCCGTTGTTGGTGAGGATGATGTCGACCAGATTCTTGCCGATGTCGTGAACGTCGCCGCTGACCGTGGCCAGGACGATCGAGCCCCGATCGGAGACATCGGTGCGGTCGAGGTGTGGCTCGAGCCGTGCGACCGCCGCCTTCATGGTCTCTGCCGACTTCAACACGAACGGCAGCTGCATGTCGCCGGAGCCGAAGAGATCCCCGACCGTCTTCATCCCGGAGAGCAGCACGTCGTTGATGAGGTCGAGTGCGGTGTGACCCCGGTCGAGCGCCTCGTCGAGGTCGTCGTCGAGGCCGCGGCGATTGCCGTCGATGATCCGGCGCACCAGACGGGCCTCGACGGAGAGGCCGGCGTACATCTCGACCGGCCGGGTCTCTGAAGATGCCGCGTCGGCAAAGGCCCCGAGGAGCTCCTCTAGGGGATCGTGCCCCTCCCGTCTTTGGTCGTAGATGAGGTCGCGGCAGATCCGGCGGTGGTCCTCGTCGATCGTGTGGTGGGGCAGCAGCTTGCCGGCATGGACGATGGCCGCATCCAGGCCACGATCGACGGCCTCGTGCAGGAAGACAGAGTTCAACACCCGCCGTGCCGCTGGGCTGATGCCGAACGAGACGTTGGAGACGCCGAGGACGGTCCGGACCCCGGGCAGCTCCGCCTTGATCTGCGTCAGTGCCTCGAGGGTGGCGATCCCGTCACGCCGGAGATCGTCGTCGCCGGTCGTCAGCGGGAACGTCAGCGGATCGAAGAACAGATCGTCGGGCGCCAGTCCGTAGCGCTCCGTCGCCAGGTCGTGGAGGCGGTGAGCGACGCGCAGTTTCCAATCGACGGTCCGCGCCTGCCCCGCCTCGTCGATGAGGAGGCAGATCACCGCAGCCCCATGGTCTCGAGCCAGCCGGAACACCCGGTCGGCTCGGCTGCGGGGGCCGTCGCCGTCCTCGAGGTTCGCCGAGTTGAGCACGCACCGCCCCCCGAGGCGTTCCAGTCCGGCCTGCATCACCTCAGGCTCCGTCGAATCGAGCACCACCGGTGCGGTGATGTCGGTGGCGAACCGCGCAGCGAGGGCGGCCATGTCCTGCACTCCGTCGCGGCCGACGTAGTCAACGCACACATCGACGAGGTGAGCTGCCTCGGCGACTTGGGACGTCCCGATCGCCACGCATTCGTCGAGGTCACCGGCCAGCATCGCCTCGCGGAATGCCTTGGAGCCGTTCGCATTGGTCCGTTCTCCGATGATCAGGACCGAGGTTTCCTGATCGAACGACGCAGCGACGTAGGTGGATGCGGCCGCACGTAGAGGTTCGGGGTTGCGTTGGCGAGGGGCATGGGGGCGGACGCGGTCGACTACTGCGCCCAGGTGCTGCGGCGTCGTTCCGCAGCAGCCGCCCACGATCTGAATCCCGAAGTCGGAGACGAATGCCTCGAGGTGATCCGCCAGCCCCTGCGGTGCCAGGTCGTAGACCATGTGGTCACCGTCCAGGTGCGGGAGTCCTGCGTTGGGAATCACGGCGATCGGTACCCGCGAATGCAAGGAGAGGTATCGGACCGCTTCATACATCTCGTCGGGTCCGGTTGCGCAGTTCAGGCCGATTGCGTCGACCCGTAGGCCTTCGAGGGTTGCGAGCGCGGCGCCGATCTCCGTGCCCGGCAGCATGCGACCCGACGTCTCGATCGTGACCTGGGTCTGGAGCGGCACCTCGCGGCGGCAATGCCGCATCGCCCGGCGGGCCCCGTTGATGGCCGCCTTGGCGCCGAGCAAATCGAATTGAGTCTCGATGACGACGACGTCGACGCCGCCGTCGAGCAACCCGGCGGCCGTCTCCTCGTAGGCATCCCGCAGCGCGGCGTACCCGATCTGGCCGAGGGTCGGGAACTTCGTGCCCGGGCCGATGGAGCCGGCAACCCAGCGCGGGCGACCATCCCGGGCAACGGCGGCATCGACCTCGGTCCGCGCAATGGCAGCTCCGGCGGCAGAGAGCTCGTACGCCCGATCGGGAATCGAGTACTCGTCGAGTGGCACGGCGAATGCCCCGAAGGTGTTGGTCTCGACGACGTCGACGCCGACGTCGAGGAACGAGCGGTGGAGCGCAGCAACGACGTCGGGACGGGTCGCGTTGAGCAATTCGTTGCACCCGTCGAAGGAGGGGCCTCCGAAGTCGTCGGTACTCAGCCCCGCGAGTTGCAGGTTGGTGCCGGTCGCACCGTCGAAGACGAGGACCCGACCCGACTCGAGCGCATCGCCGTACGACGGTCGGGATCCAGCGGCGCGACCCGAACCGTTGGGGGTACGGTCGTTGGTGGGGGATTGTGCAGCCACGACAGGTTGTCCTTCTCGCTGGTGGGTCGAAGCGCTCCCTGTGAGCGCCTCGCACAAGGAGGGTGTCCCTGTCCGGTGGGCTGCTCATCGATCAGGCATTGGCACCGTGCCTCGGGGGTCGGTTGCCGCGGCTTCGTAGGGCCTGTCCCTCCGCCGCTCTGGATGAACGCTTCGGCGTTGTCTCGGTTGTGGGCGCGAAGCATCGCGACGCACCCGACGCTTGTCAATCTCCGGACCGGGCGACGCGAGGGTCGGCGCCCGGTCCGGTCGTCGTCATCTCATCGGGTCCATTCGACGTTGTCGATCTGGATCACGGCGCCGTCCTGGTTGCCCCATGCCGGGAACACCACGAGCGGGGTGTTGACCAGGCTCAGGTCGAGCGTCGATCCTGAGTGGCTCAGGAGGTCGGCGATCGGTATCTCGTAGTGGACCCATTCGCCGACCGGCGGCTGGCCGATCGGGAAGTCACCAGTGCCGCAGGGATGCACGCAGTCGACCTTCATCATGAAGTTGGATGCGTTGCCGAGCTCGGTGACCCGCATGTCGAACTCCACCGAGCCGTCGACCCAGTCGCTGAGGTCGTAGGTGACCGGTGACTGGAAGAACACCAGGGCCTCGTTCGAGTTGAACGTCGTCTGGATGACCGTGCCGTAGTCGGGGTCGTCGGTTTCGATCAACTCGAAGTCGAGCCCTCCGCTGGCGTTGTACGAGTCCCACTTCCACGGGAAGATCTGGTCGCCCTCGAAGATGGTCATCGTGTCGCCGAGGGCCGTGGGGTCGAATTCGCCGGTGAAGGGGCTGGTGAAGATGACCTCGGTGGGCTCCGGCGGCTGCTTTCCCGCCACCATGGTCGCCGTGGGGGCGACGGTGCCGCATCCCTTGCCGTCTTCGGGCGAGGCGCTGCACTCGTAGACACGGACGTAGTCCACGAGCATCTCTTGCGGGAACACCGTGCTGGCGTCCGGCGGACCCGGCCAGGTGCCGCCGACGGCGACGTTGAGGATCAGGTGGAACCGCTGATCGAAGGGCGCGTTGCCTTCGACGATGGTCACCGTGCCGTCCTCGGCGGTCTGCTGCGAGTACCAGCCGTCGGCGACCTGCGTGGCGTAGTGGACGTCGTCGACATACCACCGGATCTCGCCTTCCTCCCACTCGATGGCGTATACGTGGAAGGCGTCGGAGGGGTGGTCGTCAAACAGTTGGATGAACGTCCCGGCGTTGACGTTGGATGGCCACTCCGCTCCGAAGTGCAGGGTGCCGTGGACCGCGTTCTTGTCCGGCGTGAAGACCGTCTTCAGGTTGACGGCTTCCATGATGTCGATTTCCCCGCTGGCGGCCCAGCCGCCGTACTCGTAGTCAGTAGGGAGCATCCAGATCGCCGGCCACAGGCCCTGGCCGTACGGCAGCTGAGCCCGGATCTCGAAACGCCCGTACTTCCAGTCGCCCTGATCTTTGGTTCGAATCCGACCGGACGTGAACGGGAGTGTCTTCTCCGGCAGCTGATCGGCGTTCTCCCAGTCCTCGGATCCGTCGATACCGGTGAATGACTCCTCCACCGCCTTGATGTGGAGGATGCCGTCGCTGATGAACGTGTTGTCGATGCGGTTGGTGTAGCACTGCTGCTCTTGATTGCCGCCGCCCCAGCAATTCTCCTCGTAGTCCCACTTCGTCTCGTCGACCGTGTCACCGTCGAACTCATCTGACCAGACCAACTCCCAACCCATGCCCTCGGGGTGGTGGCTCTCGACCGCAGCCACGGCAGCGCCGTCGGTCGTAACCGGGGCGTCGGCGACGGTGTCGGTCGACGTGCCACCACACGACGCGGCGATCAGTGCGAGCACGATCGTGATGATCCCGGCTGCGGTGAACTTGCGTCTGTTCATGGGCTTCTCTCCTCGTCGGTGGTCGGGGGTTCGTCGTTCGTTGGGGACTTGAGCTTGCCTTTCACGTCCTCGATCACGAGGCGCGCTTTGGCTTTGACGGACTCGGTTGCAGCTGATTCGGCAGTGGCGACGGCATCGTCGACGCTGTGGGGGGCGGTGACTGCTGCCAGTTCGCGGTGTTGCGCATGGACCCTGAGATAGAGATCGGTCTCCGTTGCCCGAGGGAAGATCCTCGGGAGTCGACCGGCGCGGATGCTGGCGATGGCCGGGAGGTAGAGGTTGTCGTACCAGTGTGCCGCAGCCACCGCCGGGCTCACGACCGTGGCGCGCTCCATCATCAGCTCGAACCCGGCACTGTGGAGGATGTCGAGGAGCACGCCGTAGTCGTGGGGCCGCGACGGTTCGATCGCAGCGCGGGGCCGGACCCGGTCGAGGTCGCTCGACCGCATGAACCACTGGTGCAGTCCGAGGTGCACGAGATCGGCGATGTCCGTCGCCTCGGTGATCTCGACCGGGGTCTTGACTTCGGTGACCTCCGCGTCGATGTAGTCGATCTTGCGTTGCCGCGCGATCGCCACTCGATGATGGCCATCCTCGATGAAGTACGCGTCCCCGACCTTGAATGTGATGATGGGTGGGAATGCCTCAGTGGCGAAGGTCTGCTCGACCCGCCGCCACCGCCCTTCCATGGCGTTTCGCTTCGGGAGGAACGTTCGATCGAAGTCGGCTGCCCGATCGACGGTGCCAACGATCTTGGACACCGGGATGGTCTGAATCCCGACGTACCACTGCTCGTGGAGGCCGAGCTGTCCACGGACCTCGTCGAGCGGCAGGAGATTGTCGGCCTCCTTGCCGCGGACGAGCCGGGTGAGGCGCCGGGCGATCTCTCGGCGGCGGGCCTTCTCGAATGTCGAGTAGCCGGACAGGTCGTGCCACGTCATATCTCGATCTCCATGACCTTGTAGGGGACGACGTTGACGACCGTGGTGTGTCCAATACGTCGGTCGGGCTGTTCGATCCCGTACGGGTGGATGTGGCCGTGGAGGAGATAACGCGGCGCGAGAACTCGAGCCAGCCGGTGCAGGGCGTGGATGCCCTGATGCGCGGCGTCCGACCCGTCACCACAACCTGCGGGAGGTGCATGAGTGACGAGTAGATCGACGTTGCGCCGTCGGGCCCGGGCGCGTGTCTCGAGCATCAGCGACCGCCTGGTCATCTGTCGCTGGGTGTACTGGTTCGGGCCATCGTTGTAGCGGATGCAGCCGCCGAGGCCGGCAACACGAAGACCGGCGATATCAACGATCCTCTCGTCGATGTTCTGGCAGCCATGCGGCCGAGGGCCGCCGCCGTGGTGCGCCTCCCAAGAGAACGAGCCCGGTTCGAGGGGGCGGCGACGCCGCGGTGGCAGGGCGGGATCGTGGTTGCCGGGCACGAAGACCAATGGGACGTTGAGCACACTGACCAGGTATTCGAGGTAGTCGAAGGGGAGGTCACCACACGACACGACGAGGTCGGGTTCGAGATCCCGCACCTCGGAGCGATGCAGCTGAGGTGCAGTCTCGTCGGCCACCACGAGGACGCGAGTGGTGTGAGTCATGCCTCGTCCTCCGTCGAGTCGAGCACGTCCCGTTCGGTGGTCTCCCAGGCGATCTCCTCGAGGGTGAGCGGTCCCCTCGCCGGGAGCATTGATCTTCGCCGTTGCTCCAGCCACAAGAACAGATCTGCTTCGGTCGAACCGGAAAGTGATTCGGTGATACCCGCCTGGCGGAGCGCCTCCACCGACGGTTGATAAACCCGCTCGTACCAATCGCCGGCGACATCCCGGCGGGAAACGAGCTCACCACGTTCCTGGATCAGCCGGTAGCCGTGGCTGGCGATCGATTCGCGGAGCTTCCCGTAGCCGACCGGCCTCGTCGTTCGCAGGTCGGCGTCTGGGTAGACCGCAGCGAGTTCGGTCTCGGCGAGCAGGCGCCGATGTTGCTCGAGGTGGATGACGTCGATCATCTCGACGTCGGTTGGGATCGTGTCGTCGGTCTCGAGCTCCGTGATCTCGGCATCGATGAACTCGACGCCCATCTCTCTCGCAGCGGCAACCCGCATGTGCCCGTCCCGGATGAAGAATGCATCCCCGACGCGATAGACCTTGATGGGCGGGAAGTTGCCCGAAGGAAACGCCAGGGAGATCTGTCGCGCCCGCTCCCGGTCGACGGCGAGATGTGGGCGGAAACTGCGATCGAACTGGTTCGAACGATCCACCGACCCGACGATGGTGTCCACGTCGATGGCTCTGATCCCGACGTACTCTTCGCGGAAGAGCAGCAGCCGCTTGCGCACCTCGTTCAGCGGGATGAGGTCGCTTCCCTTCTTGCTGCGCTTTGGCTGTCGCCCCGACATCAGCAGCCCACCTGAATCGAATGCTCGTGTCGGCCCGATCGGACTTGGAGCGCTCGAGCGTCGGCGGCGACGCGATCGGGCGAGTTGGTCGGCGCAAAACCGAGGTGCGAAGATGACGCACCTTCATGTACGACAGGAACACGGAACGCAGCGAACGGAGGTGGCGACAGGTCGCAGGGCGAGTGTCGCGCGCCATCCAGCTGGACGGCCGCTTCTACCAGGCGGTCGCCAGTCAGCCTGCCCTCACCCGGGAGGCGGTGGGCGTTGCCGTTGGTTCTGCCCTGATCGCAGGTCTCGGCCTGACGCTGCTGAGAATCGTCACTCCGCTGTGGTGGCTCATCGGCAGTCTCGCCTGGGCGACGGTTGCGCTCGGACTGGGCACATGGTTCGTGGTCAACGTGGGTGGTTTGCTCGGCGGAACGGCCCGGTACGACCAGATGCTGCGTGCGCTCGGCTATGCCATGGCACCGCAAGCGCTCGGGTTCGTACCCATCGCGGATTTCTCGCTGGGGTTCCTCGCCGGAGGTGCGTGGGCGGCGACGTGTTCCGTCATCGCCGTGCGAGAAGTCCACGGCATTCCGACCGGGGCAGCCGTGGCGCTCATCGTTGCGCCCCTGCTGGTGTTGATCGGTTCCGCCCCGCTCGTCGTCTTTGTCCTCCAGGGCGCATGACCTGGCTGCGGCGACTTCGCGTGTGGTTTGTCGGACAGGTTCGGCGGGTCGAGGGGGCGTACCCACGGGGTGTAGGGACCCGTGTGCGGAGCTTTGGCATGTCTGCGATCGTGGTTGCGGTTGCGGAACGCCGCGAACCGATCCAGCCGCCGCCCCCGATCTTCGATCTGCTTCTCGCCATCCTCTTCGCCTGGGGAGGATGGAAGGTGTGGCAGAAGGGCCGAGGCTGGCGGTCCGGAGCTGTGATCCTCTGGCTGTTCGCGCTGGGCGGCATCTACACGTTCTCCCGCTCCTTCTGAGGTTGTCGCGGGGACGGTGACCGGTCCGGTCGTCATACATGGGCGACAGCTCAGTCTCTCGTGATCGTCGTCCGGGGCACGGCCACCTCGATCAGGGCGACGTCTCCACGGCGCCCGAAGATGGCTTCACTCGTCTCGCGGTCGATCGATGAGCCGGAAATGCTGGTCGATGATCCGTCGGCCGACGTGACCGTGAGGGTCATCGGACCGTCGGTCAGGGAGTAGACGATCGGCACCTGGCAGTAGGTGAACCCGAGCGACTCGGCCGGGAGTGCGATCGTTGTCTCGACGTCGGCCACGTCGACGAACGTCCATGGACGCTCGATGTCGATGAACTCGCGCCGTCGGAGCAAGACCGGATCGAAATGGATCGCGCCGTCGGCGATGCGGATGCCGAGTTCGCCCCATCGGGTGAGGATCTCCTCCTTGACCTGCCCGGTCATGCCCGGTTGCTGAGCCCCCATGTGACCGGGGGAGTGTGAGTATGGATCGGTGGGGAAGGCGCCGTATTGGGCGGGGGTCTTGTCGGAGCTCAATCCGGCCCGAACGCGGTAGTACGCATCGGCGAGGCGTTCGAGTGTCGCCTCGTCTTCCTTCCCGGCGCGCGCCCGCCAGAACACCTCCTGGACGGCGAGGAGGAGTTTCGAGACCATGTGCCAATAGATCGAGCCCAGGCCTTCGAACTTGTACATCGAGCCCGAACGGCCGGTGAAACGATCGTGGTGGAACACACTCTCGAAGACGTCGTAGACGTCCTCACGATGGGCAGCGACGAGATCCGTCCAGGCCGGATCGCCGCTCAACTGATCCATTGCGTTGGTCAGCGCGTCCTTCGAGGTCATCCATGGCGCGAACCGGTACGTTCCGCGTGGGTCGCGCCGCACGATGCCGATGTTGTCGGCCTCGATCAGCGCCGTCAGTAGCGGGTTGCCGTCGACACGAGCCGGTGAGATGGTGTTCCGCTCCAGGAAGCTCGGGAGCTCCACGGCCGGATAGAGCATGAAGCTGTCTTGATCTGCCCGGTAGAGCTGGCTTCGGTAGAGCGCCTCGACGATGTCGAGCGCCTCATCGGAGTCCAGGACTCCGGCGCTGAGGACGGCGACCTGGCCTTCGAGCATCTCCGCGAGGTGATCGATGCCGAGTTCGCGGCTCTCGTCGTGCAGTTGGATCAGGTTGTAGGCGTGGTACAGCCCGGACTCACGTCGGTTGGCCCGGATCGTGTGATCGGCGTACTCCTTCCCGATGCGGCACAGGTCGACGATGTGCTGGGTCGGTACCGTGGACTTGCCCGAGAATCCGAACTCGTACACCACCGAGCGGTACTCCCAGAACGCCGCGCCGAGTGCGTCGAGCAGACGTTTCCGGCGCCGGTCGTTGAGCGTCGGCTCATCGAGTCGATCCCGATACTGCGAGAGGGTCCACAGCGTCTGGTCGAGCCACCGCGCCACCTCAGTCGAGATCACGAGATCTCGCTCAGCGTGTTCGGCGAACAACCGCTCGCAGTGCTCGAGATACCGTCGCAGGTACGCGAGGGTCACCATCGACACGCCGTTGCCGACCAACGCATTGTTGGCGTCGTTCCACTCCGGCCGCTGGGTGTTCATCCAGATGCCGCC
>JASJAX010000104.1 GCA_030066755.1 Acidimicrobiia bacterium
GAGATCGGCGGCGCTGCCGCGGATGACAAGGAGGCCTAGCGCGAAGGTTTGGGCGTGGCCCGAATGACTGGCGACTGGCAACTGGCGACTCGGCGATCCCTTCGACGAGCGACACCTGTACGGCTCTCCGACGCGCAGCGCGCGATCCCGCGAGCTCACCTGTTCAGCCAGGAGGCCATCAGCTTGGTGAGCCGCGGCATCAACAGGAATGACAGAATCGCGACGCCGAGAACGTTTCCCACGAGCACGGCCAGGACGACGTTCATGTCTGGCGCAATCTGGTTGCGAATCAGCGTGATGAGGAGCGCGGTCGGGAACAGCGCAATCAACACGGCCACGGCCTGCTTCCAGCGCTTGGGGCCGGTCGGTCGGGCCGGATGGGCGGGGAACCAGCCTCCAAACCCACCGACGACGTTCATCACACGGTCGCCTTCGATCAGCCGTTCGATCCGAGCCAACCACGCTCGCCGCACCGGTGAGGTGAGCCAGCGGTCGAGATTCGCACGAGATGCGAAGGAGGCGACGATCACGTAGTCATCCTGGATGCCTTCGACCGGTGGGAACAGGTCGGACCGAAGGAACCCTTCGAACTGCTTCATCCGTTCGACGACATCGCGATGGAGCTTGACGAAAGCAGCATCGTTGCCGGCTGCGATGCGTTGCGAGAAGACGACCGTCACCGGTTCGGAGTCGGCCGAAACGGCGGCGACTCGTTGCTCGCGCACCGGGCCCTCGAGGAGATCCTCGACCTCGGTCATCAGCTCGATGCGCTCGGTCGATTGCAGCCAGGCCTCGAGGTGCGCCCTAGTGTCGAAGGAGTAGACCGTGACCCACTCGCCGGGATGGGATGGAGTAGGCGGCTGCATCTCCGATCCACGATGCCCTGGGAAGGACTCAGCCACGGTGCGAATCCGGTGGTCCCAGGCCCGGAAGTCGTCTTCCCGGCCGGTCTTGATGCGTCGCGCCACCACAACGGTCGGCGCGGCGGAACGCGGTGGCCGGGCGGACGTCACTCCTTGCCGCCCGACAGGGCGGTGGCGATTCCGAGGGTGATGAAGATGCCGCCGGCGAACCAGCGCTGTGCGGTCACGACCTTGGGCCGGCGGCGCAGCCAGTCACCCAGGCCGCCGGCGGCGACGGCGTAGACGCCATCGGTGATGATGCCCATCGTCACGAACAGGGTGCCCAGCAGGAGGATCTGGAGGCCGACAGAGCCGCCGTCGACATCGACGAACTGCGGGAGGAACGCAAAGAAGAACAGGGCGGTCTTGGGGTTGAGGATGTTGACCCATACGCCCTGAACGAAGACGCTGCGGAGCGTTCGCTGCGGCCCATTGGCGCGAACGATGTCGTCGCCACGGTCCAACCAGCGCCGGACACCGAGGTAGACCAGGTAGGCGGCGCCGAGGTACTTCACCGTGGTGAACGCCACCGCAGACTGCACCAGCAGCGCCGACAGGCCGAGCGCCGCCGCACCCACGTGAACCATGGAGCCCAAACCGACGCCGACGACGGAGACGAGCCCGGCGCTTCGTCCCTGGTCGACCGAGCGGGCGATGATGTACAGCACTGCGGGCCCTGGGATCAGCAGCAGCGCCAAGGCGGCGACGATGAAGACGGTCAACGACGTGGTGTCGGGCATGGACGGAGGCTACTGCAGCGATCACGGACCGCGACCAATCCACGTTGAGCTACCTCGTCATTGTGCTTCGGTTTGATCGTTGACCTGCCGAAGAGAGTGGACAGATGACGTGATGACCTGGAGGTTGCGTGGACGCGTTGCGTCAGTGGTGGCACGATGTCGCCGCCCCGAAGGTGCACAAGGCGAGGTGGTTCCTCGCCATCTGGGTCGTGCTCGCCCTCGTCGCGATCCCCTGGGGTGTGCGGGCTGAGGAGCGGAGTCTCGAGGCCGACAGCGTCGCAGCGCTCGCTGAGGCCGGGGTCACCGTCGAGGACATCACGTTCACCGGTCGCACCGCCGTCGTCACCGGAGAGTTGACGGCTGAGGAGCGAGAGTCGGCCGAAGAAGCGCTCGACGCCATCGGCGGAATTCGCAGCATCGAATGGCGGGTCGAAACCGTGTCGGCACCGCCTTCCGTGACGACGCCGCCGCCCCCAACGACCACCACGACCGTTCCTCCTGGTGATCCAGCGGTACTGGAGCTCAAAGTGAACCTCGGTCGGCTCACGCTCCGCGGTGAGCTGCCCGACGCACGACGGGTTGCGCTGCTCGGCTCTGCTGCCGAGATGGTGTACGGCGCAGGCGCCGTCAACCGGCTGTCCGTCGGTGACGTCGTCGATCCACCGTGGATGGGCGGCGCGGACCGACTCGTCACCTCCCTTGGTCTCGTCAGCGCAGCGGACATCATGCTCGACGGCGCCGGCATCGCCGGCAACGCTCAGGTTCCGACGCCGAGCGCGGCCGAAGCGCTGGAAGCGGTTCTCGCCGACATGGGGACCGGCGACTTCCGAGTCGACGTAGACATCCAGGTGAGCGAGGGAGATGCCGCAACGCTGTGGATCGTCGCCGACGGCGATACCGTCACCATCGAGGGCGCACTCCAGCGCAGGAAGATGATCGAGGCGCTCGTCGAGCTCCTCGCTTCGCTCGACATCGGTGAGGTCGCCGAAGGCGTCGCGCTCGACAAGTCGTTGGATCCCTCGTTTGCGCTCACGAGAGTCGATGAGCTGATCGATCTCCTCTCCGTCGGGGATGAATGGTCGCTCGCCTACGAGGACGAGGTCCTGAGTGGCGAACGAATGGGCAGCGGGCTCTTCTTCCGTGACCCGTCGCGGGCGACGGTTGCCGCGTTCCGGCTGCTGGACGAGATCGCGTCACACATGGTCGGCGACCCGCGTCTCCTCCTGACGATCGAAGTCGGCGGTGCCGTGAGCGACGACGGGGCCGTGGACATCGAGTCTGCAGGCAAACGAGCTGCTGCGATCGCCGATGCGTTGATGCGCATGGGGGTCGATCCGGATCGAGTCACTGCTGCGGGGATCGACGAGGGAGAAGTCCTTCGGTTCTCGCTCGAACCTGCCGAACGCTAGGAGTACAGATGCTGTATGCCGTATCCGAGATCGTGTTCTTCTTGCTCTTGGCCACGCTCCTTGGCGTGGCCCTGGGCTGGTGGATGGCGCGCTCGGAGCGGATCAGCGTGGTTGCGGCGATGGACCGCAGCGGAGCGCATGCAGCGTCGGATCGCGAACTCGTCGAGGCGCGCGCCGAGATCGCACAGCTGACCGCAAAGCTGACGATCGCCACCGACGCGATTCGGGAGCTCGAGAACGAGGGCCCGCCGCCGGCCTCCACCGCTGAGGACACGGAGACCATGAACGAGTCCGACCCGATCGAGGTCTTCCCCGAGATCCCAGCGGCTCCGGTCGAACTGCGTGCCGTCGAGCCCGTGGTCGACGAGGAGGACGAGGTTGAGGTCGAAGCGGCGACCGAGGCTGAGATCGAAACGACCACCGAGCCCGAGCCCGAAGAACCGAAGCTCGAGCTCGATGACGACGTCGACCCCGGATCAGACGTCGAGATTCTCCGTGCTTCCAAGGATCGTGGGGGCAAGCGCCTCTCGGCACGTGTCGCCGAAGCCTCCGTGTTCTCCCGACGCGACCGCGCCGCCCCGAAGATCAAGTTCGATTCGGAAGATTGATCCTGCTTCGCAGGATCAATTCGTACTTCGTACGACGTTCGACGTCGCCTGAGACGCCGGCACTCCGGGCGCTGAGACCTGAGACTTGGGACCTGAGACCTGGGACCGGAGACTCCTACCCCATCCTGCGGGGGATTGCGTTCCGCCAGACGTCCGCTGCGAGGCTGAGGGGGACCCTGCCGTGGCGGCCGAAGTCGATGTGGTTGCCGCCCATCGTGCCGATCCGCCGCGCCGGCACGTCGGTCACCTCGAGATCGAACCCGGGTGGAACCACAGCCAGGAAGCGATGCGGGCCGGCGGACAACAGGGTTCGCCAGTCGTCGCTGTCGACTCGTGCGCCGCAGCCCGACCGGAAGCAGATCTCGGCGACGGCGACCGCAGCACCGCCGACGGAGATGTCGTGCAGGACGGGAACTCCGGCATGGGCGAGCCGTACTGCCTCGTCGACGACCTTCGGACCGATGGTGTGGTCGACATCGGAGGGTCTTCCGCCGACGTGGTCGAGGACCACACGGCTGTACGTGGTGCCGGCGAAATCGGTCGGATCCTCCGGACCGATGAGCCACACCTCCATCCCGGGTTCCGCCTGGTCGAGGCGTGGGACGTGGCCGGGCATCGGATCGGCGAACCCGAGCATCCCCACCACCGGCGTGGGGAAGATGTCGACGCCGTCCGTCTCGTTGTAGAACGACACGTTGCCGCCGATGACCGGCACGCCGAGTGCCTCACAGGCCGCCGACATCCCTTCGATCGTCTCGATGAACTGCCACATGATCTCCGGCTTCTCCGGGTTGCCGAAGTTGAGGTTGTCCACCACGGCGAAAGGCCGGGCCCCGGTGACGGCCACGTTCAGCGCTGACTCGTACACGATGCGGGCGCCGCCGCGGCGCGGATCCATGAAGCAGAGACGACCGTTGCCATCGGTCGAGACGGCGAGACCCTTCGTGGTTCCCTTGATGCGGAGCAGAGAGCCGTCGTGGCCGGGTTCAATGACGGTGTTGAGGAACAGCTGGTGGTCGTATTGCTGGTAGATCCACGAACGATCGCCGACCGCAGGATCATCGAGCATACGCAAGAGCGTTTCACCGACATCGAGGCCGGCAGGGAGATCGACGGGGTCGGCCCACAACCGGTCGAGGGCTTCGGGTCGTTCGGCCGGACGCCGGTACAGGGGGGCATCCTCCGACAGCGAGGCCGCCGGGACCTCCGCAACGACCTCACCGTGCTGGCGAACTTCGAGGGTGCCGCCCGCAGTCACCGTCCCGATGACCGCACCGTTGATCTCCCACTTCTCGGCGAGCTCGAGGACTTCGTCGACGTCGTCGGGCTCGACGATCGCAAGCATGCGCTCCTGCGACTCGGACATCAGGATCTCGCCGGCGTTCATGTCGTCTTCGCGCAGCGGAACGTCGTCGAGATCGACGACCATCCCCACTCCACCGTTGGCCGCACACTCGGATGTGGCGCACGAGATACCGGCGGCACCGAGGTCCTGGATCCCAACGACCAGGCCGCGCTCATAGAGTTCGAGGCATGCCTCGATGAGCTTCTTCTCCTCGAACGGATCACCGATCTGGACCGACGGCCGTTTGGCACCGGAGGACTCATCGAAACTCGCCGATGCCAGGATCGAGGCTCCGCCGATCCCGTCGCGACCGGTCGAGGCCCCGAGCAGGATCGCCACGTTGCCTTCCCCGGACGCAGCACTCAGTACGAGCTGCTCCTGTTTGAGAATGCCGAGGGCCATGACGTTGACCAATGGATTGGCCGAATAACGCTCGGAGAACTCGATCTCGCCGCCGAGCGTCGGCACTCCGACGGCATTGCCGTAGTGCGCGATGCCGGAGACAACACCGTCGAGGAGGTATCGGTTGTGGGCGTCGTCGAGGGGCCCGAACCGGATCGGGTCCCACACGGCGATCGGCCGAGCGCCCATGGTGAAGATGTCCCGGAGGATGCCCCCGACGCCCGTTGCCGCCCCCTGGAACGGCTCGACGAAGGACGGGTGGTTGTGGCTCTCGATGCGCAGTGCGGCCAGCCAGCCGTCACCGAGATCGACGACGCCGGCGTTCTCGCCGGGTCCGACGACGACCCACGGTGCCTCGGTTGGGAACCGTCCGAGCCATGCTCGCGACGACTTGTAGGAGCAATGCTCCGACCACATCACCGAGTACATGGCGAGCTCCGCCGGCCGCGGCTCGCGCCCGAGGATGTCGACGACGGCGTCGTACTCGGCGTCGGTCATGCCGAGCTGAATGTGGGCGGGAGCCTCCGTGGTCATGCGGTGACCCGATCGAGGCTGGCGACGAAGCTCTCCAGGAGGATGCGTCCGTCCGTCGAACCGAGGACGGTCTCGATCGCCCGTTCCGGGTGGGGCATCAGTCCGGCAACGTTGCCGCCGCCGTTTGCGATTCCAGCGATGTTGTTGAGCGATCCGTTCGGGTTGGCGGCATCCGAAACCGATCCATCCGCGTCGCTGTACCGCAGCACCACGCCGCCGTTCTCGAGATCGTCGAGCACGGGGGCAGGAGCGACATAGTTGCCTTCGAAGGAGTTGAGCGGGATCCGCAACACATCGCCGACGGTGGCGGCTCGGGTCAGGACCGAGTCGGTGGACTCGACCCGCAGGTGGACGGGTCGGCAGATGAACTTGAGATCCCGGTTGGCAACCAATGCTCCGGGCAGCAGTCCCGCCTCACAGAGGATCTGGAATCCGTTGCAGATTCCGAGCACCGGAGTGCCCGCGTCCGCCAGGCGTTCGACCTCGGTCATGACTGGGCTGAAACGAGCGATGGCGCCGGTGCGGAGATAGTCGCCGTGGGCAAACCCGCCCGGCAGGATGACACCGTCGAATTCGGAGAGGTCGGTCTCGCGGTGCCAGACCAGCTCCGGGTCTGCGCCGAGCAACTGCATCGCATAGGCAACATCTCGCTCGCAGTTCGATCCGGGGAAGACGATGACGGCGACCCGGCGCCCGATCGTCACGACAGCACCTCGATGCTGTAGTCCTCGATCACCGGATTGGCGAGGAGACGTTCGCACATCGCCGTGACCGCCGCTCGTACGGAGGCCTCATCGGTGTCGTCCACCTCGAGATTGATGATCCGGCCGAAGTGCACTTCACCGACGTCGTAGCCGAGGTCGAGCAGTGCCCGTCGTGTCGCGACACCTTCGGGGTCGGACAGGCCGTCCTTGCGAGTGATGGATACCCGAACCTGCGTCATCCCGCTCCCACTTCCTCCAAGTACGCCGCAAACGGCTGACCCGTCAACCGCTCGTACACGTCGGTGTATCGCTGGACCGTGTCGGCGACGACGGCTCCCGGCAGAGGCGGAGCCGGCGGCGTCTTGTCCCAGTCCTGGGTCTCCAGCCAGTCGCGAACCGGCTGCTTGTCGAACGACGGCATCGTCGCCCCCGGCGCCCACGCGTCGGCGGGCCAGTATCGAGAGCTGTCGGGGGTGAGGACCTCGTCGATGAGGATGATGTCGTCGCCGACCATGCCGAACTCGAACTTGGTGTCGGCAAGGATGATGCCCCGTTCGGCGGCGTACTCAGTCCCTTTCAAGTAGATCTCGATGCTGCGCCGGCGCAGGTCCTCGTACAGGTCGTTGCCGACGAAGTCACGCGCCTCGGCTTCGGTGAGGTTCTCATCGTGACCCGACTCGGCCTTGGTCGCCGGCGTGAAGATCGGCTCGGGGAGCCGGTCGGCCATGTGGAGGCCCGATGGGAGATGCTCCGTCGTCGGCCCGCCGCCGGCGGAGTATTCCTTCCACGACGAGCCATACAGGTAGCCACGGACGACACATTCCATAGGGATCACCTCGGCCCGCTTCACCAGCATCATCCGACCGGCGAGCGCACGGTGGTCCTCGGCACGCAGACCCGGCACGTCACGAGGGTCGGTTGACAGCAGGTGGTGCGGTGTGTCGAGGATCTCGAACCAGTGGCGCGAGAGCCCGGTCAGGACCCGGCCCTTGTCGGGGATGGTCGGCGTGAGGACGACATCGAACGCGGAGACCCGATCGGAGGCGACGATGAGCAGGCGCGAGTCATCGACGGCGTAGTTGTCTCGGACCTTCCCCGATCCCAAATGCTCCAGCGCAAGCACGATGGATGACTGTAGTCAGGTGGGAGGCACCTGGAGTTGCTCTGCCCTGGCTGGTACCGGTACTGGCACCCGGCTTCCTGCCTCGCAGCGCTCAGAAGGTGGTCACGACGGCGTCGTCGAGGAGCGATGTGGCCAACGAGTGGTGCTGGTCCGTGCCGCCTAGGAACTCAACGTCGAGGGCAATGGCCGCTTCTGCCGCACCGAATCGCCGTCGGGCGCAGAAGTCGCACGCACCGGCGATCAAGGGGCGGATGTCTTCGAACAGCCCCGCGTAGTTCCGGGTGAACTGGTTGTCCTGCGCTCGGAACGCAGTCAGGCACGTGACGCCGATCCCGTCGAAGTAGACCGCCACCTCGGCCCCGGACGCTGCGACGTCCCGGGCGGTGGTGAACGCGTGCAGGATGCGGCCCCGACCTTCCGGTGTGTCCTCAGGCGAGAGCACCACAATGGCATGGCGTTTCATGTGACGATCCTCCGATCCTCGGCGACGATTCCCCTGCCTGAGTTTCCGAAGGAAACTCAATGCGGTTGGTTGAAGCCTGTCTTCAACCAACCGCCCGCATCCGGTTGCCCCGGGCCCCGTGTTCGACCTCAGCCAGACCGAGCGCCTCGAGTACCGGCGGTACGTAGTTGCCGAACCGTCCTCGCAACCCCTTCTTGAGCCCGTACCAACCCCCGACCGGGTTTGCGTCCGACCGAGCCCACGCCTCGACCGATCCCTCCTTGGCCGGTTTCTGCTCGTCGGCGTTGCCGAGCAACATCCAATCGCCGTGATCGACCAGCATTGCGTGCAGGTCCTCGATGGCCCGGAGGTGGTATCGCAGCTCCGTTGTGCCGACCTGGCAGACCAACGCAGGGGGTTCAGCTTCCGCGTCGCGGTACATCTGGAACTGTGATCGCAGCGAGGGCGTGAAGAGGGTCCAGGGATCCTCGGCCGTTCCCGACCCGGTGAACTCTGCTGCGGTCATTGGCGCCTCCTCGGTCGATTCTGGTAACCTGCTCGTTACGGTAACAGAATCGTTACGAAGATGTCGCCTACAACGACGGGAGCACCACACCATGGCCACGAGCTACCGAGTGTCGAGAACGATCAACGCCAGCCCCGAGGCCATTTGGGGCTTGCTGAGCGATGGGTCGAGCTGGACCGAATGGAACCCGACCATCGTGTCGTTCGAAGGCCCGATTGCGCTGGGCCAGAAGGTCAAATTGGTCTCGACCGTCAACCCGAAGCGGGCGTTCAAGCTGAACGTCGACGAGTTCGAAGCACCACGCCGGATGGTCTGGTCGGACGGCATGCCACTGGGTCTGTTCAAGGGGACCCGCACCTACCAACTCGAATCGGCGGGGAGTGGAGCGACCGAGTTCGTGATGGAGGAGGTCTACACCGGGCTGCTCGCCCCTCTCATCACGAAGTCCATCCCCGACATGACGGAGTCCTTCGAGCAGTTCGCCGACGGGCTGAAGTCGGCGGCTGAGGGGAGTGCATGACGCAGCCGGCGCTTGGCGGGGATCCATTCAACGCGCTCGGCGACCCGAATCGGCGGGCGATCATCTCGTTGCTCCACGACGGTGAGAAGTCGGTCCAGGAGCTCGCCGATGCGCTGCCGATCAGCCGTCCCGCGGTGTCGCGTCACCTTCGATTGTTGCGGGAGGCCGGCCTGGTTGCAGACCGAGCCGACGGCAACCGCACGATCTGTCGCCTCGACGAAGCCGGGCTCAACGAGATCCTCGACTACCTCGGGGAGATGTGGGGCGCCGCTACCGCTCGGTTCCGGCTGGCAGTCGAGAACATCGAGGAAGCGCCATGACGCCGCTCATCGTCGAGTTCAACGTTGCGGCTACTCCGGAGCACGCGTTCGCCATGTGGACGGCGCGGACCGAGCTGTGGTGGCCACGCAGCCACACGGTGACCAAAGCCCGTGATCTCGACATCGTGTTCGAAGGGCGTCCTGGCGGGCGGATCTTCGAGCGTGCCGTCGACGGTCGCGAGCACGACTGGGGACGGGTCACCGAGTGGGACCCTCCGTATCGCCTTGCTTATCAGTGGCACCTCTTCTTCGATCCGGCCGAGGCCACCGACGTCGAAGTCACGTTCGCTCCCGGGGACGCGGGCACCGACGTGCGCATCGAGCAACGTGGCTGGGAGCGTCTCGGTGCCGCAGGGGTCCAACGTCGGACCAACACGAATCGGGCATGGGGTGCGATCGTGCCCGAGTACGTCGCCGCCGTGGGCACCCCCGACCGGGAGGGTTGAGCCGTCCGAGGTCGGCTGCGTGACGGATTCGATGATTCTGCGGCGACCCTAGGCTCCCGCTCGATGAACGACCCACGTCCGGCTCCCGAGGGGAATCCCTGGGGCCCTGCGGAGACGCCCTATGCAGGTATCGGTGGGGACCAGTCTGTCCGTGCCCTCGCCGATGCCTTCTACGACCGGATCGAGGCCGAATCGCCGGGTCTCCGAGCGATGCTGCCACGCAACACGACGACCTCGCGCGACAAACTGTACGAGTTCCTCTCAGGTTGGCTCGGCGGGCCACAGCTCTACCTCGAGAAGCGCGGTCACCCCAGGCTGCGTATGCGCCACTTTCCGTTCTCGATCGGCCAGGCCGAGACCGACGAGTGGGTCCGCTGTATGGAGCTCGCAATGGACGACATCGGCGTCGACGGATCGCTGCGAACCTTCCTCTCCGAGCGCTTCCAGATGAGCGCGCACCACGTCCGCAACGAGAGCTGAGAGGTCGATCCCTCGATTTGATCATTGCCCTTCCGGGCTTGCTGCAGCATGCTGGCGCAAGTGAAGGGGAGACACACGGTCGTTCTTGCCACCGCGCTTGCCACTCTGTGGCTCGGCGTCCCCGCCGCGCACGCTGCGGCGCTCTGCAACGGGTTGCCTGCGACGATCGAAGGGACCTCGGGCGACGACACCATCACCGGAACTTCTGGCAAGGACGTGATCGTGGCCAAGGGCGGCAACGACACGGTGCGTGGGTTGGGCGGTGCCGACGTCATCTGCGGAGGAGCCGGGGCCGACCTGCTGATCGGCAACGACGGTGTGGACACGCTTTTCGGTGGCTCCGGCAACGACACGCTGGAGGGTCGCGACGGCGCCGACCGGCTCGACGGTGAAGGCGGCAAGGACACGCTGATCGGCAACCGCGGGCGTGATGTCCTCGTCGGGGGTCCGGGAACCGACACGGCGGACGGCGGTTCGAGCGTCGACGCGTGCACGGCGGAATCGGAGGCGAGGTGTGAGGACGACGATCCGTGGTACTACACGACGCCAACTCCCAAGGGCTCAGGCGACGTCATCGACGTGGCGCCGACCGACAGTCTCACGGCAGCCGTCGCCGGCGTATCGGCCGGCGAGACGCTGCGGCTCCTCCCCGGAACACACTCGGTGTCCGGGAACCTGGTGCTGCGCAACTCGGGCACCAAGAAGCAGTGGGTCCGGATCATCGCCGCGCCGGGAACGCGGCCGGTCATCGACCTCACCGGGTCCGGGGAGTTCCGTATCAGCGCTTCGTTCGTGCTGCTCGAAGGGGTCGCCATCCGCAACGGCGGGGGCAACAATCTCCACATCGCGCCGGAGGCATCGTCGATCACCGACATCGTGGTGCGCAACACGGTGATCTCCGACCTCGTGTGGGGTCCGGGTGCGGCGATCAAGATCAACCGCAACAACCCGCAGGGTGCCGGGGTCAGTCGGGTGTACCTCGAACGCAACGACGTGTCGGAGGCCATCGACAACGCCGTGATCGACGGCGTCGGAGTGAGTCGGGCCGTCGTTCGTGACAACTGGATTCACGACAACGACGTCGGTAGCCATGGCGTGTTCTTCAAGGGCGGATCGTCCCGCATCCTCCTCGAGCGCAACCTCGTCTCCGGGATCCGGGGTAACGCGGCGCTCCAGCTCGGCGGGAACACCGGTGCCGGGTTCTTCGACCCGCAGTATGCGAACTGGGAAGGATTCAATCAGGTCGCACGGAACAATCTCATCGCCGACTTCGACGATTCCGCGGTCGAGATCCGCGGTGTGAAGAATGGGACGGTGGTCCACAACACGATCGTGACCCAGACCACGTTTGCCATCTTCCGCATGTCGACGGGTTGGACCAACGGCGGCGGGGCTTCGGGCAATGCAAACCTGTCGATCAGCTCCAACCTCGTCGTCGGCACCGGAGGGAATCCGCAGTACGCCCGCAACGACGGCGGGCCCGCATCGATCACCTTCGGGCCTCAGCTCTGGGCCGGTGTGTTCCGCAACAGTGGGTCCTCCACGCCGAACGTGCCGCAGTTCCCGCAGCCGGCCGACCTCGTCGTCGGTGCCGGCTCGCTGCCAAGCGTGCTCGTCGATCCGACAACCGCCGGCCACACGGGGGTTGCCGACGCCGCAGCTCGCTACACCCCGGCGCCGGCCTCGGTGGGTGTCGACGCCATCGCTTGGCGAAGCGATGCTGTGCTCGACTTCAGGGGGGTGGTGAGGGCGCCGATGGCCTCCTTCGGGGCAATCGAGGATCCATGACCACGCCACGTTCGAGTCTGATCACCCGTAGGGGCTTCCTGGCGCTCGTTGCCGGTGCGGCCGGCTTCGGCGCCGCCGCCTGGTCGCTCAACCGTGGTTCGGCTCCCATGGCCACGACGACCATGCCCGACGGCGGGCTGTCCGGCTTGCCGCCCCTCACCACCACGACGTCGGAGTCGATGCGCCGTGCGCCGATCCCGAACGACGAAGCAGCGGCGACCGGCGTGGCGCCCGCCTGGACGATTGGAGCTCTGTGTCGCGATGCGTGGGGTGCGAGGCCGATCGACGGTGAGCTGACGCCGCACGTTCCGGCGCGCCTCACGGTCCATCACACGGCGGCTGTGCTGAGCAGCGATTCGGCCGCACCCGGCTACATGCGCGACCACCAGGCCTTTCACCAATTGGAGAAGGGCTGGGCCGACATCGCCTATCACTTCGTCATCGACGCTGCCGGTGTGGTCTACGAAGGACGTCCGGTCGGCGCAGTCGGCGACACGGGGACGGACTACGACCCAACCGGTCATTTCCTCGTGGCGTGCGAGGGCGACTTCTCGAGGCACGGCGTGCCCGACGCGCAACGAGCTGCCCTGATCGATGTCATGGCATGGGCGGCGTCGACGTACGAAATCGATCCAGCCACGCTGACGGGTCACCGGGACTGGGTGCCGACGGCATGCCCGGGGGCGGCGATGTACGAACTGGTCGCCGACGGGAGTCTGGAGGCCGCCGTCCGCGAACGCGTCCGAACGGGTGGAGTCGGCCTCGATGTGCAATGCGGCCCGTCGGCCGTGGCCACCGTTGCGGCGATCGAAGCGGGCGCCGCTCGACCAGCCATCGATCGGACTGGTGCCGCAAGCATCGTCGAGTAGATCCGTCCGCGTTACTCGGGTTCCGTGGCAAGATCGACGGGAGGCACCGACGCGCACGCAGTCAAGGTGCAGGGGCACGATGCCGACAGATTCTGGGACCGCATCACCCTTGGGGGGTTCGACGCATGACCGACCACGATCCAGGATCGATCCGTCCGCTACGTCCGGATGGCACGGTCGACGCTGCAGCGATCGACGTGATCGACGAGTCACGCCGTCCCAATCGGGCGATGGTCATCGGCGGAGTCGTGCTCGGCGTCGTCGTGCTCGGTGCGATCGGGGCGGTGATCGCGTGGCGCACCCTCGTCGGCAGCGCGTTCGCTTCCGCCGCAGCCGTGCCCCCCGATGCCGACTTCGTGGTGACATTCGATCTCCTCCAGATCCGCGATTCCGACCGCGTCGATCGGCTCATCGAGGCCTTCACCGTGCCGGCCGCCGAGCAGGGTTTGATCGACGACGGTGACGTCGACGTGCTCGGCACGATCGACGAAGGGCTGGCCGACGAAATCGGGATGACCCTGGTGGACGACGTGGTGCCGTGGATCGGCCGGTCGGTGTCGTTTGCGATGTGGGTGGACGGCGGTCTCACGATGGATGACCTCGCGGAGGTCGAGCGGCCCGAGGACTTCATCGGCGGTGTGCTCGTCGTCGGGGTGCGCAACGGCGACGGTGCCGAGGAGTTCATCAGCGACTTGTCGGGAGTCATGGCTCGCGAGACCGACGGGCTCATCGAACGCCGACCGTACGAGGGCGGCATGCTCACCACCGTGGTCATGGACGAGTTGGATGAGGGCCTTCACATGTGGCTCGGCGGTGACTTCCTGATCATGTCGATTCGTGAAGCGGACCTCGATCGGGCGCTCACGGCCCGTGATGGCGAGTCGATTCGCGATCGCTCCACCTACGACGAGGTGATGGCTGCATTGCCGTCGGATCGCCTCGTGGCGATGTATGTCGGCACCGACTGGATCGCCGACTTCTACGACGACCCCGCCTTCGACGAACTCGGTCCGCAGATCGACGCCTTGCGTGAGCAGCTCGACGGCTTCGAGGGCGTCGGCATGGCGATGACGCTCCGTGACGAAGGCGTTTCGTTCGACCTGGCGTACCGGATGGACGATCCCGATCTGCTGCCCGTCGACACGTTCGATGCTTCCGCTCTCGAGTTCCTCACACGACTCCCTGACGACACCCTCTTCCACGTCGGTTTCCCGATCGAGGACGGCACTTTCAGCGATCTCGCCGATCCGCTGCGTGAGGCCGATCCCGGCATCTACGACGAGATCGCCGGCCAGGCCGAGGACCTGCTCGGCGTGAACTTGTTCGAGGACGTGCTGCCTGCGTTCGGCAAGGAAGCCGTCGTCGCCGTGGTGCCGACTCCCGAAGGTTTGCTTGCCGATGAGTTCGGTGTGCCGGTCGGAGGTGTTGCCGCCGTCGGCGTCACCGATCGCGGACCGGTGTCGCAGGCACTCACGTCACTCGAGGACTACGCCATCGACAACGGGGTGAACGTCGTCTCGTTCGGCGACGTGTCGGTGCTCGGCGCCGACGGCCAGAACCTGTTTGCCTACTCCCTCGGCGACGACGTGCTCGCTATCGGTACCGGCCCGACGATCGTCGATGCGATCGTCAACGGCGTGTCGCCCGATGTCACGGCGAATCCGCGGTACCGAGAGCTCGATGGCGTGTTGCCTGGTGACGGTGTTCCGTTCTTCGTCGACTTCCAGGGCATCTTCGACGTCGCCGAGCTCGAACCAGATCAGCGTGCTGTGGTGAATGCACTCCAGGGCGCCGGGTTGTCGGGAGAGGCCGACGGTGATCTCGTCATGGTGTCGTTCCTCGTTACGATCGACTACTGACCCGGCATCGGTACCGGCGACGAAGGGGGGATCGGCATGCAGCGAAAGCGCACCTCCACGACCGGCATAACGGCCGTCCGATGGACCGTCGCAGCGATGAGCGTGCTCCTGTTGGCCGGCGGCTGCGCCGACCAGGAGGCGGAGCCGACGACCAACGCCCCGGCGACCGACGTCAGCACGACCTCGACGACCACGACGACGTCGATCACTACTCCCACCTCGACAACCCTTGCTCCATCTGTGACGCAGGTACTGGGAGAACCGATCGAGGTCATCTTCGATGGGGTGTTCTCGCCCGCCCGGGTCACTCTCACGGAAACCGGCTCCGTGACACTTCGCAACGAAACGGATGTGGCGTTCGTGGGCGCCGGTGAGTTCGGCATCATCGACATCCGGCCCGGGAAGTCGAAGACCATCGACTTCACCAAGTACGGACCGTCCGAGTATCGCATCACGGTTCGTCACGCCGACGAGTGGGTGCACCTCTCCGTCGACACACGGCAACTCGTCGCCTACGGAGAATTCATCGAGATCGTCGATTGGACGCGGCAGCTGGTCGTTGCGGCTCCGGAACGATCGAACTTCGCTTTCAACCCGATCCCACTCGGCTTCGTCGTGGCCCCCACGCTCGGATCGGATCTGGACCCGCATGGTGCATTCCAGCGCCCGTTCTTCAGTGGTGCGGCGCCCCGGGGACCCGGCATGGTGATCACTGCGGACCTCGGTCCGTTCGACGCCCCGGCGGCGGTCGGCGGATCGCGGCTCGACTCCTTCGTTGTGCCGAACGGGTGCGACGCCGCTCCACCTCGAGAGGCCGCCTTGGGCGGTCTGGACGGCATGGCGATCGACCTCGACTGCGGTAACGCTCCGGCGATGTCGATCGGTTATCTCGTACCGGACCAGGTTCCGGGCCTCATCCAGTACGCAATCGCCGGCGAGCCAGATGAGGGAGTCCTTCATGACGTGCTCGCAACTGTGGCGTTGCTCCCGTCCCCAGACACTGATGCCAGGATCACACGACGGCTCGCCTATTCGGAGTTCACCTCCACGCCTCGCGAGGAGCAAGCACAGACCCGAGGGTTCGTGTTCGATGCCGCTGAGGCCGAACTGGGAGAGGACTGGCGCATCCGTCCGTCGTGGGAGACCACGGCGACCGTCGACTTCGCGAATCTGGGTCCTTTCGAGCTCGAGTTGGCCGTTGAGGCCCGCTCGCCGAGGGTCCTGGAGCCGGGAGGCCGGCTCACCGTTGACCTCCGCGACTACACCAAGTCCGTGGTCGCAGTCACGGTCACCGGTCAGTCAGGCTTCGGTCGTCTCGGGCTCTACATCGCAACCGATGCGATCGACGGCGTCTTTCCCAACGACCCGATCCCATGGACACTGGGTGACGGGGTCGGCGAACCAAAGGTCGTCCGGGTCGAGCGGCGCGGCGGGGGCGGGCTGATCGAGCTGCTCGTTCCCAGCGACTGGCTCGTCGACGACACGTCGGCGACGATGCCGCCACGTCACCTCACCGAGGACTGGGTCTGGTTCAGCGCCGACGGATACAGCCAACGTCTGGTGGATGACCTCGACCCGGCGCAGCTGTTCTGGATGACCAACGAGTACGACCTTCCCGACTTCAACGAGGGCAACATCATCGAGTTCATGTACGGGCGGCCGTTCGAGGATGCCGGAACACTCGAGGTGGGCGGACACTCATGGATGCGACGGGTACTGACGGACGAGTCGGGCCTCATGGTGACCCTTGTCGAGGCGCAGAGAGACGACGAGTTCAAACGGTTCCAGCCGGTGCTCATCCTCCACTCGGCGACCGCCGAGCACGACGAGCTCGTCGAGCAGGTCCTCATTCCCGCAATGGAATCGATCGAGTTCGTTCGGCGCTGATCGCTACAACGTCACAGCTTCGAGGCGTTCGAACACGACGCCGCTGTTCCTGAGGAATCGTTCGGCGCTGAAACAATCGGCAAGCTGATCGGCGTCAAGCTCGACCTCGGGGTCGGCCCGAAGGAGATCGTGGAGCTGGCCACCCTCGTCCCATGCCTGCATCGCGTTGCGCTGCACGATGCGGTATGCCTCGTCCCGGCTGAGACCCTGGGTCTCGATCAACGCAAGCAGCACTGCCTGGGAATAGACGAGACCGCGCGTGTCGATGAGGTTCGCCAGCATCCGTTCGGTGTCGACGACGAGACCGTCGACGAGCTTCGTCATTCGAACCAGCGCAAAGTCCAGTGCGATACATGCATCCGGCAGCGCCACCCGCTCGGCCGACGAGTGGCTGATATCCCGTTCGTGCCACAGGGCGACGTTCTCCAGCCCGGCTCCGGCGTAGGCCCGCAGGATCCGCGACAAGCCCGTCACGTTCTCCGATGCGATCGGATTACGTTTGTGGGGCATTGCCGACGATCCCTTCTGGCCCTTGCCGAACGACTCGCGTGCTTCGCCGACCTCCGAACGCTGGAGGTGACGGATCTCGGTGGCGAAACGCTCCAAGGACGAGCCGGTGAGCGCGATGGCCGACAGCAGCTCGGCGTGGCGGTCGCGGTGAGTGATCTGCGAGGACGCCGGTTCGATGCCGATGCCGAGGCGCTCGCACACGTATGCCTCGACGGAGGGCGGGGTGTGCGCATACGTGCCGACGGCGCCGGAGATCTTCCCAACGGCAACGGCGTCCCGGGCGTGGCGCAGCCGGTGGTAGTCGCGCTCCAACTCGAATGCCCATGTCGCGAGCTTCAGACCGAACGATGTCGGTTCTGCCCAGATCCCGTGGGTTCGTCCAATCATCACCGTGTTGCGATGCTCGAGCGCTCGGCGCTGCACGACGGCGAACAGATCCGCCACTCGCTTCAGCAGTAGCAAGGCGGCATCCCTGAGAATGCGCCCTTGGGCGGTGTCGAGCACGTCCGAGGACGTCAAGCCGTAGTGCACCCACTCGCCGCCCTCCGTCACCGATTCCGCAAGTACGTCGACGAACGCAGCCACGTCGTGGTTGGTGATCCGCTCACGTTCATGCCATTCGGTGACGTCTACCTCGGGTGCGGCGCGGGTGGCGTCGGCAGCCGCCTGAGGGGCGACGCCTTCACGAACCCACGCTTCGACGACGAGGGTCTCGACTTCTTTCCAAACTGCGAGTTTGTGCGATTCGCTCCAGATCGCCGACATCTCGGGGAGCGAATAGCGGGGGATCATCCCTTGAGGCCCTCCCGATAGGCGTCGAGCTTCGCGGCGAGGCCTGCGTCCGTGACTGCGAGCAATGCCACGGCGAGGTAGGCGGCGTTGGCGGCGGAGTCCACTGCGACGGTCGCCACCGGAATGCCGGTCGGCATCTGTACCGTCGAGAGGAGCGCATCGAGTCCCCCCATACCGCCGGCGGCGATCGGTACCCCGATGACCGGCAGCGTCGAGTGGGCGGCAACGGCGCCGGCGAGGTGGGCCGCTTTGCCGGCACCGCAGATGATGGCGCCGTACCCGTTGGCTCGCGCATTCGTTGCGAACTCGGCGACCGCCTGGGGTGTGCGGTGGGCCGACATGACGTGGACCTCATGGTCGACACCGAATTCGGCAAGCACGTCGGCGCCGGCCTGCATCTTCGGCATGTCCTTCTCTGATCCCATCAGGATCGCGATCTTCATGAACGCTCCTCCGCGTCGTGTAGTGGTGTCGTGTGCGTCATGGCGCTCTCTTGGCGATGTCGCTGCGGTATTGCTTGCCGGGGAAATCGACGGTTTCGGCGGCGCGATACGCCGCGGCCCTCGCGGTGGCCACGTCCGGTCCGCGTCCAACGACGTTGAGGACGCGACCACCATTCGACACGAGGCCGTCGACGGTGAGTTTCGTACCGGCGTGGAAGATGTGAACGTCGGGCTCAGCATGGAGCTCGCGTGACCCGGTGATCGGCACGCCTCGCTCCGGGCTTTCCGGGTAGCCGGCTGCCGCCAGCACCACGCCGACTGCGGCGGTGTCCGAGAAGCGCAGCTGCCGGTCGGGCAAGTTCCCCTCGTTGGCGGCGATGAGGAGTTCGAGGAAATCCTCATCGAGTCTCGGCAGGATCACCTGGGTCTCGGGATCACCCAGCCGGCAATTGAACTCGAGCACCTTGGGGCCCGTCCTCGTGAGCATCATGCCGGCGTAGAGGAAGCCTTTGTACTTGATGCCGTCCTCTGCCATGACCTCGAGGACGGGATCGATCACGTGATCGAGGACGTGCTCGACGATGTCCTCGGGCATGTCCGCCACGGGGGAGTAGCAACCCATTCCACCGGTGTTCGGGCCGGTGTCGCCGTCGAGCAAGCGCTTGTAGTCGCGGGCCGGTTCGAGCGCGACGGCACGGGTACCGTCACAGAGCGCGAGCACCGACAGCTCTTCTCCGTCGAGGTGCTCCTCGACGACGACCGTTGCACCGGCGTCACCAAAGTGGCCGTCGATGCAGAGGCGGGCCCAGCTCTGCGCGGCGATCAGATCCTCGGTGACGAGCACACCCTTCCCTGCGGCCAGCCCGTCGGCCTTGATGACGTAGGGCGGCTCGGACGCCTCGAGATGGGCAATCGCATCGTTGACGTCGGTGAACGTCCACGCCTTGGCGGTGGGGACGTTGGCGCGCCGCATCACATCCTTGGCAAACGCCTTCGATGCTTCGAGCTGGGCCCCCGCCTTGGTCGGCCCGAAGGCATCGATGCCGGCCGCGGCCAGGGCATCGACGACTCCTGCGGCGAGAGGTGCCTCGGGGCCGACGACGACGAGGTCGATGGCGTTGGCGACGGCGAAGTCGGCGACCGCTTCGGCATCGGTGACGTCGAAGCCGGGCACGATCGCTCCGAGCCTGGCGAGGCCGGGGTTTCCCGGTGCGCTGATGAGGACTTCGAGGTTCGGGCTGTGCGCCAGCTTCCAGCCAATTGCGTGTTCGCGGGCGCCGCCGCCGAGCAAGAGGATTCGCATGGTTCTACCTCACCCCCGTTGCAGGGTCGCGGCCCGGGACGGACCCACCGAGACGGTCGCGATCGGCACCCCGGCCAGTTCCTCGACGTATTCCACGTACTGCCGTGCTTCCTTGGGGAGCTCGTCGAAGCTGGTCACACCGGAGATGTCCGTGTTCCAGCCGGGCAGCTCCTCGTAGACCGGCACGCAGTTGTAGAGAACTCGTTGCTGGCGCGGGAACTCGTCGTACCGCTGGTCGAGTGAGTCGTAGGCGACGGCCACCTTGATCGTCTCGAAGTGCGACAGCACGTCGAGCTTGGTGAAGGCGATCTTCGTGAGGCCGTTGACACGCACGGAGTACCGCAGCGCCACGGCGTCGAGCCACCCGCATCGGCGCCGTCGTCCGGTGACGGTGCCGAACTCGCCCCCGATCTCCACCATGCGCTCGCCGATCTCGTCTTCGAGCTCGGTCGGGAACGGACCGCTCCCAACCCGCGAGATGTAGGCCTTGACGACCCCGAGCACGTCGTCGATGGCGCCCGGACCGATCCCGGTTCCGGTGCATGCCCCGCCGGCCGTCGGATTCGATGAAGTGACGAAGGGGTACGTGCCGTGGTCGATATCGAGCAGGGTGCCCTGAGCGCCTTCGAAGATGACGTTCTTGCCGTCACGGATCGCTTCCCAGACCAGGAGCGACGTATCCGTGATGTGGCCGTGGAGCTTCTCGGCGTACCCGAGGTACTCCTCCAAGATGGGCGCCGGGTCCATCTCCAGCTGGTTGTACACCTTCACGAGCTGCCGGTTCTTGTCCTTCAGCGCGATGTCGAGCTTCTGCTCGAAGATCTTCGGATCGAACAGGTCCTGCATTCGGATGCCGTTGCGGGAGAATTTGTCCATGTAGGCCGGCCCGATCCCGCGTTTGGTGGTGCCGATCTGCTGGCGCCCGAGGAACCGTTCCATCACCGCATCGAGCTTGCGGTGGTACGGCATGATCAGGTGCGAGTTGCCGGACACGCGGACCCGGGATGGATCGATCCCACGTTCGGCCAGCGCTGCCATCTCATCGAGAAGGACGGCGGGGTCGACGACGCATCCGTTGCCGATGACCGGAGTCACCTGGGGATAGAGCACACCGCTCGGAATGAGGGTCAGGGCGAATCGTTCCTCGCCCACGACAATGGTATGACCGGCGTTGTTTCCCCCCTGATAGCGGACGACCATGTCCGCTGCTTCGGACAGGGTGTCGGTGATCTTTCCTTTGCCCTCATCACCCCACTGGGCACCGATGACCACGGTCGCGGGCACGTCAACTCCTTGCGTCGAGACGGGACCTGCCGAGTGTAGACAGAGAGCGTCCGCGCAAAGCAGGCGCCCGGTGATCGACACGCTGTCGGAGAGTGCCGAGGGGTACAGTCCCCCTGGGAGGAGTGACGATGCCGCGCATTCGCGCTGGGAACATCGCTGAGCACAAGGCGCTTACGCGCGCGGCGATCCTCGATGCGGCGATCGATGCGCTCGCCGAACGAGACTTCGGCGAGGTCTCACTCGGTGTCATCGCCGACTACGCGGGGCTGCCGCGGTCGACGCTCTATGACTACTTCGAGTCGCGTGAAGCCCTTGTCGCCGTCCTGATCGACGAGCGGGTTCCGCCGCTGATCAGCGACTGGATGGCGCTCCTCGGCGGCGACACGCCCATGGCGCGACTCGAGTCGTTCTTCGTGGCGACGTTCCGGATGGCAGAGAAACACCGCAAGCTGACGTCCGCGTTGCTGGGAGCGGGTCGGCGGATTCCCCGTGACCTTCACGACGAGTATGTCCCGATCGTGTACACGATCACCGAGCAGATCCGGGCCACGATCAGTGACGGCATTGCGAGCGGAGACTTCGTCGATGGTGACGTCACCGCGATGTCGGAGGCGCTCACCGACTTGCTGGCCGGCGGGATCGACGACATCGTTGGGAGGGAACGGCCGTGTCTCGATGTCGACGTGGTCATCTCGACGCGGCTCATGCTGTTGCGGCGTGGGATCGAGGTTCCGGCAGCACAACCCGACTCGTGACATTTGTGCAGAGCGTCTGCACAAATGTGCAAATAGCTCTGGGGCCCCGGTAGGCTGCGGACACCGCCTAACCGGAGCGTACCCGTGGAAGAACCAGTAGTCATCCGTCAAGCTACCCGTCGACCGACCAGCGAGCCCGTCGTGCTCGCCGAATCCAGTGACGGGCGGATTCGCACCGAGGCGCTGCATCTCCAGACCGAGGCGACCAACGAGTTCTGGGACGTCACCGACTTCGTCCGCTCCGTGGTTGCGAACTCGACGCTGAAACACGGTCAGGTCACGGTGTCGACCCCGCACACGACCACGTCGATCGTCATCAACGAGTCCGAGACCGGCTTCCTCAACGACTATCGCCGCGCCATCGATGCGGTCGTCCCGGAGGACTCCTACTACGAGCACGACGATCACAGCATCCGGACCGAGAACCTCGAAGAGGACGAGTACATCAACGGGCACTCCCACGTGCGCCAGCTCATTGTCGGCCAACCGTCCGTCACGATCCCCGTCGTCGACGGCGAAGTCCTCCTCGGCCAGTGGCAGCGCGTGATGTTCGTCGAACTCGACCAAGCCCGCCCCCGCCGCCTTTTCTTCCACGCACAAGGAAGCTGAGTTTCGACCCGGGCAGGCCCGGGTCGAGTT
>JASJAX010000105.1 GCA_030066755.1 Acidimicrobiia bacterium
GTGGCCTGAATCAAGTCCATTCCGAGTCGCTCGAACTCCGCGATCGACAGCGTCTCGGTGACGATGGCGAACTCGCCCGCCTCGGACGCGTAGATCTCGGCGTTGCGGTGATGGCAGATCTCCTCGAACTGCGCCGCAAGACGCCGTCGCAGGATGTCGCGGGCTTCGACGCTGAGTCGTCGGGTCGCTTCCTCGAAGCCGATGACTCTGGCCCAGCCCAGCCGAGGAACGGCACCGGCGGCGCCGTTGGCCAGGCGAGCGTCGAGGGCAGACATGCCGCGGAGTCGGGTCACCGGGTCACGGTCTCCACTCGATCGACGGCCCGCGCTGCGGCGATCCAGTGTCTGCTCATAGGCCTCGATGAGGCCGGTCCCGCTGAGGTCGGAGCCGAGGAAGGCCGCGACCGTCGGCTCGTTGCCTTCCGCAACGAGGCCCGACGCACCGCCGGACATGAGCGCAACGGCGACGTCTTCTCCGCCCGGGTGGACGATGACGACGATGGGGCACGACGCCTGTTGTCGCAACTCGGCGATCCTCGCCGGGGATTCGCCGGGGGGGATGCGCGTCGAAACTGCGATGAGGTCGGCGGATCCGACGCGGTCGAGGTCCTCCACGATTTGGAGTCCGCCGGCGGCGACGAGGCGGTTGCGAACCGAGTCGGAGAGCCAGAGTGAGACGACGAGTCGCGAGGCGGCGGCTGCCGAGGAGTCGTCTTCCGACACGTCCGACTGCTCGAGCACAGCGGTGTCTGCGTCGGCCACGGCTACCTCCTTGTAGCGCTCCGTCAAGCGGTCATCTCCCGGCTCATGGCCGGGCCCGGCATCCTGCCGGTCTCACCCACTGTCGGCGGGTGCGCCGGTCCCATAACCGCTATTCCGGGTCAATCGCAGAGGCGGAGTGCCTTCGCGCCCTTTATCTTCGAGCGCCATTTGCCGACAGATACCTCAGAGGTCGACACGCGACCTTGCTCCACGAACGTGAGGAGCAACGATGGACTGCGCATCGAACTGCTTCGCGGGGACGATTGCCCTGCGCAGCGTCGCGCCCAGAAAGGGAGGTCGTGGATGAGCACGACCGGTTCCGCATCGATCCCCTCGGAACGATTTGTCGCCCTAGTTGGCCTCCTCAATCGTGAGGTCCGGCTGCTGGAGCGGCTGGTGTTCAAGCTCACGGAGACCGAGTTGCTGACGTCAGCGGGCGAAGCCCGTTTCATGGGCCTGATTCTCGATGAGGTCGATGATGTCTCGACCGATCTCGGTGGGATCGAAGTCGCACGAGCGATGCTGGTGGCGGATCTCGCCGACGCACTCGGCGTGGAAGAAGAAGTGTCGTTGCAGGAGCTCATTGCGTACGCACCGGCCGACACCGCACCGCTCCTCAATGAGCTGCGGGAGCGGATGATCACTGCAGCGGGCGATCTCGAGCGGGTCGCCGCCGGCGGCTCCGAGACGAGTCGTCGCCAGCTGGAACGGGTGTCTGGGGCGCTCGAGCGTCTGCAACCGGGTCTCGTCGGCCCTTCGGCGTACGACGAGTTCGGTGGTCAATCGGTGGAGTCGCCGGTACCAACGACGTTCGATCAACCGGCCTGAGACCCCAGCTCGGTCACTCAGGCTGTTGACGGTGGCGCTTCAACGCCTCGCGTGCGGCATCTGCGTGTCGCACGGCTTCGAGGTTCTCCTGGCGAACCTGCTCGTAGACCTCTTCACGATGGACCTGGATCTCGCGAGGCGCATCGATGCCGATACGGACCTGACCGCCCTTGATCTCGATCACCGTGATGACGATGTCCTTGCCGACGATGATCGACTCTCCGGGGCGACGAGTGAGTACCAGCATCAGGCGACGTCGAGTTCGAGAGGCGTTCGCGCCGAGTACTCCGAACCGGTCAGCACGAGTTGGAGTCCACGCCGAGTGGTGCCGTTCACCACGAAGGGTCCCAGCAGATTGAGAAACACCTGCTTGTCGGCGGGATCGAAGGACACCGGGACGAACACGATGGCATCGTCGGGTCGCTCCAACGCGAGCTCAGCCTGCTCGGCGTCGCTCAACACGGGGGCATAGTCGGGCCGAAACAGCCAGGGAACGCAGACGATCATCGCCACGGCCGGATCCTCGATGCTCTGCAGCTGCTGGAAGATTCCGTCCTCGTGGAAGTCGACGAGCAGGAAGTCTTGAAGATCCGGGAATCCCGGGATCCCGTCGGGGAAGTGCAGGATCTTGTCCTGTACCTCCTGTTCCGTCATGTTCGTAGTCACACTGTGCTCCGGAATGCCGTTCTGGCGAGACCCCACGTTACCGCTCTCCACATCCAGGCCGGTGGTTTGTCGCCATGCTCGCCTCAGTTCAGGTCAGGCGTTAGCGAAGGAAGTCGACCAAGGATGCTCGGGTCGACTGCGCAAACGCTGCGAGCGCTGCTTGATAGGCCGATTCGTTCATTTGCATGTCGAGCGCAGCTTCGGCGAGATCCATGTCCTCGATCTCGCTGAGCTGCCCGGTGATCGTTGCGGTGTCATCGAGGATCCGAATCTGAGCGTTCTCGATCCGATTCCCGGCAGCGCCGAGTGTGGTGAGCGCCGTGAGCACCGTCGACAAGCTGTTGTCGATGTCCGAGATCGCCGTATCGATTCCCGCACTGTCGTTGGCCAGCAACGAGGCCTCGAAGTCGTCGACTGCTGTGAAGACGTCCTTGGGGCCGGTGAATCCGAACACATCGTCCCCGGTGAGGTTGACCGTGACGGTTTCGGTGTCGCCGATTCGCCGGTTCACCGACCCGGAATCGCCCTGGTAGGTCCAGACGCCGGCGACCTTCTGGACGGCATCGTTGGTCGAGAAGCCGGCGAAGATGCCACGGCCCTGGTGGCTGCTGTTGGCGAGCTCAACGATGGTCTCGCGAATCTGAGCGACTTCGGCTGCGATGGCAGTCCGCTCGTCGGTGTTGGTGAACGTGGCGCCTCGGACCGCGAGTTCCTTGAGCCGTTGAAGCTGGTCCACGGTCGTTTGCAGCTTGCCGTCGGCGAGATTGACCCACATCAGTCCGTCGGTGGCATTGCGGCCTTCCTGCTCGCGTGCCCGGAGGCTGGCGCGCAGCTCGAGCGCACGGCTCATGCCGGTGGGGTCCTCGGAGGCCCGAGTGAACCGCTTCCCGGACGAAAGCCGGTCGCGCGCCTGGCCGGCCTCGGATGCGGTCGAGGTGATCCGCTCGAGCGATGCTCGGTAGGTCCCGATGTGCGTCACCCGCATGGTTCACTCACCTCCCCACGAGTCCGGTGCGGTTGATCAACGTATCGAGCGCTTCGTCGACTGCCGTCATGACTCGGGCAGCCGCCTCGTACGCTCGTTGGTAGGTCAACAGGTTCACCATCTCCTCGTCGACCGATACGCCGTGAACTTGCGTACGCGCCGCTTCAGAGGCCGCGGCTTGGGTTCCCTGGGCGGCCGCTCCCGAGATGGCCGAGGCGGTCGCCGCCCCGAGCTCGGTGACGAGCGCCCGGAACGACTCGTCGAGGGTGATCGTTCCTGCAGCTGCGGCAAGGACATTGCGGACACCGGCAAGCGCCTCGGCGTTGGTGCCGTCAAACTCCGGAACCGGTGGGCCGGCAGTGGAGGCAACGGCAAGGTCGGCCGGATCGGTGATCGCCAGGGTCAAGCTTCGAGCCGCATCGCCCGGCGTGTACCCCAGCAACGCCCCACCCGCGGCACCCGCTTGGGTGAAGCCGGAAGCGTGCTGCGTGTTGAGCGCAGCGGCGAGGTCCTCGGCGAACTGGTTGAGGCCGGCCTGGTACTTGGGAAGCTCGGTGTTCAAGAACGAGTGATGGCCGGCGAGTTCCCCTCCGGGCCGGACGATCGAGCCGGAGGAGTGGATGATCTGGTTGGTCGCAGTATCGAAGCTCAGCGTGCTCACGCTGTAGTCGTGGACCAACGACAGACCGTTGAGGCTGACGCGGGCGTGGCCTGCGTCGGTGGTCGAGACGGTGACGCCCGCAATCCGGCTGAGCTGGTCCAGCACGACATCGCGCTGATCCATGAGGTCGTTCGGGCTCCCGGTGCTCGCAGACGAGCCGGCGATGGCCTGATTGAGCCTCGCGACCTCAGCGACGAGGCGATTGGTCTCGGCCACGGTCGCCTCGATGTCGGCCACCGCATTGGATTCCATTCCCGACCATGAGCCGGCGATCGACCGAACGTGGCGGGCGAGTGCGTCGAGTTGTGCGAGCACGCCGGTGCGGGCTGCTGCATCCGGCGGGTCGAGCGCGAGTTCCTCGAAGCTCGACCAGAGACCACCGAGGCTTGCGGTGATGCCGTGATCCGGTTCACCGGTTGCGGCCTCGAGGCCGCCGAGGAGCCCGGCGAGCGTGTCGAGGCGCCCCTGGCCGCCGATCGACGACCGCACCCGGGCATCGAGAAGCGAGTTGCGGACCCGGCTGATGTCATCGATGTCGACACCGGTGCCGATCTGGCCGAACGGCGCCTGGTGGGGGAGGCGACTGGCGAGCCCGACCCGCTGGCGGGTGTAGCCGTCGGTCCCTGCGTTGGCGACGTTGTGCGACGCCGTGTCCATGCCGGCCTGAGCGGCCTGGAGTCCGCTGAATGCGGTGTAGAGGGAGACGAAATCGCCCATCAGAGAATCCGATCGATCGTCGTTGGTCGCTGTTGCGACACCGGTCCGCGTCGTCCTGCTGCGTCGTACGTGAGGTTCTCGGGCAGGCCGAGGGTGTCGCGAAGGTCCTCGAGGCTCACGCTGGCGAGTCGCCGGTTCTCACGCGTGAGGTTCTCGATCTCGTTGACGAGTTCCATGAAGCCGTTGCGGTGCTCGGCGAAGTCGTCACGCAGCGCCGCCGGGGCATTCTGGGCCAAGAAGCCCAGGGTCAGCGTTTCCGGGGCGAGGTTCAGCGCTCGTGCGCACGCCTCGAGCACCCGACTGCGGTCGGCCTCGGCCGTTCGAACGGCCTCCATGACCCGCTCGACCTCGGCGATCGCAGGAGTGACAAACCGATGGTCGCCTGAGGTGAGGACGAGGTTGGCCGAAACCAGCTTGAACAGCAGGAATTCCAGCAAGCGACGCTCGTACCAGAGCGTGTCCGCGAGCTGGACCAAATGAGGGGACGCCGGCGAAGTGTCCATCACCCTTCACGTCGGCCGGTGGGCTGAGGTCTTAAGGCGTCGCCGGAACCATCCGACGAGCCGCGAATGCCCGCCGCAGCACGGCAATCGATGCGCCTCGCACCTCAAGTTTCTCGCTCAAATACCGAAGTATCTGGAAGACGGAGGTGCGCCTCCAAGGACCGGAACACGCCCGCGTGGGAGTAGCAATGACGGATGACGTTCAGCACGAGTTCGGCCTGACCCCGCGGCCGGTGCCGGAGACGCTCGATGAAGCGAAGTCGCAGATCGCCGACCTCCAGAGCGAGCTCGAGAAGGCGTTGTTCGAGTCCGGCGTGCTCCGGCTGCAACTCGACATGCTGTCGTCGACCGACACGTTGACCGGGATGCCGAATCTCAACGGCATCGCTCAAGCCCTCGAGAAAGCCGCGGCCCGTGCCGACCGATCGGGCGAGCCGTTTGGGTTGATGTCGATCGAGATTCCCGTGCTCGAGAAGCTGCGCGAGGAGGACCCGGATGAGCACGAGGATGCCGTCCGGCATGCAGGCGCAATGATCACCGCCTGTCTGCGGCGCCTCGACACCGTCGGGCGTCTCGAGGAGGGCGCGTTCCTCGTCGTCCTGCCGATGCTCGGACCCGAAGGCGTCAAAGCGGTGACCCAACGCAGCGAACGGCTGCTGCTCCAAACTCCCGTTGCCGTCGGCGAGGAAGCACTCCGGCTCACCCCGGCATTCACGATCGTGCTGTCGAACCCGGATGGGCCCAACGAACCGCACCGTATGCTCAAGGAGCTGACCGCCGCCATGCCCCGGTCGCGCCCTGGGTCGCCGGTCATCCTCCACACGAAGACTTCGGTGGACTAGGCGCTGCGCGCCTAGTTAGTACGCTCGGCTCCGCCTCGCTTCCAGTCGCCGGTACGTTCGGCCTGCGGCCTCTCTTCCAGTCGCCAGTACGCGGCGACGTGACGTGTTCCCTCGATCTGGCTACTGGCTACTGGCTACTGGGTACTCCAACCGTGCGATCACTTATGTCGCGATCGATCACGCCGACGTGACCCTCGACCTCGCGGAGACCGGCCGCTGAGTTCAACAGCAGACTCACGGCCTCCTCACGGACGGGGAAGCTCAGCCATCTAAGGACGGGCCCACTCTCCGTAGAGGAGTTGATTGAACGATGATGCGTTCGATGTTTGCCGGAGTCTCCGGCCTGCGATCCCACCAGACGATGATGGATGTCGTCGGTAACAACATCGCAAATGTCAACACCGCCGGGTACAAGAGCGCCCAGGTGACCTTCGAGGAAGCCCTCGCACAGACGTTGCAGGGACCCGCAGGCGCCGGGACGGCTCGCGGCGGTACCAACCCCCTCCAGATCGGTCTTGGCGTCAATGTCGCCTCGATCGACGGTGTCTTCACCCAGGGCGCCATCCAGGTGACTGGTCGACCGACCGACCTCGCCGTCTCCGGTGACGGCTTCTTCATGCTCGAACAGGACGGGGCACGGGTGTACACCCGCTCCGGGTCGTTCCGCTGGGACGAATCCGGCAACCTCGTCGCTCCGGGTGGATTCCTCGTTCAGGGTTGGACTGCTGATCCTTCGGGGAACATCGCCACCCAGACCGCAGTTTCCTCCATCAACCTGCCGCTTTCGCAGGTGATCGACCCGGTCGAGACCTCCGAAGTCGAGATCGGCGGCAACCTGTCGTCCGACTACCAGATCGGCGACACCCACACGACATCGATCGTGACGTACGACTCGATTGGCGAAGCGCACGAGCTCCTGGTCGAGTTCACCAAGACCGGCGCAAACGCATGGACGGCAGCGGCCTCCATGGACGGCAACGCATTGACCCTGTCGTCGACGGCAATGACCTTCGATACGTCCGGCACCCTCACCTCAGCGGGCACGATCTCGTTGAGCGGTTTCACCCCTCCTGGGGCAGCGGCGATCGCCATCGACATCGAGCTCACCGGCTCCGCTCCGCTCGTCCAGTTCGGCGGCAGCGCCACGGCCGAGAGTTTCGATCAAGACGGCAATGCCATTGGATTCCTGAACAACTTCGCCATCGCAGAGAACGGCACGATCACCGGTCAGTTCTCCAACGGTGAGACCAAGGTGCTGGCCATGATCTCCACCGCCACGTTCAACAATCCGTCGGGCCTGATTCGCGAGGGCGACACCCACTTCAGCTCATCGGTGAACTCCGGCGAGCCGATCGTGGGCGAGCCGGGAACGGGCAACCGGGGGCTCGTTGCCGCCGGTGCGCTGGAAATGAGCAACGTCGATCTCGCCCTCGAGTTCACCAACCTGATCATCGCCCAGCGTGGGTTCCAGGCCAACGGCCGGGTCATCACCGCAACCGATGAGATCCTCGCTGACCTGGTGAACCTCAAGCGATAGCTCGCTGATTCTCCCCATTGAGCCGTGAGAACGCGGGGGCCCTACGGGGTCCCCGCGACTGCGCGGTTAATCGCGTCGGGAACCGGCCGACTGGTTGGCCACCAACGGATTGGACCGGAGTAGCGCAGGAGGCGCACATCATGATTGTCGTACACAGGCTCAAAGGGGAACGGATGTTCCTGAATGCCGACCTCGTTGAGTCCGTCGAAGAAACCCCCGACACCGTTCTCACCCTGGTCGACGGACGCCGGCTCGTCGTCGCCGACGGGGCAGATGAGATTGCCGCACGGATTCTCGAATTCCGTGCCTCGATCCTCGTCAGTGCTTCAGAGATGCGGAACCAAACCATGGACACGGCGACCGTCGTGCCCTTGCACCCAGAGCCACTGGCCTGACGCCCTTCCCAACGAGAAACGCGCCCCCGGCCGGGGACGCGGATCTCACGGAGCGGAATCGGATCACGGCGGGCGGATTTGCGAACCAACGTCGATGTTGGACAGCGCCTCCTGGCCGACTGTGGTGACCGCAAGGATCACAACGATGGCAATGAATGCAACGAGCATTCCGTACTCCACGAGGTTTGCACCACGCTCGCTTTGAGCAAGAGCCTTCAGTTGTTCGGCCACCTGATTCAGGAGCGTCATGCGTTCCCTCATTTCGCTTTCTGCCGCCGCCCTACCACGGTGCGGAAGCCCCCCGCAATCGCTTCTCAGAAGGTACCGTTGACCACGGAGAGCGTCTACGGGTCGGGCGACCCATTTGCCCGAAACCGTCGCGACGGGCGACGGGCCTGGCACCTCGGGGCGAACGGGCCGGGCGACCCATTGACCCTGTGGACAACTGCTCAATAGACTCGACTCGCTCGTGGTGGAGCGAGGTCGGACGGCAACGGGATCATCCCGCACCGCTCGGCGGAGCACAGGGGATACGGGCACGACACTGCACGCAGGGCATGAAGGGCAAAGTCGTGACGCTGACCCCGGAGCAGATTCGCGCTACGCAATTCGAGCAGTCTCGCCGCGGGTATGACCGGGCAGATGTGGAGCGATTCCTCGAGAGGGTCGCTGCCGTGCTCGAAGAGCACCACAACCGCTACGAGCAAGCGCTCGCTCGGCTCGACGAAGCACGGACCGTCGAGGCGAACCTCCGATCGACGCTCGTTGCCATGTCACAGGCTCGAGAGGAGATCCTCGACGCTGCGCAAACGGAACGTGCTGCTCTGCTCGAACAAACCGACAGTGAGACGACCCGGGCCCGGGCACGTGCGGAGGACGAGGCAGCCGAGATCGTCATGGACGCCCGTCGTGCCGCTCTCGACGTGATCGCCGAAGCCCGCTGCGACGCCGACTACCTCCTGACGACTGCCCATGCGGCCGTCCAGCCGCTGACCGCCAGAGTGAACGAGATGAGAGCCGTCGTACGCCGAACGGAGAATCTCATGCGCGGTCTGGCGTCGGGCGCTCTCGGAGAGCTGGCGCAGGCCCACCTGATGCTCGACGAGGCACCTGCGAGCCCCGGTGGGGACGTCACGGAGATGCAGATCGTGTTCTCTGATGCCTACGACGCGGACGATGATGACGGTCCGGACGTCGTCAGCCCGCTCCCTGCGGCCGTGGATCGGCTGCTGACGCACCTGCGGGAGATCGGCTGAGTCCGCTCAGACGGCCTTCGTCACCAGATGGCTGGACAGCATCTCCCACGTCTCGTGGTGACTCAGCTCATCCTTGAGTGACCGCAGCGTCCGCATGAAGGCCGGGATCGCGGCGTGGGCCGACATCGGATTGGGACGCGCCGCAGCGAGGACTCGATCGTCCGGCCGAAGCACGAGAACATCGGTGTCCGGCCATGTTCGGTGGAGCTCCTCGAGTTCGGCCGACAGCGCAAGACGTCCGGCGCGATCGAAGATGTCCTCATAGAAGCGAGCCCCGGGCCGGGGTTCGCTCGCCGCGAGTGGAGCCACGACGATCACGAGGTCGAGTGGTTCGACGTTCGCCAGGAGCAGATCGGCAGAGGTGCCGGTGGCAACGCCGCCGTCGGCGTACCAGCTCCCATCGATCCGGTACGGCTCGAAGACGAACGGAACCGCAACCGACGCAGCGACCGCGTGTTTGAGGGCGACTACCGGGGCGCCTTCGGTCCCGAATGGCGCACGGATTCGGCGTTCGAGGTCGTAGGCAACGATCACCGTGGGGTTTGTCGGCCATGTATCCGCAGCGGGTCCCAGTGCATCCTCCACCCACTCGGCGATACCGTCGGTTCGGTAGAGGCCGGGGCTTCCCAGGGTGAGTGTCAGGTCGGGACGACGCAGTGCAGGGAGCACGCCGCGGCGAAGCCAACGCACCGCCCCGCGCGGACGACCACGCCGGAAGACGTAGTTCCGGAGGCGCTCCGAGACCTCTTCGCGGTCGCGAGCATCTCCCACGAATGCCTCGAGGTCCAAACGACCGCCCCGAACCATGGCGGCGGCGAACGCACCGCTCGAAGTGCCGATCACGACCTCGGCCTGATTGGGGTCCCAGCCGGTAGCCATTCGAAGGGCGAGCAACGCGCCGAAATGAAACGACGCGCCGGTGATCCCACCACCGCCGAGGACGAGGCCTACTCTGCTCACGGCCACAGCATACGATGTGGCGCATGTCCCGCAGGTGAGCGAGGCCGAATTGCCGGAGTTCCGCAAACTCGAAGAACGCGACGCAGCAGCGTTTGCCTCACTTGTGGCCGCCGTCAATGCGGCGGACGGGATTCCAGCGTTCAGCGAGTACAAGGCGGTCGACATCGGACGACGATCCGGGCACACGGTCGTCGCCGTCGACCAGGGCCGGGTCATTGCGGCCGGTCATGCCGCCTGGCATCACGGCGACCGTGTTGCCGAACCGCATTGGGCAATCGAGGCAGCCGTACATCCGAGTGCCCGGCGCAGCGGCGTATGGGGCGACATCGTGCAGCGGACCGTAGCGACCGTGCCCGATGCCGATGCTCACGTGGTCTGGGGCTGGAACGCGGCGTTCGAGCTGATCGCTCGAGATCTGGGATACGTGTCGACGCGCCAGCTGTCGGTGATGGAGTGCTCGCTGCCGCCGACCCGTGAATTGTCGCTGCCGAGCGGGATCGAGGTGCGGCCGTTCCGGCGGGGAGTGGACGAGCACACTTGGCTCGAGTGCAACAACGCGGCGTTCGTTGGGCACCCTGAGAACGGCGGCTTGACGTTCGAGGACCTCAATGAGCGGATGAGCCTGCCCTGGTTTCGGTCCGAGGATCTGTTGATGGCATGGCTCGGCGACGACCTCGCGGGATCGTGCTGGACGAAACGCCATCCGGACCTCGTGGGGGAGATCTACGTCATCGGTGTGCACCCGGACTTTCAGGGGACCGGTCTCGGTCGGGCACTCGTGCTCGCCGGGCTTCACCACCTCGCCGATGCTGCCGGAGCACGAACGGGCTTGCTGTACGTGGACAACGCGGCAGAAGGAGCGGTTCGCCTGTACCGCGATCTCGGCTTCCACCAGGTGTGGGTGACGACGATGTATGCGCCCGGCGACGGGATTGCGGAACGGGGGTAAGGGCCCCGCACGCGGCTCAGTGGCTGCGCGCTGTTGGAGTCGTCGGTCGTCAGTCGTCAGATCGAAGCCAGGCGAGAGATCCGAGGTCGTGAACTTCGTGGTTGCGTGCCGCGGTCGCGTGCCGCGGTCAGCGGCCTAGCCGAACCGTTGGTGGCAGTTGGGGCAATGCGTATCGGATTCCGTTGTCGCCGCCCGGCACCAGGGGCACGGCAGGTCCACGCTGGGGTCGGTGAGGCTCGTCAATGCCCAGCGGCCGGCCGCGAGGGGAGCCGTCCCCGTCGAGTTGCGCCTCGCCATCAAGGCGATCGATCCAGCGACGATTGCTCCAACGACGATCGCTTCGAGCATTCGATGGCTCCTTCCGTCCTGGCCCAGTGGTCCGAAGGCTAGGACGAATAAGCACGATTTTCGCGCATTTCGGTGGGGCGGAGCTGCCCAAATGCCGCGGGCACGAACCCCGATGCGGCACAAGCCGTTGGCCTGCCAGGCCGTCGGTGTGGCGAAGCGTCAGCCCTCTTCGTCGGTCGTCTCGGCCGGCTCCGCTCCGGGGATCGGCTCGTCGACGTGATCTTCACCCTCGTCGGCGTCGTGGGCGCCGCTCGTTGCCCGACGGAGCTCCCCGGCGAGGAACTCGAAGTTCCCGCCACCCGTGCGGATCGTGTTCTCCGCTTCGAACACGAGCATCATTCCGGCGTGATACACCGTCCATCGGTCCAGCTGGCCGGGGTCGAGGCGATGCCCGTAGCCGTCCTGTAAAGCCTCAGCTGCGGCGGGGCCGGCCTTCAAGCCGATCAGCCAGACGGCCTTCGAGAGGTCCCACTCGGGCGGCGCGAGCGTCGCCCACTCCCAGTTGATGAGCGTCACGGTGCCCTCGTCGTCGACGAGGAAGTTCTCCGGGCTTGCATTCGTGTGCGATGCCCGGGGCTCGGAGGCAAACGGGGGTCGAATCGTCCGGGCACGTTGTACGGCATCCGCGGACAGGCCGATCCGACCTCGATAACGCTCGATGCGGCGGAACGTGGACACGAAGTCCACAGCAACCCAATCCTGGTCGATGCCTCGAGCCAAGTTCGACATTGCGACGGACTCGGTCTCGTGAAGGGCACGCAGGATCTCGCCGGCCTTGCGCGCATACCCGGGGTTCTCCGGCAGCGCACCGAGGTTCCAGCGGCCGGCATCCCCGAACAGCGCCCAGTGAACCTCGCCGTCGGTTCCGCGGTCCAGCTGCTTGGGGAGGCCGTCGAGGCCGGTCAGCGCCTCGAGCGCATGGCGCTCGCGCCGCGCCCGTGCCGGCGTTCCATAGGTCTTCAGGATCTGAGGGCCGACGTCCGTCCACAGGCGGTAGACCTGATTTGCGCCGAGGGCGCGATCCCCGCGTGAGAGCTGTTGGATTCGGCCGCCGCGGGCCAGGCGTTCGGCGACAGCGAGAGGTTGCACGATGGAAGGCCCCCTACGTGTTTGGTCTTGGTGGTTCTGATTCTTCCACGTCATCGGCAGGAAGTCCCGGATTCCGAAGTAGCCTTTCAATCTCTGAATCTCGAGAGGAAACCGCCGTGGCTGTTCAATTGACCTTCCCAGATGGCTCCGTCCGCGATTTTGCCGACGGAATCACGGGTGCTGAGGTCGCCGCGGGCATTGGTCCGCGCCTCGCCAAAGCTGCGGTTGCCGTGCGCTGGAACGGCGAACTGTTCGACCTGGGACGCCCAATTCCGGGCGATGGCCCACTCGAAGTGATCACCGACAGCACGGAGGAAGGTCGACACGTCCTGCGTCACTCCGCAGCGCACGTCATGGCCCAAGCCGTACTGGATCTGTACCCCGGATCGACGTTTGCCATCGGACCCCCCATCACGGACGGCTTCTACTACGACTTCGACATCGGCCGCCCGTTCCATCCCGAGGATCTCGAACGGATCGAGGTGCGGATGGCCGAGATCATTGCGGAAGACCAGCCATTCGTCCGTGAGGTGCTCGACAAGGAGGAAGCGCTCGAGGTCTTCGCCGACCAGCCTTTCAAGACCGAGATCATCGAGGGGGTGGACGAATCCGAGGGTGCCGGCGGCTCAGAAGTGTCGATCTATCGGAACCTCGACTTCGTGGATTTGTGCCGCGGACCCCACGTGCCCTCCACGAAGCGACTCAAGGCGGTGAAGCTGATGCGCAGCGCCGGTGCGTACTGGCGCGGCGACGAGCACAACCCCCAACTGCAGCGGATCTACGGCACGGCCTGGGAATCGCAGAAGGATCTGGAGGCGTATCTCCATCGGCTCGAAGAGGCGGAGAAGCGGGATCACCGCAAACTCGGCCAGGAGCTCGAGCTCTATTCATTCCCGCCGGAGCTCGGCTCCGGGCTCGCCGTGTGGCACCCGAAAGGTGGCTTGCTTCGCAAGCTCATCGAGGACTACTCACGCCGTACCCACCTTGCGTTCGAGTACGAGATCGTTGCGTCACCTCACGTTGCCAAGGCGGACCTGTGGAACACGTCGGGTCACCTGGACTTCTATGCCGAGGGGATGTACCCCGGCATGGTGCTCGATGAGACCACCGAGTACCGAATGAAGCCGATGAACTGCCCGTTCCACATTCTCATCTTCGGGAGCCGGGGTCGGAGCTATCGCGAGTTGCCGCTTCGCCTCTACGAGTTGGGGACGGTCTATCGGTATGAGCGCTCCGGCGTCGTCCACGGGCTCCTTCGAGCCCGGGGTTTCACCCAGGATGACTCGCACATCTTCGCTCGGGAATCTCAGATCGGCGACGAACTCCAGAACCTGCTCGACTTCACCCTGATGGTGTTGCGCGACTTCGGCTTCGAGGAGTTCGAGGCCGATCTCTCGACCCGGCCAGACAAATATGTCGGTCAGCCGGAGCTGTGGGACAAGGCGGAGGCTGCCCTCGAGGAAGCCCTCGTCAAGGCCGAACTGCCGTTCGAGGTGGCCGAGGGTGAGGGAGCGTTCTACGGACCAAAGATCGATGTCCATGTGCGAGACGCAATCGGGCGCCGCTGGCAGCTTTCGACGCTCCAGGTCGACTTCGCTCAACCCGAGAACTTCGATCTCGTGTACGCCACCGACGCGAACACGAGGGAACGCCCGGTGATGATCCATCGGGCCCTGATGGGCTCGATCGAGCGGTTCGTCGGGATCCTCGTCGAGCATTACGCCGGTGCGTTCCCGGGCTGGCTGGCACCGGTGCAGGCGACCATCGTTCCGGTGGCCGATCGCCACAACGACTACGCCTATTCGGTCCGTGATCGCTGTGCGGAGGCGGGCTTGCGGGTAGAAGTCGACGACCACGACGACACGGTGGGGGAGAAGATCCGGAGGGCCATCACCCACAAACATCCGGCAGTGCTGGTGGTCGGTGACAAGGACGTCGAAGGTCACAGCGTAGGTCTGCGGCTGCGCGGGGACGATCACGAACGACGCGGCGTGCCGATCGGCGAGGCAGTCGATGAGCTCGCGGCGCTGTGTGCGCCGCCGCGCTGATGGCGCAGCGGATAGCGGCAAATACGCAGCCGAGAGTTGCTAGCGTTCTCGACGCATCGCTGTCGGCACCCGCGCCGACCTCAGCTCGCTCAGCCGTCAAGGAGCCCCGCCTGTGAAGTCCCTCGTCAATACCCTTGCGTCGTCGGTACGCCGGTATCCGATCTACATCATCGTTGCGGTGATCGTCATCAGCTTCGTGTCGGGTGGTCTCGGCGGCCAATTCCAGCCTGCCGAGGACCAGAACGAGTCCTTTGCCCCCGAGGCTGCCGAACTGACTGCGGCTTCGCTCATCGGCGAGACGTTCGGAGCGACCGCCCGCATGCAGGTGGTGTCGAGCAGTGCAGACGGGGACGTCATCACGCTCAGTGCGCTCCAAGCCGCCATTGCGATGGATGAAACGCTGCGTGCCAGTGACGCTGCCGGGATCCTCGTCGATACTCCGCAGTCGCCCGCAATCGTCTCCCACCTCGCACCGGTGTTCTTCGCGCTCGACGGGGGCGCGCCGTTCCCTCAATCCGACGCTGAGGTCAAACAGCTCTATCTCACCGGCCTCGAGCAGCTCCCACCAGCGTTCGCCTCCTTCCTCCAGGCGTTGCTCTCGGACGACGCGGACTTGTCCAACGCAACGGCCGAGTTGGGGCTCTCTTCCATCACCTACGAGTCGAGCGACGACTTCGACGAACTGGCCGAACGGGCGCTGCAGATCTCCGATGCGGTGGCTGCCACACCCGGACAGAACGGCGTGACGTTGGAAGCGTTCAGTGTCGAGCTGATCTTTGCGTCCGGCGAGGACTTCCAGACGGAGGTCCTTCGACTGCTCGCTGCGGCCGGCCTGATCATCCTCTTGGTGCTCGCCATCATCTTCCTCGTTCGCCCGAACACCGTTCGTGATCGAGGTCTCTTCGTCGGCGGGGTCGTCCTGATGCTTCTCGGCGCCGGCGTCGCCGTTGCGCCCGGGCTTTCTCTCCTGTTCCCCGACGTGTTCCCTGAATCCTGGGGTGAGGCAGAGCTCGGTCCGGTCCTGGGCTTGGCTGTGTCCTTCTATGCGCTTGCGTTCGTTCTGTGGTCGTGGGGCGCCCGCAAGCTCCGCCGCACAACGGCCGACACGCTGCTCACCTTCGTCACGATCGGGTTCGCGATCCAATGGATGAACGCATACGGGTTCCTGCGCTTCGAGGATCAATCCCAACTCGTTCAGATCCTCCCGATCTTGCTCATCGGTCTCGGGGTCGATTACTCGATCCACATGAACACGCGGTATCGCCAGGAGATCCACGGCGGCCGTTCTGTCGATTCATCCGTCACGACGGCGATCCGGACCGTCGGAATCGCACTCGTTTTGGCCACCCTCACGACGGCCGTCGGCTTCTTGACGAACGTGACCAACGACATCCCAGCGCTCGCCGAGTTCGGTGAACTCGCGGCCGTCGGCATCGTCTTCTCGTTCCTCTTGATGCTCACGTTCGTGCCGGCCGTCCGGCAGGTCCTCGATCGGCGTTCGGAACTCAAGGACGAGCTCGATCGAGATGGTCTGGAAGGTGGTGAGAGCCGGGCCCTGCCGAAGCTCATCGGACGTACGTCCGTTCTGCCGCGGCGGCTGGCGGCAGGGACGATCGTCATTGCCCTCGTCATCACCGCCTTTGGCGGCTTGAGCATGACGAACTTGTCGACCAAGTTCTCGTTCCTCGACTTCGTCCCCACCACTTCACCGCTGCGCGACACTGCGATCACCGTCGACGAGCGATTCGACTTCCCGGAGACGTCGTCGGTCCTCGTGACCGGAGAGGTGACCACCGGTGCGGCCTGGAACGCGATGCTCGCGTCGTACGTGGGCGCAGCCGACGTCGAGAGTGTCCAGTCGATCGAGACTCAGGGTGGTGAGCGCTTCCCGAACGGGTCGACGTTCATGGGCCTGATGTTCCAGTTCCTCAGTCCGAGCGGCGATCTCGCAGACCAGGAGCTGTTCGACACTGCGCTCTCGCTCGGAGTCGGCCAGGACCGAACCTTCCCGGTGGATGCCGACCTGACCCCGCTCTACGACCTTGCGGTCCAGAAGTACCCGGCGCAGATGGCGGGAGTGCTGGGAACCATCGGCGATACCTACGATGCCGCCCTCTACAACATCGACACCGTTGCGGGCGAAGCAGGTGCCGCTGATCTGGCCGACGGCCTGAACGAAGCTTTCGCTCCGACCGCCGATGCGGGACTCGAGTCAGTGGCGACGTCGAACTTCATCATCAACGACCTCGTCGTCACGACGCTGCGGGACTCTCAGGTGTCGTCACTGCTCCTGACCATGGGCGCGGCGCTCCTGTTGCTGGTGATCAACTTCTGGTTCGAGTCGCGCCGACCAATGCTCGGCGTGATCACGACACTCCCGGTCGCAATGGTGGTCATCTGGGTGTTCGGGCTCATGGCTGCGTTCAACATCCCATTTGGCCCAGTGACGGCGACGATCTCCGCCTTAGGAATCGGTATCGGCATTCCCTACATGATTCACGTGACGCATCGCTATCTCGAGGAACGAATCGAGCAAGCGAACGAGAACGAGGCCATCGAGCAGACGTTGACGTTCACCGGCGGTGCGCTGGCAGGATCGGCCGTGACGACGATCGCCGGGTTCGGCATTCTCGTCACGTCGACGACGATCCCGTTCCGCCAGTTCGGGTTCGTGATCGCGTACACCATCCTGCTTGCGCTGTCCGCTGCAGTGCTGGTTCTCCCAAGCCTGCTGGTGCTCTGGGACCGTTGGCACCGGCGCCGTGGCGATGTGACCGTCGACGCTGACGTGATCCATTCGGCCCTTCAGGACGAGGACGAGGCACCTGCATCGGTATGACAGATCGGCTCCCTGAACTCCCGAGGATCGAGGTCGACCGCGACATCGCAGCCGCGGCCGAGATGCCGGACGACCTGGACGCCAACGTCTTCGGTCCGTACGCCGTTCCAGACCCGGCCCGGCGGCGACGTGCCGGGTTTGTCTACCTGGCTGGAGCGGTGATCGTTGCGGCCGGGATCGGGTTTGGCCTCCCGAGCGGCATGTGGCTGATGGTGGCGGCGCTGCTCGTCATCACCGCCTACCACCAGGTGGCAGGTGTCCATCTCGCGGTCCGCGAGGCAGATGCGCTCACGGCGGCGAACCAAACGACGGACTTCCCCGTCGGCCACGCCTCGGCCCAGCTCGGCTTCGAGGGGTGGCGGGCCCGACCGATCTGGAACGTCCTCGTCTTCTCAGCAGACGATCCCCCGAGTCAGCGCGGCCTCGTCCGCGTCGACGCCCGGTCGGGCGAGGTCGTGGATCAGTACTCGGAAGCCATCTGAGGCCGGCCTCGCCGGCTTCCGATGAGTACGGAGTACCGAGTACTGAGTACTGAGAACTCCTCCGGGCGAGCGGTACCTCAGGCTGGACGTATCACAACACTCACGTCGCAAACAGCGTCGTGATAAGGAGTGCGATGTTCACGAACCGTCGGAGGATCCGGAGTCTCTGTACTCGCTACTCGGTACTCAGTACTGCGGCCGTAGGCCGCCCTAGCGATCCTCGATGAACACGAAGTCGCGGGTTCGCTCGCCGATGTAGATCTGGCGAGGGCGGCTGATTCGGGTGGTCGGATCCTCGTGCATTTCCTTCCAATTGGCGATCCAGCCGGGAAGACGCCCGAGGGCGAAGAGCACGGTGAACATCCGGGACGGGAAGCCGAGCGCCCGGAAGATGATGCCGGAGTAGAAATCGACGTTCGGGTAGAGGTTGCGGCTGACGAAGTAGTCGTCCTCGAGTGCGACCTGCTCGAGCTTGTTGGCGATCTCCATCAACGGATCATCGACTCCGGACCGGCTCAGCACCTCGTCGGCGAAGCCCTTGAGGATGCGAGCCCGGGGGTCGTAGCTCTTGTACACACGATGGCCGAAGCCCATGAGGCGGAACGGATCGTTCTTGTCCTTGGCACGAGCAACGTACGTCTCGGTGGTGGCGTCGGGATCGTCGTGGATTGCCTGCAGCATCTCGATGACCGCTTGATTGGCGCCACCATGGAGCGGACCCCACAGCGCGTTCATCCCAGCGGCGACCGACGCAAAGAGATTGGCCTGGGTGGAACCGACGAACCGAACGGTTGCCGTCGATGCATTCTGCCCGTGGTCGGCATGCAGGATGAGGAGCACATTCATCGCCTTGGCGATCACCGGGTCGATGTCCATCTCCTCGACGGGCAGTCCGAACATCATGTGCAGGAAGTTCTCGACGTACGTGAGATCGTTTCTGGGGTAGATGTACGGCTGACCGATCGACTTCTTGTACGCCCATGCGGCGATCGTGGGCATCTTGGCGATCAGGCGTTTGGCGCTCTCGGCAACGGCCTCGGGATCGGAGGGGTTGTAGTACGCCTCGTACCACGTCGAGATGGCATTGGTGGCCGACGACAGGATCGCCATCGGGTGGGCACTGCGCGGGAAGGAATCGAAGAAGCCCTTCATCTCCTCGTTGACCAGCGTGTGGACTCGCACCTCAGCGGTCCACGCGTCGAGCTGCTTGCGGCTCGGGAGTTCGCCCATCAACAGGAGGTAGGTGACTTCGAGGAACGTGCAGTGCTCGGCGAGATCCTCGATGCGGTAGCCGCGATGGCGCAACATGCCCTCGGCGCCGTTGACATAGGTGAGCGAGCTCTTCGTGGCCGCCGTGTTCGCAAATCCAGGATCGAACGTGACCGCCCCTGAGGTCGCGCGCAACGGGCTGATGTTGATTCCGTGATTGCCCTCGTTGGCGGGAATCACGTCGAAGTCGTACGTCGCGTCGCGTAGGTGGAGGTTGGCCTTTTCGTCCGACATCTGCGAAGTGAGCCCTTTCGGTGGTGGGTGCCCCGGCCGGCGACCGGTGGTCCGGAGTGTAGCCCGGTGTGGATGGCCGATTCTGCGCGGCTATCTTGGCGCACCGGAAGGAGGTCGAGTGCTCGATCTGAGGGGCCGGAGCCGACTGGCACCGATACTGGACCCGATCGCCGTTGGGCTCTCCAAGGCGAAGCTCACCCCCACTGCCGTGACCCTCATCGGCCTCGCGGTATCGGTGTGTGGTGCGGTCATCGTGGCCAATGGCGAATACGCATGGGGTGCGAGCGTTGCGGCCATCGGTGCCGTCCTCGATGCGCTCGATGGTCCGCTCGCCCGATACCAGGGCACCGCCTCAGTTCGCGGGGCCTTCATCGACACGATGTCGGACCGCCTCGGCGAGGTTGCGATCTGGGCCGGTCTCGCCTTCTCGCGTCGTGACGACGAGACCGCGTTGATGCTCACGATCTTTGCCCTCGCGTTTTCACTCCTGACCCCGTACGTCCGAGCCAAGGCAGAGAGTTGGGGTGCCGAAGGGCGAGGTGGCTGGATGGGTCGTGCGGAACGCATGATCCTCGCCCTCGCCGGTATCGGTCTCGAAGGGTTCGGCTTGCCGACCTTGATCCCGATGTTGTGGGTGTTCGTGGTGCTGTCGGGCTTCACCGTCGGACAACGGATCTGGCGAACCTGGCACCAGCTCCAGTCGTGAAACGCTTCGGGTGGTGGGATCCGGATCTTCCGGTGTATTGGCTCTACCGATTCCTGACGGGCATGTTCGGTCTGCTACCGGAGCCGGCAATGCGGCGCACCGGCGAGGCGCTCGGCTGGGCGCTCTCGTGGATTGCACCGAAGAAGCGGGCACTGCTGCGCCGTCACATGACGCGAGTGCTCGGCCCGGGCGGGGGCACCGATGCGATCGCCCGGCGCATGTTCGTTTCGTACGGTCGGTACTGGGCCGAGACCTTCTGGCTGCGACCCCGGCGCCGCTCAATGGTCGTGGAGACGGCCCACATCGAAGGGATCGAGCATGTCTTCGAGGCCCGGGATTCCGGACGGGGGATCATCCTGGCGTTGCCCCACTTGGGGAACTGGGAGATCGCAGGAGCGAAAGCGCAGGCAATCGGAATCCCGGTGCTCGCCGTCGCTGAGTCGCTTTCAAACCAGCGGATCACCGACTGGTTCGTCGGGGTGCGGAACCAGATGGGAATCGATGTCGTCCTGACGGGCGAGAAGGGGAGGGTGACCTCCGCCCTGCTGCGACGACTCAAGGAGGGTGGCACCATCGCGCTCCTCGCGGACCGGGACCTGACCGGACGAGGGGTCTCGGTCGAGCTGTTCGGCGAGGAGACGACGATGCCGGCGGGCCCGGTGGCCATGGCAGATCGGACTGGAGCCGTCCTCCTGCCGGTGGGATGTTTCTTCGATGAAGGTGCGGGCCACGCGTTCTTCGTGCGACCGCCGCTCACCATTCCCGATCTACCGTCCCGCGAGGAGCGCGTTGCAGCCGGGAGCCAGCTCCTCGCCCAGGAGCTCGAGCTGATCATCCGCCGCGACCCGGAGCAATGGCACCTGTTCCAGCCGAACTGGCCGAGTGATCGTGATGGCGAGGAGGCAGCTTCGTGAGGATCGGGCTGATCTCGCCATACGACCTCGGGCGTCACGGCGGCGTTCAGGATCAGGTGCTGCAACTCGCAGCTTGGCTCGAGGACGCCGGCCACGAGGTCGCTGTGGCCGGGCCCGGCATCGGCCCTGCGGGAACCACTTCCCTCGGCGAGCCAACGGTGATCACGGTGAACGGTGCCGCAGCACCGATTCGCCTCGACCCCTGGGTCGGGCGTGCGATTGCCGGTGTCATGCATGGCTGCGATGTCGTTCACGTCCATGAGCCGCTGATGCCGATGGTGGGACTGGCCGCCGGGCGGCTGAGAGGTTCGGCAATGGTCGCGACCTTCCACGCAGACCCCTCGGCGGCGATTCGTCGCATCTACCGATGGGGCGGGCGTGGGATCCGCAGCGTCGTCAAGAGGTACGACGTCCTCACGGCGGTGAGTCCGGTAGCCGCCGGAGCGGTTGCCGCGTTCACCTCGACCGTCGAGATCCCCAATGCCATCGACATGCAGGCGTTCGATCCATCGCCGGGAGTTCCTCGACGGGTGGCGTTCCTGGGTCGTGATGATCCCCGGAAGGGCCTCGATGTACTCCTCGAGGCGTGGCCGGACGTCGTTGCAGCAGTGCCGGATGCCGAACTCATCGTCGCCGCCGGAGAGCGGCGAGAGACGCTGGACGGTGCTCGCTTCATCGGCGCAGTGGACGACGAAGCCAAACGCCGGCTCCTCGGCGACGCCGCTGTGTTCTGTGCCCCGAATCTCGGGGGCGAGAGCTTCGGGATCATCCTGACGGAGGCGATGGCCTCCCGATGTGCCGTCGTTGCCTCAGCGCTTCCCGCCTTCGCCCACGTGCTCGCCGACACCGGCGTTCTCGTCAAACCGGGAGACCATCACGGATTGGCACAGACCCTCATCAGGCTGCTCGGCGACGATGACCGGATCGCACGGCTCCAAACGTCCGGCATCGAGCGGGTGCGGCGATTCGATCGTTCGGCCGTGCTGGCGGCGTATGTCGACGCCTACGAGACGGCGCTCGACCGCCGCCGGGCACGAGTGCGCTGAGTACAGGCGCACCCGTCTGCGGATCGGCCCGATCGGTACACTCCAACCACGTGAACACGAGGTGTTGGTGATGGCATTGGAACATGTGTCGGTCCGGGTCGAGCGACCGGTGGGTCGTTTGACACTCAGTCGTCCGGAGCGCAGGAACGCGCTCAGTCTCGACGCAATGATCGAAGTCGAGAAGGCGCTCGAGGAGCTGTCCGGAACGGACGGTGTCGACGTGATCGTCATCGATGCCGCAGGCCCGGCGTTCTCGGCTGGGCACGACATCGGCGAGATGCAACACCGCGACGCTGCCTTCTACGATCTCCTCTTCGGGCAGTGCACCCGAATGATGCAAACGGTTCGTCGACTCCCGCAACCGGTCGTTGCTCAGGTGCACGGCATCGCAACCGCAGCCGGCTGTCAGCTGGTGGCCTCGTGTGATCTCGTGGTAGCCGAGGAAGGAACCCGCTTCGCCACGCCGGGCGTCCGGATCGGCTTGTTCTGTTCGACGCCGCTGGTTCCGATCTCGCGGGCGATCGGCCAGAAGCGTGCGATGGAGATGTTGCTCACCGGTGAGCCGATCTCAGTCGAGACGGCACATGCCTGGGGGCTGGTGAACCGAGTCGCGCCGACCGGTGAGTTGACGGCGACGGTCGCCGAACTCGTCGGTGAGATCACCCGCTGGAACGCCAAGGTCATCGGCATCGGCAAGGATGCGTACTACCGCCAGGAGGGCCTCGACGAGGCCACCGCCTACGAGGTCACGCAGCCGATCATGGCGGCCAATGCGTCGAGCGCAGAGGCGCAAGAGGGTTTTGCTGCGTTCGCCGAGAAGCGGCCACCCAACTGGGAGCGGACCGCCGACGAGAACCTCGTGCCACCCAGCTAGAGCGGTGGGTTGACGGTGACGTTGAAGTTGCCGGAGCCGTTGTTGGCCCACACGGCAACGTAGTAGTCGAGGCCGGCGGTGAGCGTGGCCGAGATGGTCTTGGGTCGATCGGTGGACACATT
>JASJAX010000106.1 GCA_030066755.1 Acidimicrobiia bacterium
GTTGGGTCCCCCCGCCTGCGCGTGTTGCGGATCGCGCGATCCGCCTCCACCCAGAACTCGGGCGGCTGGGCCGATCAGCTCCCCGGCCGAGAGACCGGCTGCAACGAGGTCATCGGAAACGAAGCCGATGAGGGCGCCCTTGCCGCCGTTTGTCGCTCCCAGGACACCGACGCCGGTGCCGAGTTGGTCTCGCAACTGGAAGGCCAGCGCTCGGAGCGCATCGGGTGCCCGCTCTCCCGCCGAGGCCACCAGCAGCCGGCGGCCGTCGTGCTCCTCGACGGCATCGAGGAGCGATCCGGCGGCCGCAGAACGGGCCTGCGCCTCGAATTGCTCGATCCGCGCCTCTTGATCGCGGACCCGCTTGCTGAGCGACGTTGCCGCCTCGATCAACTGACCGGGTTGGCTGCGGAGCACCGACGCAGCGGCCTCCATGTCGGCTCGCATCTGCGAGAGGTACCCGAACGCCTTCGTCCCCGTGAGTGCCTCGACCCGACGGGTGTTGGCTGCAACCGATCCTTCAGACACGAGAATCAGCGGCCCGACCTGTCCGGTGGTCGGGACATGGGTACCTCCACAGAACTCCGTCGAGTAGTCGCCGGTCCGGACGACCCGCACCTCATCCCCGTACTTGTCGCCGAAGAACGCGAGTGCACCCATCTTCTGCGCCTCTTCCTTGCTGGTGACAACGGTCGTGACCTGGGCGTTCTCGATCACCCGTTCGTTCACGACGAGTTCCACTTCACGCAACTGCTCCGGCGCCATTGCGTCGTAGTGCGAGAAGTCGAACCGGAGCCGATCGGGTTCGACGAGCGAGCCGGCCTGGTGCACGTGGTCGCCGACGATCTCGCGCAGAGCCCAATGCAGGATGTGGGTACCCGTGTGGTTCTTGCGGATTCGTTCGCGTCGAGTCTGATCGACCTCGGCCGTGGTCTCCTGACCGGTCTGCACCCATCCCTCGATGACCCGACCGCGGTGGCCGTGCACACCTTGCATTGCGTGTTGGGTGTCGTGGACACGGATCTTGCCGGTCGGCGTCGACAAAACGCCGCTGTCGCCGACCTGACCGCCGGCTTCCGCGTAGAAGGGTGTCCGGTCCAGGAACACTTCGAGTTCCTGGTCCGGCTCGGCTCGCTCGACGCTCTCGCCTTCGCGCACCATCGCCAAGATCGTCCCGGATCCGGCCTCAGCCGTGTACCCCGTGAACTCCGTCACATCGACACCCTGGAGGAGGATTCGATACGCCTCGGCCTTCGCAGCTGCGTCGCTCCCCTTGTGGTGCTTGCGGGCGCGTTCTTGCTGTTCCTTCATCATTCGGTTGAACTCGGCGAGGTCCAGCTGAATGCCCTTCTCCGCCAGGATCTCTTCGGTCAGTTCCCGCGGGAAGCCGTAGGTGTCGTGCAGTTTGAATGCCGTGGCACCCGAGAACACCGCGGCCTCCTCCATCGTGTCGAGCTCCTGATCGAGGAGCTGGTGGCCGGACTGCAACGTACGCCGGAACCGCATTTCCTCTCGCTCGGCCATTTCGACAATGGCATCACGCTTGGCCCGCAGCACCGGATACGCCTCACCCATCACTTCGACCGTCGAATCGATCAACCGAGGCATCGCCAGGTCTTCCGACCCCAGCAGGAACGCGTGGCGTACCGCCCGCCGGAGGAGCCGCCGCAAGACGTACCCACGCCCCTCGTTCGACGGAACCACCTGGTCGCCGATGAGGAACGTGACGGCCCTGGCGTGGTCGGCGAGGATGCGAAGGCTCACGTCGGTTCGTTCATGGGCGCCGTAGGCCGTACCCGTGATCGCTTCGCCGGCCGCCAGGACGGTGCGCAACGTATCGATCTCGAAGAGGGTGTCGACCCCTTGGAGCACGGTCGCAATCCGCTCGAGACCGGCGCCGGTGTCGATGTTCTTCGATGGCAGATCGCCGATCACGTGATACGGCTCGTCCTGGATGTGCTGCATGAACACCAGGTTCCAGATCTCGACGAATCGTTCGTCGTCGACGGCCGGACCGCCGTCCTGGCCGAACTCCGGGCCCTTGTCGAAGAAGATCTCCGATGAAGGCCCGCACGGCCCGGGCACACCCATCTGCCAGAAGTTGTCTTTGTCCATCCGCTGGAGCCGATCTGGATCGATGCCGACGGAATCGATCCAGATCTCGGCGGCCTCGTCGTCGTCGAGATGGACGGTGAACCAGAGCCGATCCGGATCGAGTCCATACCCCTCCGTGACCAGGTCATATGCCCAGGGGATCGCCTTCTCCTTGAAGTAGTCGCCGAAGGAGAAGTTGCCGAGCATCTCGAAAAACGTGAGATGGCGAGCGGTGGTACCCACGATGTCGATGTCGATCGTGCGCGCGCACTTCTGCACGCTTGCAGCTCGAGGGTACGGCGGCGCCTCTTCGCCGAGCATGTAGGGCTTGAACGGGACCATTCCCGCGTTGGTGAGCAACAGTGTCGGATCAATCGGAATCAGCGACGCACTCGGGACCAGGGTGTGATCGCGGTCGCCAAAGAAGTCCAGGAAGATGCGGCGAATCGAGTTGGAATCCATGAGGCTCGTGAGGTTAGCGATGTGGCCGCGGGCGTCCGGCGCCCGCGGTCAGGAGTTTCCGGTGAGCCGCTGCGCGAGGGCTGCTTCGAGGTCGCCGAGGGGAACGGTCTCGCTTTGACCCGTTGCGAGGTCCTTGATCTGGGCAGTCGATTCCGCCCACTCATTGGTGCCGACGATGACCGCTACGCGGTGACCACGGCGATCGGCGTACTTGAGCTGCGCTCCGAGCTTGCGCGGCTCCGGATACAGCTCGACGCTGCGGCCTGCCGACCGCAACCGGCGCGCCAACGCCACGTAGTCGTTGCGGCGTTCGGCATCGAAGTACACCACGAGCACCTCAGCCGGAGTCGTCCGGCGGTCGATCAGTTCCAGCTCGTCGAGCGCCGCCAACAGCCGATCCACCCCGAGGGACGCCCCGATTCCCGGGAGGCGTTGACTGGTGTAGAGACCGGCCAGATCGTCGTAGCGGCCGCCCGAGCACACGCTGCCGATGTCGGGCAGATCCGTGAGGAATGTCTCGAGGATCGTTCCGGTGTAGTAGTCCAGGCCGCGGGCGATCGAGACATCGATGGCAACTCGCGATTCAGCGACGCCTGCAGCCCGGACGCCACGGACGACGTCGCCGAGCGCGACGACTCCGCGCTCTCCCACGGACGATGCGGACACGAGCCCCTCGAGCGTGTCGAGGATCTCGTCGTTGGTACCGCGGAGGGAGGCGAACTCCAGGATCTGATCGGCGACGTCGGAAGGGGCACCGGCACTCTCGACCAACTCTCCGTGCACGGCTTCGGCACCGACCTTGGGGAGCTTGTCGAGCGCCCGGAGCACGGCGGCCGACGCATCGAGCAACGTCAACTGCTCCAGCAAGCCGTTGAGGATCCGCCGGTCGTTGATCCGGATTGTGAACTCGCCGACATCGAGGGCGTCGAACAGGTCGTGTACGACCAGCACCGTCTCGATGTCCGCCGTGATGTCGGTCGTGCCGATGGTGTCGAAGTCGAATTGGAGGAACTCCCGGTATCGGCCGCGCTGCGTGTTCTCACCTCGCCACACCGGACCGACGTGGTAGCGCTTGAACGGGATCCCGAGCACTCCGACGTGCTGCGCGGCGAATCGGGCGAACGGCACCGTGAGATCGAACCGGAGTGCGACGTCTCGGCCGCCGTTGTCCTCGAAGCGATAGAGCTGCTTGTCCGATTCGGCTCCACCCTTGCCGAGCAGGATCTCGGTGTACTCGAGGGCCGGGGTGTCGATTGGGCTGAACCCGTACGACTCGTACACCCGCTTCGCCACGTTGACCAAGTGCTCGCGGGCGATCATCGGTTCCGGCAACAGATCTCGAAAGCCCTTGAGGGTGCGCGGTTGAATTCGGTTCGTCATCTGAGCCTCAAGCTAGCGCCGGTCGCACACTCGTCCGGCTAATTGACCGTGACGTCATCCGTATCGGCTTGGTGACCGTTGGTCGGCGCAATCCGTTCGGCAGCGGCATCGATGAGGGCCGCGACCCCGCGTGCTCCACTCCGGGTGAGATTCTCCGGCGTGAGCTTCTCGCGCGCCCGCCGCACCTGATCGATGACGTACGCCGCGGCCGCGGTGGCGGTCAGGAAACCGACAACGAACCAGCGGATGCGCAGCAACATGAGGAAGAGCGTAATCAGTCGTCGGAGGCCGGTCGTCGCTGTGGCTTCCTCAAGGCCTCGTCGATCCGTTCGAGACGCTCGGCGAGCTCACTCTCCCGGCCTTCGGCCTTGGGTCGATAGAGGATCGCCCGTTCGGCGCCCTCCGGGAGGTACTGCTGCGGCGTGATCGAGCCGGGGAAGTCGGGTGGGTAGACGTATCCGACGCCATCACCCAGGGCCTGTTGTCCTTCGTGGACGGCGGAACGGAGATGGGCGGGCACCTGCGCAGCCGGCGTCCCGTCGACGGCAGCCTTGGCCGCTGCGATCGCTCCCTTCATGGTGTTCGACTTCGGTGCGAGTGACAGATACGTAGCGGCCTGCGTCAGGGCGTACGCCGCTTCGGGGAGTCCAATCACCTCGAGCGCTCGAAAGGCATCGACTGCAACCCCGAGCGCCGACGGGTCGGCGAGTCCGACGTCCTCGCTGGCGAGGATGATCATCCGCCGGGCAACGAACTTGGGATCCTCTCCCGCATCGAGCATCGTGTGCAGCCAGTACAACGCGGCGTCCACATCTGATCCCCGGACGCTCTTGATGAACGCCGAGATGATGTCGTAGTGCCGATCGGCGCCCTTGTCGTAACGGATCACCCGGCGTTGCAACGCCTCGGTCACGTCGGTGAGCTCGATCTTGGTGCGGTCACGGCCCGCTGCGATCTGTGATGCCACCTCCAGCGAGTTGAGTGCAAGACGAGCATCTCCGCCTACTCGCTCCGCCATGGCGTCGAGCGCATCGGCCGCGATGGCGGCGTCTCCGCCGAGGCCGCGCATCGGATCCGCCACCGCCCGCTCGACGAGCTCAGCGACGTCGTGCGGGGCCAGCGGTTCGGTCCGGAAGATGGTCGATCGACTGACCAGGGGTGAGTTGACCTCGAAGAACGGGTTCTCCGTCGTCGCGCCGACCAGGATGATGGTTCCGTCTTCGACGCCCGGCAGTAACGCATCCTGCTGTGACTTGGTGAAACGGTGGATCTCGTCGAGGAACAACAAGGTACGCCCGAGATCGTCCTCGATCCGACGTGCGGCCATTGCCAACACTTCTCTGACGTCTTTCACTCCTGCCGACGTTGCCGAGAGCTGTTCGAAACGGGCGCGGCTGCCGGCTGCCACGAGTCGTGCCAGCGTGGTCTTGCCGGTCCCGGGGGGACCCCAGAGGATCATCGAAACCGGATGGCCGGACTCGACGATCGAGCGGAACGCTGCGCCGGGTGCCGTGAGGTGGTCCTGACCGACGACCTCGTCGAGTGACGCCGGACGCATGCGGGCAGCGAGCGGCGCAACGGCGGCTCGTCGCTGTTCGCGGGTCTCAGTGAAGAGATCGAAGTCGTCGCTCATGACCGACACGGTACAGGCTGAGGGTCACCCGATTCCCATGCGAGCTAGACGGACTCCGACTGCGCTTCGCCGGCCCATTGCGCCTCGATCTCGGGACGGATCGCAATGCCGAGCTCTGTCAGCTGCGGGCCTTCGACCCGACTTGGCGAGCCGGTCAAAGGATCCGCTCCCGTCTGGGTCTTGGGAAACGGGATCACCTCACGGATGTTGATCTCGTTCCGCAGGATCGAGACGAGCCGATCGATGCCGATGGCGAAGCCGGCGTGTGGCGGGGTGCCGTAACGAAGGGCCTCCATGAACCAGCCGAAACGGGCTTGAGCCTGCTGCCGAGAGATCCCCAGTACTTCGAAGACCTGTGCCTGCACGTCGGAATCATGGATCCTGACGGAGCCTGAACCGAGCTCGGATCCGTTGAGCACCATGTCGTACGCCTTGGAGATCGCCTCGGCCGGGTTGGTCCGCATCTCTTCGACCGACACCGGCGCGGTGAACGGATGATGCGCCGGAACCAGGTCGCCCTCCATCGTGACCTCGAAAACCGGGAAATCGACCACGAACAGGAAAGCCAGCTCATCGTGATCCAACGGCTGTCCGAGGTCGAGACGCAGCTGACCGAGCACCGGGCCGGCCACCCGGGCAATGTCGCCGACCAAGAGCAACACGTCCCCAGGTGACGCGTCGAGTGCCGCAACCACGGCAGCCAGCTCCTCGGGAGCGAGGAACTTCGCTACCGGCGATCGCACACTGCCGTCGTCTTGCACGACCATCCACACGAGCCCCTTGGCTCCGAGCGATTGCGCTTGCTCGACGAGCGCGTCGAGGCCGGCACGCGACAGTTCGCGTGCTCCTGCGTTGATCGCACGGACAACGCCCCCGTCGGCGACGACACCGGCAAACGCTTTGAACTCGCTCTGTTCGAACACGGCCGAGAGATCGACGATCTCCATGCCAAAGCGAATGTCCGGCTTGTCGGTCCCGTATCGCTCCATCGCCTCGGCGTAGGAGATTCGGGGGAACGGTCGATCGAGATCGACCCCGCGCGTGTCCTTCACCACCTGCGTGACGATCGCCTCGAGCGTCTCGAGCACGTCGTCTTGACCCCAGAAGGCGCCTTCGAGGTCGAGCTGGCTGAACTCGACCTGACGGTCGCTGCGGAAGTCCTCATCCCGATAGCACTTGGCGACCTGGTAGTAGCGCTCGACTCCGCCAATCATGAGCAGCTGCTTGAACAGCTGAGGAGACTGCGGCAGCGCATAGAAGTTCCCCGGGCGAAGTCGGCTGGGCACGAGGAAGTCGCGGGCACCCTCCGGCGTCGATGCAATGAGCGTCGGAGTCTCGACTTCGAGGAAACCGCTCCCGTCAAGGACACGTCGCATGGCCTGGATCACCGTCGAACGAGCTCGGAGGTTCTCCGTCATTCGCGTCGTCCGCAAGTCCAGATACCGGTACTTGAGGCGACGCTCTTCGGCAACGTCGACCCTGCCATCGAGCTGGAAAGGCAATGTCTCCGCACGACTGAGTACGACGATCCCGGACGCTTCGATCTCGACCTCACCACTGGCGAGGTCGGGGTTGGCCATCCCCTCCGGCCGCGCCTCAACGACTCCATCGACCTGGATGCACGACTCGCGCTTGAGGGCGCCTGCGATGTCGTGTGCTTCACCGCCGTCGGGCCGGAACACGACCTGCACGATGCCGGTAGCGTCACGCAAATCGACGAACACCACACCGCCCTGGTCACGGATACGCTCAGCCCAGCCGGCAACGCGGACGGCGCGGCCGGCATCGCCGGTGTCCAGCGACGCAGCGTGGGCGGTCCTGTAGGCCTCGTTCCCCATGGGGGCGCTCCTGATTCGTGTCGAGAACAGCTACGGCTGGATCAGGTCCCGAGGAGTTCCTGCACCCAGGGATTGACCAGCCGTTCGCGGGCCAGCGTAGTCGTCGGGCCGTGACCTGGAAGTACCTCGGTCGAGTCGTCGAGCACCAGCACCTTCTCGGCCATCGACCGCATCAGAGTGGCGTAGTCACCGCCCGGGAGATCCGTCCGTCCGATCGAACCAGCGAACAGCTGATCACCAGAGAACAGCAGGCCCTGGTCGGCCAGGTGGAAGCAGCAGTGTCCCGGCGTGTGGCCCGGTGTGTGGAGGACCTCGAACGACATGCCCCCCAGTTCGAGGACCTGGCCATCCGCCAGCGTCTCGTACTTCGCAGGTGGCGCCAAGGCCGCTGCGTCGTCCGGCCCGACACGAATGCCAAACATCATGGCGAGCTGCTCCGCAGGATGGAGGGTCAGGTAATCGTCATCCGGGTGGACATAGGCGTCGACGCCGGTAGTTCGTACAACGGCGCCCGCTCCTCCCGCGTGGTCGACGTGCCCGTGCGTCACGAGCAAGGCGATCGGCGTGAGATCGTGAGCGGCGAGGAGCGCGCCGATTCCGTCCGGATCGGGCGGTGCATCGACAACCACTGCAGGTCCGCCGCGCTCCGGTGCAATCACATAGCAGTTGGTCTGCGCCGCCCACAGCGACCGTGCATCAATGAGGAGTTCCATCTCCGGCCTTCACGAATTCGATTGCGGAACCAGTCGATACGCGTCGAACACACCCTGAACACCGCGCAGCTCAGCGATCACCCGCTCCAGCAGCTGTGGATCAGACAGTTCGACCTCGTAACGCAGCACGGCGATCCGGTCGCTGCCGGTCGCCGATGACGACGCATGGATGTTGCCGCCGAGATCGGACAGCACACCGGTGACATCGCGCAACAGCTTCGGCCGGTCGAGCGCCTCGACCTGAATCCATACGAAGAACGATCCGGTCTGCTGCGGCGCCCACGTCGTCTCGATGAGACGTTCGGAGCGCTCCTCGAGTGCGCCGACGTTCGCGCAGTCGGTGCGGTGCACGGAGACGCCCCGCCCAACCGTCACGAAGCCGATGATGTCGTCTCCAGGCACCGGAGCGCAGCACCGGGCGATCCGCACCATGAGGTCGTCCATCCCCTCGACGATGATGCCGCGTTGGGGACGGCGATCCGAAACGGGCCGCAACGGTGGCTCGAGGAGGTCCTGGTCCTCTTCGTCAGGCAGGACGAGCTTTGCGAGCTTCTGCGAGACCGACTTCGGGGACACCCGGTTCGCGCCGACGGCGGCATAGAGCGCGTCGAGCTCCTTGAACCCCAGGTCGGTCGCGATCTGCGTCAACAACGCTTCACGCCCCGGCGCCGACAAGCCGAGGCCTTCGCGCCGCACCGCCTTCGCCACGAAGTCCTTCCCGTCCTGAACGGCGGCCTCGCGTCGTTCTTTGGAGAACCATTGGCGGATCTTGCCGGCCGCCCGTCCGGTCTTGACGAAGTCCAACCAGTCCCGGCTCGGATGGGCGTCCACCGCCTTGGACGTGATCACCTCGACGATGTCCCCCGACTCGAGTCGAGTATCGAGCGGCACGAGCCGGCCATTCACCTTGGCGCCTACACAGCGATGCCCGACGTCCGTGTGAATTCGATAAGCGAAGTCGACCGGTGTGGAGTCCGACGGCAAGCTGATGATGCGACCTTTCGGCGTCAGCGCAAAGACCTCGTCCTGATACAGATCGAGCTTCAGGTTCGTGAGGAACTCCGACGGATTCTCCGACGCATCGTTCAGCGCCTTGAGATCCGAGGCGAGATCGACGTCCCGCGGCGCCACGCCCTCCTTGTACCTCCAATGGGCCGCAATGCCGAATTCTGCTCGGTGATGCATCTCCGTCGTGCGGATCTGCACCTCGAGGGCCTTGCCGTCCGGCCCGACGACCGTCGTGTGGACACTCTGATAGAGGTTGAACTTCGGTGTGGCGATGTAGTCCTTGAACCGGCCGTGAATCGGCGGCCACATCGTGTGGATGAGCCCGAGCGCGCCGTAACAGTCACGCACCTCCGGAACGATGATCCGGATACCGATCAAGTCGTAGATCTCTTCGAACGCAAGGCCCGATGCCACGAGCTTGCGATAGATCGAGTACGGATGTTTCGGACGACCCGTCACTTCGGCCTCGATCCCCGACCCGGCGAGTGCCTGCCGCACCTCGTCGATCACGGCCTCAACGAGTTCCTCACGTTCGGGAGCCCGCTGGCGAACCAGGTCCTCGATCTCTGCCTTACGTTTCGGGTAGAGGATGGCGAAGCACGCCTCCTCCATCTCGTGCTTGATCTCTTGCACACCGAGCCGATGCGCCAGCGGGGCGTAGACCTCCAACGTCTCCTTGGCGACTCGCTGTTGCTTCTCCGCCGGGAGGGGCGCCAGCGTCCGGATGTTGTGCAAGCGGTCCAGCAGCTTGATCACGAGAACGCGGATGTCGCGCGAGATCGCGATCGCCATCTTGCGGATCGTTGCGGCCTGCTGCTCCTCTCGAGATGAGAACTTGATGCGATCGAGCTTCGTCACCCCGTCGATCAGCGCAGCGACTTCGCCACCAAACCCCTTGGAGACCTCATCGAGGGTGACCTCGGTGTCCTCGACCACATCATGCAGGAGCGCCGCCGCAAGGGTGACCTGGTCCATGCCGTACTCCGCAAGGAGCTGGGCGACGGTGAGCGGATGCGTGATGTACGGATCGCCCGTCTGGCGCTTCTGGCCCGAGTGAGCTCGATCGGCCAATCCATACGCACCGCGCAGGAACTCGACGTCCCCATCGGGATGGTGCCGGAGGAACTCGGTGACGACCGCGTCGAAGATGTCGTCCGGGGTACCGGCTGCCGGAAGTGCTTCAGGTAGGGCCATAGTGCACCACCGTGTGCACCCCGGCCCCGTTGAGCTTGGACCGACCGTCGAGGAAGGCCAGTTCAACGAGCACAGCGAGACCGGCCACCGAGGCCCCGAGCGCGTCGATGAGTCGGATCGCCGCCGCTGCGGTGCCGCCCGTTGCGAGGACGTCGTCGACGATCAGCACCGTGTCGGTCGACCCAACTGCGTCGCTGTGGACCTCGATCCGATCGGTGCCGTACTCGAGCTCGTACTCCTGGTGGTGGATGTCGTGTGGCAGCTTCCCCGCCTTGCGGATGGGAACGAAACCTGCACCGAGACGGTCGGCCACCGGTGCACCGAGGATGAAGCCACGTGCCTCGATCCCAACGACCTTCGTGATCCCGCGGTCGACGAACGGACCGACCATGGCATCGATCGCTCCTCGAAATGCGGTCGGATCCGCCAGCAACGGAGTGATGTCCTTGAAGACGATCCCCGGCTCGGGCCAGTCGGGAATGTCCCTGATGTGGGCTTCGAGATCGAGGTCACTCATCCCGGGAAGCATAGAGCGTGTTGCGTAGCTGTCCGGGCCATCGGGGTCGGCCGGCTATCGGCGCTTCTTCCGCTTGCGGGGTGCACGGGGCGCTGCTCCGGTATCCCGAAGCTCGACGGCGACCGTCGCAGCGGCTGCAGCGGCAGCCAGGCTCTCGTCCTCGCGACGCCCCGCCCTGCGCTCCATCCGAGCCCACTGCGGCTCGCGCTCCTTGAGCACCGTGAGGATCGGAGTCGCGACGAAGATCGACGAGTAGGTCCCGGCGGCCACGCCGATGAACAGGGCCAGCGCAAACTCGCGCAGCGTCGTCGCTCCGAGGAGGTACGAGCCCACGAAGAGCAGGCTTCCGATCGGGAGCAACGATGTCAGCGACGTGTTGATCGATCGCATGAGCACCTGGTTCATCGAGAGGTTCCCGATCTCCGCGAACGTGAACTTGGTGGCCAGCTCGTTGACGTTCTCGGTGATCTTGTCGAACACGACAACGGTGTCGTAGAGCGAGTACCCGAGGATCGTGAGGATGGCGATGATCGTCGCCGGCGTGACCTCGAATTGCAGGACGGAGTAGATCCCGAACGTGATAATCAGGTCGTGGAACAGCGCGGCCAACGCAGCGACGGCCATCTTCCACTCGAAGCGCCAGCTGATGAAGAGCACGACCACGATGAGGAACACGACCAGGGCCTCGATGGCACGCCGAGTGATCTCCTCTCCAAAGGTCGGCCCCACAGCGTCGACTTCGGTGTCGTCGAAGGTGACGCCGGCGAGCACCGCGATCACGGTCGTCAGTTCGTCTTGTTCGGCCGGATCCAGCGCCTCCGTCTGGACACGAATGCGGACCTGCTCACCTTCGAGGAGCTGGATGCGCGCGTCCTCGAGACCGATCGTCCCGAGCTCATCGCGGATCTCACCGACATCCGCCTCGGATTCGTTCGGAGCTTCGACGATCGTCCCGCCCGTGAAGTCGACGCTCAGGTCGAGGCCAAAGACGAGCAGTGACAGCAACGAAGCGACGACCACCGTTGCGCTCACACCGAACCATCGGTTGCGCCCGCTGATGACATCGAACTCCGTCTCGCCGCGGTAGAGGCGGGTGAACAGGCTCACGCGGCACCTCCTTCCGGAACCTCGTCGATGCCACGGCCCATGGCACCGCGGATACTGAAGTAGCCGCCTTCACCGAGACGGCTCCGCACCAACAGCATCACGGCCGGGCGTGTGTAGTAGTACGCAACGAACACGTCGACCACGGTCGCAATGCCGAGCGTGATGGCAAAGCCCTTCACCGGTCCGATGGCGAGCGCCCACAGCAACACGGACGCAGAGAACGTGACGACATCGGCCGTCACGATGGTCCGGAAGGCGCGCTGGAAGCCCGAATCGACCGAAGGGCGCAATGGTCGGCCGCGACGGTGTTCTTCCTTGATTCGTTCGAAGAACACGATGTACGAGTCCGCGGTGATACCGATCGACACGATGATGCCGGTCACGCCGGCGAGGGTCAGCGTCGTGCCCTGGAACTCGCCCAAGAGGATGATCGCCGTGAGGAGGAGCGAGCCGAAGACCGACAGACCAACGACGGCCACGAGGCCGAGCGCTCGGTAGTAGAGCAGGAGTGCGATTGCCACGAGGGTCAGACCCCCGAGCCCCGCGATGAGACCGGCCTGGAGGCTGTCGCTTCCCAGGGACGCCGACACGGACTCCTCGCGTTCACGTTCGAACACGGTGGGCAAAGCGCCGTATCGGAGGATGGTGGCGAGGTCGCGGGCCTCTTCCTCCTGGTTTTCGCCGCCGACAGTGATGATCACGTTGTTCGGGTCGAGACCCTCAGGTCCCACATCGGGGGCGACGGCGGGCGCACTGAACACCACTCCGTCGACAACGATGGCCAACGATCGGGTCGGGCTGCCGACGGGTTGGCGAGCCAACAGGCCGGTCGCAGCTCGGAATAGCTCTCCCCCATCCGACGTGAAGCTGGGGTCGACAACCCACTCTCCGAGGGTCCCACCTCCCCCGGTCAGCGCGGCATCGGCGTCCTCGATGTCGCTCCCGTAGAGGAACGCAGGAGCGAGGTGGTAGTACGTGACTCCGTCCTCGCCCAACAGGTAGGTCTCTTGGGTTGGATCGTCTTCGATGGTCAATCCCGTCTCGGGATCGATGTTCTCGGGAGGTGGGGGCGGTGCCGTCGTCGTTGTCGTGGTCGTCGGTGGTGCCGTCGTCGTAGGGGCAACGGTGGTCGACGAGTCAGACGGAGCCTGCGTCGTGGTCGAGGTGTCCGACGGACTCTCCGTCGTGGTCGTCGTGTCGCCGGAGATCTCCGGCGGCTGCGTCGTCACCGTCGTCGAGTCGGGGAACGCACCTTCGGGCGGAGGCAGCGTCCCGTCCAAGAACGCCGGCGACGAGAGCAGGTTGAACGTCAGTACCGGACGAAACGTGAGTTCGCCGGTCGTTCCGACCGCGGCCAACGCTCGCTCTCGATCGGTGACACCGGGGAGCTGCACCACGATGGCGCGATCCCCCTGGACCGAAATCTCCGGTTCCTGGACCTGACCGAGGTTCTCGATGCGCTGACGCATGATCTCGACCGCCTGGTCGAGCACCTCACCGTCGGTACCGTCGGGCGCCACGAGACGCACGGAGAAGCCGCCCTGGAGATCGAGTCCCAGGCGAGGCTCCCAACCGACGCCGAGCGATGCGCCGAGCGTTCCCCAGGCGATGCCGAGGGTGACGAGGAGGGTGATCCAGAGGCGGCGGCGAGTCACTCGGCGTCGTCCTCGCTCCCGTCTGCGGTCACCCCACCGACGGTTTCGGCGATTGCACGTCGCGCAATGCGGAGGCGGCTCCCCTCGCCGGTATCGATCACAACAACGTCGTCGTCGTCGACCACAACGGTCCCGAAGATGCCGCCGACCGTGCGCACCTCAGAGCCGATCACCACCGAGTTCCGCACGTCTTCCATGGCCTGGACACGTTTCCGTTGGGGGCGGATGAAGAGGAAGTAGCCACCGCCAACGATCAGGGCGATGAAGAGCAGCGACGTCAACGCGCTGCCCTCAGGCTGAGTGGCATCGGCCTCTTGAGCGAGGACGAGAGCCGATTGCATGGCGAGGTAGAACACGAGTTCCTCCGTGGCGGGTTTGCAGCGATGCTGCAGGGCACCGTCGGTTCGGCAGAGCGCCCGGCGGTGGTGCCGGGCGCCGGCGTAGGTTAGTGAAGGATTCGCGTTTTGCGGAACTGGGAGGCGGCCGTCGGCCGCCGGCACCGAGTACCCGCTACCAGGTACGTGGACCGGTCACGCTCGGAAGCGTCGAATCACGCCGTTGTGGCGGCCCCTTCATCGCTCTTCCTCCGGCGGTCGAGCGTGGTTTCTGTGAAGGCGTGGAACGTGCCGGTCTCGATCGCATTTCGGGCGTTGGCGACCAGACGGAGCGTGTAACGGAGATTGTGGAGGGTGAGGAGTCGTTTCCCCAGGAGCTCGTTGGTGGCAAAGAGGTGGCGTAGGTATCCGCGGCTATAGGCGGCACATGTCGGACAGTCACAGTCCTGCTGCAGTGGTTCGCGGTCGTTCGCCCACTCCGCACGTTTGATGGAGTAGTCGCCGGCCGGATGCAGGACCTTGCCGTGCCGCGCCAAACGGGTCGGCAAGACACAGTCGAAGAGGTCGACTCCGCGGGCGATGCAGGCCAGAAGGCCTTCGGTGTCCCCGAGCCCCATGACGTACCGCACCCGATCCGCCGGCAGCTCGGGAATCGAAGCGTCGAGGGCAACATCACGATCCGCGTCCGACTCCCCGACCGAGAGACCACCGATGCCGAACCCGTCGAAGTCCAGTGCTGCGGTGTCATGAGCAGACCGAGCGCGGAGGTCCGGATCTGTCCCGCCCTGGACGATGCCGAACAGCGATCGATCATCCCGCGTCTTAGCGCGCAAGGCCCGTTCCGACCATCGCAGGGTGCGCTCCATGGCCGCCTCGAGCACTGCTCGGTCGGCGGGGAGACCGACCAGGACGTCGAGCACCATGGCCACATCCGAGCCGAGGGTTTCCTGTACCTCTACCGCCCGCTCAGGACTGAGGTCCACGCGGGATCCGTCGTAGGTGGATCGGAAGACGACCCCGTCCTCGTTGACGACGGGGTCGAGCGAGAAGACCTGGTAGCCGCCGGAGTCGGTCAGGATCGGTCCGTTCCACGCCATGAACCCCTGGAGTTCGCCGAGAGCTGCCACGGTGGAGGCACCGGGCCGCAACATGAGGTGGTACGTGTTGGCGAGCAGCATCTCCGCCCCGACGGTCTGCAGATCAGCGGCATCGACACCCTTGACGGTGCCGCGCGTGCCAACGGGCATGAACCCCGGGGTCTTGACCGGTCCGTGAGGCGTGTGAAGGATCCCGGCACGCGCCGCACCGTCGCTTGCGATCGATTGCCACGTCACCGGTCGCTCACTCATGGGATGACCGGTCCCCCAACCGGATCGTCGATGAACATCGCATCGCCGAACGACAGGAAGCGGTAATCACGCTCCAGAGCCGACTCGTAGAGACGACGCCAGCGCGGGCCGAGCAGGGCCGCAATGAGCACCACGAGCGTCGTACCGGGAGCGTGGAAGTTGGTGAGCAAGGCGTCGACCACGCGGCGACGGTAGCCGGGCGTGATGAACAACTCGCTGTGGCCCTCGCCGCCGGCCACCCGTCCGCCCGAGACTGCGCCGGTTTCGAGGGTCCGCATGACCGTGGTGCCAACGGCGATCACCCGACCGGAGCGTTCTCGCGTCGCTGCGATCGCCTCGGCCGCCGCGACCGGAATGGTGAATCGTTCGGAGTGCATCTCGTGGTCGCCGATGGGACCCTCGGCCATCGGACGGAACGTATCGAGGCCGATGTCGAGCTCGACTTCGGTGACCTGGACTCCTCCTTCCGCCAATCCGCCGAGAACTCGATCCGTGAAGTGGAGCGCCGCAGTTGGAGCCGCAGCGGACCCGGTCGACGAGGCGAAGATCGTCTGGTAGCGATCCGGATCGTCGAGTCGGCCGCGGAAGTACGGGGGCAGCGGCACCTGCCCGGACTCCTCGATCCAACTCTCTGCGTCACCTTCAACGGAGAGCTCGAGTGTGGCGAGTCCGCGTTCCGGCATGGTGAGAATCGTGACCTTGGCCTCGCCGATGAGGATCTCCGTTCCGGGCCTGACCCGTCGCGACGGGCGAAGCAGCGCCTCCCAACGGCCTGGTCCGACCGGCCGCAAGAGCAGTACCTCGACCGCACCGCCGGTCGACTTCGTCCCCGTGAACCGGGCGGCACGCACCCTGGTCCGGTTGACCACCAGCAAGTCGCCGCGGTTCAGCAACTCGGGAAGCTCGTAGAAGGCGTGGTCGGCCTCGGTCGATGTGACCAGCAGCCGCGAGGTGTCGCGTGGTTCGATCGCCGCTTGGGCGATGGCTCCTTCGGGCAGGTCGTAGTGGAAGTCTGCAGCCAACATCGGAGCGCTCAGGCTAGGAGACCAAGACGGCAGCGAGGTTCGGTACAGCCGGGTTCGGTCAGAGCAACTGGCCCTGCGGATCGTCGTCCTGCGGGGCGGCGACGCCGAGGTGCCGGTACGCGTGCGGAGTCGCAACCCGGCCGCGCGGTGTCCGCATGAGCAGGCCCTCTTGGAGGAGGTACGGCTCGTACGCGTCCTCGACCGTTTCGGGGTCCTCGCCGACGGCGATCGCGAGCGTCGAGAGGCCGACCGGTCCGCCGCCGAACTTGTGCACCATGGCTTCCAGGATGAACCGGTCGACCTTGTCGAGACCGCGCTCGTCGACCTCCCACACGCGAAGGGCGGTATCGGCGATCTCGTGGTCGATCCGCCCATCGGCACGCACGTCGGCGAAGTCGCGCACTCGCCGCAGGAGTCGATTGGCGATTCGCGGGGTACCGCGGCTGCGCTCGGCGATGAGACCGGCTCCATCGGAAGCGATCTCCACCTCGAGAATGCCGGCCGACCGGGTGATGATCTGAGCGAGATCCGGCGAGGTGTAGTAGTCGAGCCGAGCAACGTACCCGAACCGATCACGCAGCGGCGGTGCAACCCTGCCGACACGTGTAGTTGCACCGACGAGGGTGAAATGCGGCAGCTCGAGGCGAATGGAACGAGCGGCGGGACCCTTCCCGACCACGATGTCCAGCTCGAAGTCCTCCATCGCGGGGTACAGCACTTCCTCGACCTGGCGTGGGAGACGGTGCACCTCATCGATGAAGAGCACGTCCCCTGCATCGAGATTGGTCAGCACGGCGGCGAGATCACCGGGGCGCTCCAGGGCGGGACCCGACGTGGCACGGAACGCGGCGCCCATCTCGTGAGCGACGATGCCCGCCAGCGAGGTCTTGCCGAGCCCGGGAGGCCCCGAGAAGAGGACGTGGTCAACCGGCTCACTGCGCGAACGCGCCGCCTCGATGAGAATCGAGAGGCGCTCCTTCAGCTCCTCTTGACCAACGAAGTCGGCCATCTTGCGCGGTCGCAGGCCGATCTCGAATCGTTCGTCCTCGGGCAGAGGCGTGGTCGTGAGCAGACCCTCGTCGCGAGCCATCAGGCCTGCCTCGCCCTTCCGAGCTCCTGCAGCGCAACACGCAGCAGGTCCTCGACCGGCAGCGCCGGATCCAGATCGCGCATGACGTCTCGGATCTCGGCTGCCTGATACCCGAGACCCTCGAGCGCCTCGCGGACTTCGGCACCTGCCGACGAGGATCCGGGCAGTTCGGCGTCCGGAAGATCGAGCTTGGGTCGCAGCTCGAGCATGAGCTTCTGCGCACTCCGCTTGCCGATGCCAGGGACCTGGGTGAGTGCGTCCGCGTCCTCGGTCACGACGGCCAGGCGGAGCGCTTCCGGCGTCAGCGTGCCCAGGATGGCCAGGGCGACTTTGGGCCCGATGCCGGAGACGCCGAGGAGGATCCGGAACAGGTCGCGAGCATCGTCGGTCGTGAATCCAAACAACGCCAGCAAGTCCTCGCGGACATGGAGGTGCGTGTGCAGGACCGCCTCGTCACCGAGGCTCGGGAGCTCGACCAGGGTGCGCGGCGTCACCGCGATCTCGTACCCAATACCGGCGACGTCGACGACGACCCGGTCGCCGTGTTTGGCGACCACCGTGCCTCGGACCCGACCGATCATCCGGCACGCTCCACTGCGCGCCGCATCGGAAGCGCTTGTACGTGGCACAGGGCGATCGCCAGGGCGTCGGCGGCATCCGCCGGTTTCGGTGCTTGTGGCAGCTCGAGCCGCATTGCGACCACCTTCTGTACCTGCTCTTTGTCTGCTGAGCCGTAGCCGCAGAGGGCCATCTTCACGGCGGACGGGCTGTACTCCGTCACGGGGACTCCGGCTTCACCCATGGCGAGGAGCGCAACGCCTGAGGCACGGCCAACGGCCATTGCTGTGTGGAGATTGCGGTTCACGAAGACTTCCTCGATGGCCGCTTCCGCGATGTCGTGTTCGGCGACGATCTCGCGGAGATCGTGATACAACTCAGCCAGGCGTTGTGCGATCCCGGCGGCCGGATCCGTGCGGATGACACCCGCAACAACCGCTCTCGAACGAGACCCCCGAGTCTCGAGGATTCCGTAGCCGGTCCTCGTGAGACCAGGATCGATTCCCAATACGAACATATGTTTGGTGAGGTTACCGGCAGGCAGTGACGAGTCCAAGCATCGTCTCAGGTCTCAGGTCTCAGGTCTCAAGTCCCAGGTCCCAGGTCTCAAGTCCCAGGTCCCAGGTCTCAAGTCCCAGGTTCCAGGTCTCAGGTCTCAGGTCTCAGGTCTCAGGTCTCAGGTCGCCGTACCGGGTACTCAGTACTCAGTACTCAGTACCAGTTGAATCGGCTCTGCCGAATCAACTGACGTCTGCCATCACCTCGTCGGGGATGTCGAAGTTGGCGAACACGGCTTGCACGTCGTCGAGGTCCTCGAGTGCATCGACGAGGCGCAGCACCTTCGGTGCGGTCGCGGCATCGACCGGCACCGTGGTCGAAGGCAGCTGGGTGACATCGGCGGAGTCGATCGTCACCTCTGCGTCCTCGAGTGCGGACCGCACCGACGCCAGGTCACTCGGTGCCGAGATGACTTCCCACTGCTCGTCGGAGGGGGTCACGTCTTCGGCACCACCGTCGAGGGCCGCCATCATCACCGTGTCCTCGTCCCCGGTCGCAAGGATGTACCCCTTCTGTTCGAACAGATAGCCCACCGAGCCCGGTTCGCCGAGGTTGCCGTTGTTCTTGTTGAACGCGGCGCGCACATCCGACGCCGCTCGATTGCGGTTGTCGGTGAGGATCTGGACGTACATCGCAACACCGCCGGGCGCGTACCCTTCGTACCAGATCTCCTCGTAGGCAACACCGTCGAGGTCGCCACTCCCCCGAGCCACGGCCCGCTCGATCGTGTCCTTCGGGACCGAGGAGTCCTTCGCTTTCTGGATTGCCGTCGCCAACGTTGCGTTCGCAGCCGGATCTCCGCCGCCGTTGCGGGCGGCCGACTCGATGGCCCGGATCAGCTTGGCGAACAGCTTGCCACGAGCTGCGTCCTGCCGGCCCTTGCGGTGCTTGATGTTCGCCCACTTCGAATGTCCGGCCATCAGCGCTCCTCCGCCATCGCCAGCAGTGCCTCGTGTACCCGGGTGTCGTCCGTCAACTCCGGGTGGAACGATGTCGCCAGGATATTCGCTTGGCGCACGAAGACGGGACGGTCGTCCCCTGTGGAGGGATCGGTGACGGCTGCGAGGATCTCGACGTCGGCACCGACTTTGTGGATCCACGGCGCACGGATGAAGACGGCATGCATCGATCCATCGAACCCGGTCACCTCGAACTCCGACTCGAAGGAGTCGACCTGCCGTCCGAATGCGTTCCGCTCCACGACAACGTCGAGGACCCCGAGCTGCGGCTGGTCATTGCCCGTTGTTGCCGACCCGAGGAAGATCATCCCGGCACAGGTTCCGAGGACCGGGAGCCCGCTTTCGATGCGGCTACGCATCGGGTCGATCATCCCGTAGATGCGGGCGAGGCGGCCGATTGCGGTCGACTCACCTCCGGGAATGATGAGCGCGTCGGCTTGCGCGAGGTCGTCCGGAGTTCGCACTTCGAACGCGGTGGCACCAATCGAGCGCACCATGGCAATGTGCTCGCGAAAGTCACCCTGCAGGGCCAGCACGCCCACCCGGAGTTCGGACATCGGTCGGAAGCCTGGCGGGCGGCTAGAGGCCGCGGTCTTGCATGCGGTCTTCGGGCGCCAGCGTGTCGATGTTGATTCCGACCATCGCCTCGCCGAGGTTGCGCGAGACCTTGGCGACCTTCTCGGCGTCCTTGTAGAACGTGGTTGCTTCCACGATTGCGCGAGCCCTGACGGCGGGATCGCCCGACTTGAAGATCCCCGAACCAACGAAGACCCCGTCACAACCCAGCTGCATCATCAACGCCGCATCCGACGGTGTAGCAATCCCGCCGGCGGCGAAGTTCACGACCGGAAGCTTGCCGGTTGAGGCGACTTCCTTGACGAGTTGGTAGGGAGCGCGAAGTTCCTTCGCCGCGGCCATCAGTTCGTTCGGGTCGGTGAGGGTCAGCTCGCGGATCTCTCGGTTCATCATCCGCATGTGACGCACAGCCTCGATGACGTTGCCGGTCCCGGGCTCGCCCTTTGTTCGAATCATGGCCGCACCCTCGCCGATCCGGCGAAGCGCCTCGCCGAGATCCTTCGCACCGCACACGAACGGCACCGTGAATGCCCACTTGTCGATGTGGTTAGTGTCGACCGGTGACAGCACCTCGGATTCGTCGATGTAGTCGACGCCGAGCGATTGCAGCACCTGCGCCTCCACGAAATGCCCGATCCGTGACTTCGCCATGACCGGGATGGACACGGCATTGATGATCTCGTCGACCTTGGCGGGGTCGGCCATACGCGCCACACCTCCATGGGCACGAATGTCGGCCGGCACTCGCTCGAGCGCCATGACGGCCACAGCCCCGGCCTCTTCTGCGATCTTCGCCTGCTCGGCGTTCACGACGTCCATGATGACGCCGCCTTTGAGCATTTCGGCGAGTCCGCGTTTGACGAGATCGGTCCCGGTTTCGGCGTTCGAGGTAGGCATGGTGGTCTCCTGGTCGTTCAAGTGCCCAGTCTATCCGGGACAGGGTCGGAGCCGAACCGCTGCGGCCGATCAGGGAGCGTGCTCTTTGGACTCTGGATCCGGGATTCGCTCGATGATCTCGAACCCGAGGGCCCGATAGCACTCGACCGCAGCCGGGCTGTCCTCGAATGCATCGATGCGGATTTCGCGGAGCTGCTGACTCGAGAACCGGCTCGCACATGCGCAGATGAGGGCCGTCGCCAGACCCTTGCGACGGTGCCCTGGGATGACCGCCACGACACTCACATAGCCGCATTCCTGTCGCCGAAACGAGATCGCAAAGCCGACAATCATCGTGCCGCGCTCGACGACGTAGACACCATTCGGGTCGAACTCATCGAAGTGGTCCCAGTCGTGCGGCCAGGGAGCCTCCCCGAACGCAGCACCGAAGGTCACGGGTATCGATCCACGATCGGAAGCCGGGGCGTAGAGGCGAACGTGATACGAATCGTCGATCGTGCAAGGGACCATCGGGAGATCCCTCCGCATCCGCAGGAGCATTCGCACTACCCCAGTATGCGCCACTCGCTCCGGGCTGCGGAAACTCCTTGGATACAGGTGATCGCGGGCGCTACGCTGATCATATGGATGGGGGGCGCGGGCCAGCGCGAATCCTGGGGGCTTTGATCCTTGTCGCCGCGACGCTGCTCTCCATCGCGCCCACTCCCAGCCGCGCCGCAGGCACCATTCTGTTCGGAGCAACGCCGGAGTTCCCCGGCACCACGAACGGTGTCACTGCGTTTGAAGCCGGCATCGGGCGCCAACTCGACTTCGTCAGGGTCTTCGAGAATTGGGACTCCGACTTCCCGTCCAGCTTCCACAACGACATGGTTGCGAGCGGCCGCACGATGCTCTTGTCGGTGAAGCCAATCGGCAATGGTGGCTGGGTCTCGTACGAGTCGATCGCCAACGCCCAGCCCGGCAGTGCGGTCTACAACAAGATGATCGAATGGGTCAACGAGGTCATCGGGCTCGGTGTCCCGGTGTGGTTCACCTTCAGCCATGAACCGGAAGCCGGCGGCTCCCCATCGGGCACGGACGACGAGTTCATCGCCGCCTGGCGTCGGTTCGTAAACGAGTTTCGTGCGCGAGGCGCCACGAACGTCGAGTTCGTCTGGATCATGACCGACTATGCGTTCGAGTTGCCGCCGAGCGATCGGCGGCACGCTCCCTTCTGGTACCCGGGTGATGCGTACGTCGATCACATCGCGGCAGATGCGTACAACTGGTCCGATTGCCGTCCCGGCATCTTCAACCCGTGGCGCAGTCTGGAGGACGTCATCGATCCGTTGCGAGAGTTCGGACTCGATCACCCCGACAAGGGACTCATCCTCGCCGAGTGGGCGTCGACCGAGGACGGCGACGGCGGAGCACGGAAAGCCGCGTGGATCAGCGAAGCTGCGGACCTCTTCAAGCAACCTGGATGGGAGCAGTTCATCGCAGTGGCCTGGTTTGGGGTGATCGACGCCACGTACCCGGGCTGCGCCTGGCCCGCCGCTTCGACACCGACCGCTTTGAATGCTCTGGCTGCGATGGCCGCCGATCCTTTCTACGGCGGGAGCGGACCATCCGCCCCACCGACCGTATCGATCACCTCCCCGGCGAACGGTTCGGATGTCTCCGGAACAATCGCGGTATCGGCGAACGCCAGTGACGACATCGGAGTCACCCGAGTCGAGTTCTCCGTCGACGGCGACTCCATCGGAGTCGACACGAACGGCGGAAACGGATGGTCGGTGTCGTGGGACACGACGAGCGCCCCTGAAGGTCCCGCACTGGTGTCCGCAGTCGCAACCGATACCGACGGACAGGTCGCCAACACATCGATCTCCGTGACGGTCGACAACGAGCCGGATCCACCGCCGGATCCGGTGATCTTCTCGGGCGTGGCCGACAACAACAACCAGGCCGGGCCCCGCTGGTCACGCACCGTCTACACGGCGCAGACCACCGGCATCCACGAGTTCACCCTCGACTGGACCGGCAACGGCGACCT
>JASJAX010000107.1 GCA_030066755.1 Acidimicrobiia bacterium
TGAGGTCGTCGTGGCGGAGACTTCCCCACTGACCGCAGCGGAGCTGTTGGCGTTCCTCGACGGCCTCGGGATCCACCACGAGACCATCACCCATCCGCCGGTCTTCACCGTCGACGAGGCGAAGCGCCTCCGACCTACGGTGACCGGCGGCAACTGCAAGAGCTTGTTTCTCCGCAGCAAACGGGGCCGGCTGTGGCTCGTCGTCGTGCCGGAGGATCAGCGCGTCGATCTCGTCCGTCTCGCCGCTGCGTTGGGGACCGGGCGCCTCTCGTTTGCCAGTCCGGACCGGCTGCGCCGCCACCTCGGTGTTCGTCCGGGGGCGGTTTCGCCATTCGCCATCATCAACGACCACGAGCGTCTGGTCACTGTGGCCGTCGCCGAACGGCTTCTCGACGAGTCTCACCTCAATCTCCATCCCCTGGTGAACGACCAGACGACCAGCATTGCCACGAGCGGCTTCCTCCGATTCCTGGAGGCGACTGAGCATCCGCTGCGGGTGCTGCGTGCAACGGAGATGTGACGGGGCGACGCTGGTGCCCGACAAGGCCGATAGCATCGTTGTATGACTCAGATTCCTGCCCCGCTCAATCTCGATCCGAACAAGGCCGAAGTCGACTTCGCATTCCTACTCGACGCGTTCCGTGAGGTGTTGCAGGATCTCGGCGCGGACGATGTCGCCGCCGCGTTGCCCTGGGGCAACGGCGGCGCCAGCGAAGCGCCTGATCAACGACGCTTCTCCCAGGCCCTTTCGATTGCGTTCCGGTTGGCGACGCTCGCTGAAGAGAACGCGTCGGCGCAGCACCGGCGGCGAACGCAGGCCGAACACGGATTGGACGCCGTCTCGGGCCTCTGGGGGCGCATCCTCTCTGACCTCGTCGCCGCCGGGCACGACGCCCCGACCATTGCGTCCGGTATCGCACAGACGGTCGTGGAGCCGGTGCTCACCGCCCACCCCACTGAGGCGAAGCGGGCCACGGTGCTCGAGCAGCACCGTGCGTTGTACCTCGGCCTCGTTGCTCGCGAGAACCAGATGTGGACGCCCGCCGAGCTGACGGCGATCCGCCGCGAGCTGAAAGCAGACCTCGAACGGCTGTGGCGCACCGGGGAGATCTTCCTCGAGCGACCGGAAGTGACCGACGAGCTTCGCAACATCGTGCACTACCTCGTCCGCGTGTTCCCCGATGTCATTCCGCAGCTCGACGAGCGCCTCTACGCGGCATGGGAGGCCGCCGGGTTCGACTCGGACCTGCTCGGAGTGGAGACGCTGCCAACCGTCTCGTTCGGCACGTGGGTAGGCGGCGATCGAGATGGGCACCCGTTCGTGACTGCGGCGGTCACCGATCAGACGCTGACGGAGTTGCACTCGAAGGCGGTGACCCTGGTCGACGAGGCGCTGGCCACGTTGGCCATCGGCCTCAGTCTGTCCGACCGTCTCAACGACGTGCCCAGTGAGCTGACCGAGTGGATTGCGCAGACCGCCGAATCTCTCGGCGACTCCGGCCGACGGGCCGTGGAGCGGAACCCGCAGGAATCGTGGCGGCAGTGCGTGAACCTCATCCGCGCCCAGCTGCCGGGGACGGACGGGCCCTCGTATCGCGAAGCTGCCGATGCGATCGCCGATGTGATGCAACTGCGCGAGTGGCTCGTCGCCGTCGGCGCCCAACGATTGGCTCGTCGCGACGTCGATCCGGTGATTCGTCTGCTCCAGACGTTTGGGTTCCACCTCGCTCGGCTCGACATCCGTCAAAACAGCCGGTTCCACGACCTCGCCGTCGGGCAGCTGCTCCACGCCGCTGGGATCCCGGACGGGGAGGGCTTCAGCGACTGGGACGAGTCGGAGCGGCTTCGGCTCCTCGAGTCGGAGTTGGCGTCACCGCGACCCCTCGCAAGCCCGGAGGCGGAGCTCGGTCCGGAGGCCGAGGCCGTCTTGTCGTGTCATCGGGTCTTGCGGCGCTACATCGACGAGCGGGGATCGGCCGGTCTCGGCAGCCTCATCGTGTCGATGACGCGCAGTGTGTCCGACCTTCTCGCCGTGTACCTCCTCGCGAAGGAAGCAGGACTTGCCGTGATGGATGGCGATGGGCTGCGCTGCATGCTGCCGGTCGTTCCCCTGTTCGAGACCATCGACGATCTCGACGCAAGCCCCGGTATTCTCGGCGACTTCCTGGCGCATCCGATCACTCGCCGCACGCTTGCGGCGGAGGCGACCGGCGGTCGGAAGCCGTCGCAGCAGGTGATGATCGGGTACAGCGACAGCAACAAGGACGGTGGCATCCTGGCCAGCCAGTGGGGCCTCCACCGGGCTCAAGAGACGCTGGCAACCGTTGCCACCGACCACGGTTGTGACGTCACGTTCTTCCATGGACGCGGCGGGACGATCAGTCGTGGAGCGGGACCGACGCATCGATTCATGCGTGCCCTTCCGCCCGGGTCGATGTCCGGTTCGCTGCGGCTCACCGAGCAGGGAGAGACGATCTCCCAGAAGTACGCCAATCGAATCACGGCCGAACACCATCTCGAACTCCTTCTCGCCGGAGCGGCGGGCGCTGCGATCGGTACACCCGCCATGAAGTCGACCCCGCACCAGCTCGAGCCGGTGATGGATCATCTCGCCGCCACGAGCCGGGTGGCGTACGCCGATCTGCTGCACACCGACCGGTTCATCGAGTTCTTCCGTACCGCGACGCCGATTGATGTGATCGAACGCAGCTCGATCGGGTCTCGTCCGGCGCGACGAACCGGACGGGCAACGATCGCCGACCTTCGCGCCATCCCGTGGGTGTTCTCGTGGAGCCAGTCGCGCTTCTTCCTCTCCGGTTGGTTCGGGCTCGGCACCGCGCTGGCGGGACTGGCGGAATCCGACGACGCCACCTACCGGGACCTACTCCAACACGTCTTCGACTGGCCGCCACTGCACTACGTCGTCAGCAATGCGGCCACGAGCATCATGACCTCAGATGCCGACGTGATGGGGATGTATGCCGCGCTGGTTGCCGATGACGGGCTGCGGGGCGTGTTCCTCTCCCGGATTCTCGACGAGCGACAGCGGACGATCGAGATTCTCGAGGAGATCTACGGTGGTCCGCTTGCGGAGCGACGACCCAACATCGCCCGGACCCTCGAGCTCCGTGCTCCGGCCCTCCGGCCGCTCCACGAGCGCCAGGTCGCATTGATCCGGGAGTGGCGTAGCCAACCCGACGATGAAGCCAAGCTCGCCGACCTGCTGGTCACCGTGAACGCCATCGCCGGGGGCCTCGGCTCGACCGGCTGATCGATCTGCCGACGGCGGGGTCGACTACCCGACGTCGGGGTGCGCCTGCAATCGGGCGCCAGGGCTCGGACGGCCGAAGATGTCGAACACGACGAGCTCATTGGTGCCGTTGTGGAGAACGGGTGCCGGGACGTAGAGCGCACGCTGCGGACCCACATCCCAGTAGCGGCCCAGGTTCACGCCGTTGACGACGGCGAAGCCCTTTGTGCAGTTGGCCAGCGCGAGGAACGTGTCGGTGGGTTGCTCGACAGCGAACTCGGCGCGATGAAAGCGCGGGCCGGGCACGTCGGTGGCAGCGTCCCGCCACGGCAAGCTCGAAAGGCGGTCGGGCTCCATGACCAACGGATACTGCGCCCATCCGAAGTGGGCACGTTCCTCCTGACGTGAGGTTCCCAGGAAGACGCCCTCGGTGATGCCCTTGTGCTGGTGGATGCGATGGCCGAAGTTCGGTCGCCCCATGGCCTCGACGAGGATGTCGAGTCGGGCAGTCGTGTCTTCGACCTCGAGCGTCCAATCAGGTTCCGGGTCGTTGCGATACCAGACGCCGAGGGACCGCCCGTCGACGGCGACGTGGGCAACGTCGTGCATTCCGCGGAGACGCAGTCGGAACCCGTCGAACGTTGCGGAGATCTCGCTCCGATAGAGGACGTATCCGTGACCGATACCGAGGCGTTCGAACGAGCGCGGCGCAGGAGATCTGATCGGTTGGGGGAAGGCGGTCAACGCATCGTTCAGATCGACGTGCTGTGAGAACTCGAGTTCGCCCAGCTCGAGCTTCGGCGACGGTGCGAAGTGCTGGATGAGATCGGTCCGACCGGTGTGGGCGGCGATGACGTCGCGGCACTGCTCGTACTTCTCCGTGACGTCGCCACTCTCCGTCAGGAGGCCGCCGTAGTCGTAGCTGGTCACGTGGGGTGCATACGTGTCGGCGTGATTGGCGCCCGCCATGAAGCCGAAGTTGGTGCCCCCGGCGAACACGTAGAGGTTCACCGATGCATCGGCAGCGAGAAGCTCCCTGAATCCGGCGGCTGCATCCGCGGCGGATCTCCCGGGGGCGCGTGGCTCGCCCCAGGTATCGAACCACCCGACCCAGTATTCCGCGCAGACCAGCGGGCCTACCGGCTGTTCGCCTCGGAGGGTCGCGAGGTGGGCTGGTACGTCACCTCCGAAGTTGGCGGTCCGCAGGACATCATCCAAGCCACCGTTGCGGAGCGTCTCCGGCGAGTACGGTCCATCCGAGGTGAACAGGAGGACGTCGACGCCGCGGCCCCGCAGTCCGTCTCGCAAGTGCTCGAGATAGGCGGTGTCATCACCGAAGTAGCCGTACTCGTTCTCGATTTGGACCGATGTGACCGGACCGCCGTTCGAGGCGAGGTAGGGGAGCACCCTCGGGACGAGGCGGTCCCACCAGTCGTCGACGTGGCTGAGAAACGTCGGGTCGCTGGTACGCAATGCGATGTCGGGTTCGTTGAGGAGCCACCAGGGGAGTCCGCCGAGATCCCACTCAGCGCAGATGTACGGGCCGGGACGGAGCATGACGTCCAGCCCGTTGGTCGCCGCCAGCTCCAACCACTGCTCGAGGTCGCAGCGGCCCTCGAAGTCGTACTCGCCTTTGTGCGGCTCGTGGAGATTCCACGGGACGTAGGTCTCGACGGTATTGGCACCGAACGCGGCGAGTTTGCGGAATCGGTCGGCCCATTGCGTGGGCATGGTCCGGAAGTACGGGAACGAGCCGGCGATGATCTGGTGGCGGCTCCCGTCGAGTAGGAACCCCGACGCGTCGATCGTGAGTCGGCGGGGCGAAGCGGGCACGGGCGAAGCCTAGGACCGTCGACGACCCAGCGGCGTTGTCGCACGGTGGTGATGCTGGTCCGCGATGGGCTCGTGGCAATGCCGGACCCTCGAGACCGATCGCAGTATCGTCCGCGCGTGATGGAACGCAACGGACGCACGGTTCTCCAATCGATCGAGACGCCACTGGGGCCGTTCGAGCGGCTCGAGGGTGGGGTGATCTTCTGGACCGTGTCGCTCGGCACCGTGCTGGACGAGGACACGGCCCAGCGGGCATACGACGCAGTGGTCGCTTTGGCGCCGGGTGATCCCGTTGCGATCATCGGCGACGCTCGAGCGCTCGGGTTTGCCGACTTCCGCGCCCGCAAGCTGCTCTCCGAGAGCGAGATCCAAGGGAGGGTCGCAACCGGGGTCGTGGTCTCGAATCGAGTGATTCGCTTCCTTGCCGACCAGTACGCGAAACAGGTCGGGCGCACGAGGACGATTCGGGTGTTCGACGACCCCGGGCAGGCGATCGAGTGGGGTGCGGCAGAGGTCCGGCGCGCCGAGGAGGGGTAGCCGGTCGATCCCGTGCGTGCGACGCACGATGTGGTGTGGCATGTGCACGGTGCCTACGCTCCCCGAGTCCAACGCGACGGAGACCATGACCAGTTCGACGCCATCACCTCGGGTTCGCCGTGAACCGCCACCGTTTCGCCGAGTCGAGGTCGGCGCCGTCACCCCGTTGAGCTCGCGAATGGTGCGGGTCACGCTCCACGGTGCCGAACTCGAGGGGCTCACGATTCCCGAGCCGGCAGCCAGCGTCCGGCTCCTCATCCCGTCCGGCATCGGTGACGACCTGGAGATGCCGACCTGGAACGGCAACGAGTTCCTGCTCGGCGATGGGAGCCGCCCCGTCATCCGTACGTTCACCCCACGTCGGCTGGATTCGGCCGCGCTCGAGCTCGACCTCGATGTAGTGATCCATTCGGGCGGGGCAGTTTCGACGTGGATCGAGGCAGCGGACGTCGGCTCGCCCGCAGCGGTGTCCGGTCCGGGGCGCGGCTACACGGTCGATTCCGATGCCGCAGGTTTCGTGCTCGCCGGGGACGAGACGGCGATTCCGGCAATCGCTCAACTCCTCGAGGTGATACCGGCGTCGAGACCGATTCAGGTGATCATCGAGGTGGCCGACCCCTCGGCACGTCTCGACCTCACCCTTCCCGACGGTTCTGCGGTCGAATGGGTCGACCTCGATCCGGCGGCACCACCGGGAGACGCACTCGTGCCGGCGTTGACGCAGCTCGAGATTGCGCCCGGCGCCAAGCTGTGGGTGGCCGGTGAGGCTGCGGCGATGCACCGCGTTCGGCGTCACCTCTTCGACGATCGTGCCTTGCCGCGAAGCGACGTCACGGTTCGCGGGTATTGGAAGCTCAGGGAATCGGTCGGGTCCGACTCCTGATCCGACCGATCGATCGGTCGACGGAGTTCTGAGACGTTCGAAGGACGGAAGCCGAGATGGCGATGCTCTCGCGCGTTGGGCGCGGAATCCGCATCACAATCGACTGGTTCGCCCGCTACTCCGGCGACGCCGAGGCGGACCGACGGACCAGGCTGGTCATTGGGTTCGCCCTGGCCGCGATCGCAGCGGCTGTACTCCTCAATGCCGTGAACATCGTGGCGCATCCCAGGACGGTTCCGTTTGCGGCGGCGATCATCGCGCTCTTCATTTCCGTGTTGGGTGCAATGCGTCGAGGACTGTCGACACCTGCGGCTGCGCATCTCCTTCTCGGGATCGGTTTTGTGGTGCTCCAGGGGTCGATCTCGGTGAACGGTGGACTGCTCGCTGCGAGTGCCGTCCTCGCAGTTGCGGGCGCCGTCGCGGCTGCGCTGTTGCTCCCGCCTCGCCAAGCGGCCCCATGGGCGGCGGCGTGGGCGATCGCGCCATGGGTTCGGTTCGCCGCTGTCGACTCGGCCAATTGGGCAGAGTCCCTGGCGTCACCGGCGACGTATGCCGCCACACAGACGGTGGTCACGACCTTGACGTTCGGGCTTGCGCTCATCTTCGAACGCAGCCGCATCGCGGCGTGGGAAGCGCTCGACGGGGAGAAGCGCGAGGTCGAGCGTCAGCATGCTGAGCTGGAATCGGCAATCGCCGAGCTCCATCACACCCAGCGGCAGCTGATTCAGTCACAGAAGATGGAAGCGCTCGGGCGCCTCGCCGGCGGGGCGGCGCACGAGATCAACACTCCGATCCAGTACATCAAGGACAACGTGGCCTTCCTCGACCAGGCCGTTGGAGACCTGCTCGCTGCGGCCGGCAACGCACAACGCCTCATCGCTGCGACCGACGGCGGTCCATTGGCAGCCGACGTTGTTGCCGAGCTGCGGGCGACACTCGACGACGCAGACATGGAGTTCGTGGCCGAGGATGCACCCACTGCGGCAGCCGAAGCTCAAGACGGGCTGGATCAGATCGGCCGGATCGTGGCCACGATGAAGGCGTTCGCCGATCCGGAAAACGCTGAGTTCGAGCGGTTCGATCTGAACGAGATCATTCGGAGCGCAGCCGTTGTGGTGGAAGGCAACTGGCCGGAGGTGCTGCAGGTCGTCGATCGTCTCGACGACCGGTTGCCGAACATCCGGTGCCGACCCGCCGGCGTACGTCAGGCGGTCCTCAACATCCTCGACAACGCCGCCCAAGCGGTCTCCGACGCCGCAACGCCGGATCGCCCGGGTCGCATCGTCGTACGATCGAGCCTCGCCGATGGCTGCGCCGAGATCACGATCGAGGACACCGGTCCCGGTGTCGCTCCCGAGATCCATCACCGGATCTTCGATCCGTTCTTCACGACCCGATCGGTGGGGAGCGGCGTTGGCGCCGGGCTTGCCGTCGCGTACCGGGTCATCGTCGACGACCACCACGGTGCCATCAGTTGTGAGAACATCGCAGCCGGCGGGGCACGCTTCAGGATCCGACTGCCAATCGAAGCCGCGGCCTCGGTCGCCTGACTCGCAGACTCAGGCTCCGGCGAGGGCCATCGTGCGTTCGTGTCGGTCGACCAATGCCTGCCATCGCTCAGCGACATCGCTCCGGATCTGCTCCACGGTCTGCGGCTCGTGCTCGAGCGGAGCGAACCGGCCCTGAAGCTCGAAGTACTCCTCGATTGCTACCTCGCGGTCGGGCCACACGGTGATGGTGAGGTCACGGCCGTTGCGGAGTTCGTACAGCGGGAAGACCTTGCTCAGGACGGCTCTCCGCATCGCTTCGATCGCTTGGTCTGCCGGCATCTTCCATCCCGGGGGACATGCCGACAACACGTGGAGGAACCGCATGCCGCCGCGAGCGGCCACGGCGGTCCGAACCTTCCGTGCCAGATCGTCGGGATATGCGCTCGTGGCAGTTGCTGCGTACGGGATCCGATGGGCCGCCATGATGGCCATGATGTCCTTCTTGGGACGCGGCTCGGGTCGTTCGTCCGGCGTGGTCGTCGTCCATGTGCCGACGGGCGTCGCCGACGAACGCTGGATTCCCGTGTTCATGTACGCCTCGTTGTCGTAGCAGACGTACAGGATGTCCTCGTTACGCTCGGCTGCGCCGGACAACGCCTGCAAACCGATGTCGAACGTACCGCCGTCACCAGCCCACGCGATGACCGTGGTGTCCTTGCCTTGGTGTCGTTTCGCCGCCTTGATGCCGGTGGCCACAACCGCGGCCGTCTCGAACGCCGTGTGCAGCACCGGGATGTTCAGCGAGTGCAGCGGCCACGGTCCGTCGATGATGGACCAACAGCACGCCGGGAGCACGGCTGCAGCATCGTCACCGACTTCCTTCAGGACCATCCGCATCGAAAGTGCTCCGCCACAGCCCTGGCAACCCAGCGTGCCCGGATCCATGAACTCGGCTTCTGGAACGGCCCACCTCATGGCTGCACCTCCAGCGGCTGGAGTCTCGTGATTTGCGAGTCCCGACGCAGCGGGCCGATAGGGAGCCCTTTCACCCCGACGTAGAGGGCCATTTCCGGCTCCTCTCTGACCGTCAGATCGTCGACGACATCGACCACCGTCTCGACCCGGACGTCACGTCCGCCGATGCCGACGACGTATCCGTAGACCGGCGGAGCGTCGGGCTGCCCGAAGAGGGCCGAGCGGACTTCCTCGGCGAAGATGCCTGAGTGGCCCGGACTCATGTTTCGGTCGAGGACGGCGACCTTGCGGCGCCCGCCGAGCAGACTGCGGACCTCCGTGATCGGGAACGGTCGGAACGCAATGACCCGGAGCAGCCCAACCTTGACGCCGCGGTCGCGGAGGTCACGCACCGCCTGGCGAACATTCGAGGTCATTGCACCTGCGGAGACGACCACGTACTCGGCATCGTCGAGGAGGTAGCCCTCGAGCGGGGTGTAGCGGCGCCCGAGGACTTCACCGAACTCCTCACCGGCCTCACGAAGGAGGCTGCCGGCTCGTTCCATACTCTCGTAGATCTTGTAGCGCAGCTCGAAGTAGTGGTCCCGGTTCACCAAGCCTCCATAGGCCCGGGGTTCGGCCGGATCGAGGTCGTAGATCGGCTCGAACGGCGGCAGGTAGGCGTCGGCAGCCTCCTGGTCGTGGACGATCAGCGGTTCGGCCGTGTGCGACAGAATGAACGCATCCATGCCCACCATGCCGGGCAGGTACACCTGCTCGGACACCCGGTACATCCAGAGGACGAAGTCCTGCGCTTCCTGCACCGTTTCGGCGAACACCATCATCCAACCGACATCGCGTTGGGACAGGATGTCCGATTGGTCGCTCCAGATCGACCATCCCGGAGCCATGGCGCGGCTCACATTCGTCAGCACGATCGGGAGCCGGGCGCCGACGGCCCAATGGAGCATCTCGTGCATGAGCGCCAAGCCCTGCCCGCTCGTTGCGGTGTAGGCCCGCGCCCCGGCAGCCGAAGCGCCCACACAGGCAGCCATGGCCGAGTGCTCGGATTCAACGGTGATGAACTCGGCGTCGAGGCGCCCGGACGCAGTGAGCTCGGAGAGGAGCTCGACGATCATCGTCTGCGGCGTGATCGGGTAGGCCGAGATGACCTCTGCTCGAGACAGCATCGCTCCGTAGGCGGCCGCGTGGTTGCCGGTCAGGAGAAGGCGCTCACGCATGGCTCACCTCCCGTTCGTTGATCAGGATCATGGCGTGTCCCGGACACTCGACGACGCAGATGCCGCACCCCTTGCAGAACTCGTGGTCGATCACCGGACCCTCGTCCCAGGTGATGGCGCCGTCGGGGCAGAAGACGAAACACGTTCTGCACGCATTGCAGTGACCGCACGACATGCATCGCTCGATCTCGCCGAGAACCTCGCCGGTCGTCAACGTGCGCGTTTCCTCGTCGAACGGGTCCACTGTGGCGACCGGCGGAGAGTCGGTCCGTGCACGGCGGGTGATGTACGTCGGATTGGTCTCTGCGGCCGCAACCGGCTCGCTCAGCTCGTCCATCGGCCACCGCGCATCGAAACCGAGCTGGTGATCGATCGCTCGGGCCGCCCGGCGACCGGCGACGATTGCATCGATCACGGTGGCAGGCCCGGTAGCGAGATCACCGCCGACGAAGACCAGCGGATCACGGGTGGCGCCGTCCGGGCGGACGTCGAGGTTCCCGGCCCGCGTCTGCATGAAGGGTGGGAACGGCGAGAGATCGGCCGTTTCGCCCGTGGCTGCGAAGACGCCGTCGAAGCGGACGTCTCGAGTCTCGCCGGTTGGGATGGGACGACGACGACCCGACTCGTCGGGCTCGCCGAGACGCATCGTCTCGACGGTGACCGTGAGCCCGGCCGGATTCTTGTCGATCGCCGTCGGGTTGGTGAGCCACTCGAAGGTGACACCGTCGCCGAGGGCCTCTTCATACTCCTCGCGAATGGCGGGCATCTCGGCTGCGGTGCGCCGATACAGGACGGTCACGTCTGCGCCGAGCCTGCGCAGGACGCGCGCCACGTCCATGGCGGTGTTTCCGGCGCCGATGACCGCGCAATGCGGCCCCGGCACCCTCGCTTCGCCCTGGTTGACCGACTCGAGGAACGCGAGGCCGGATTCGAGTAACTCCGCACCGTCGATCTCGAGTGGTCGTTCCTGCCAGGCACCGGTAGCGATGAACACGGCGGCGTGGGTTGCCTCGAGGTCGGCCAGGGTGACGTCGGCACCCAGGGCAACGCCGGTGCGGATGTCGATCCCCATGTTCCTCAGTCGGGCCACCTCGGACGCCACGATCGGCGCCGGGAGCCGATAGTCCGGGATGCCGTACCGGAGCACCCCACCCGCCTCAGCGCGCCGTTCATACACGGTCACCTCGTGACCCGAGCGGCGGAGGTAGTACGCAGCCGAGAGACCGGCCGGTCCGGACCCGACGACGGCGACGTGTTTGCCGGTCGGCGGATTCGGCTGGGGATGAGCGACATCGGCGGTCTGGTCGCCGAGCCACCGCTCGATGGACCGGATCGAGACGGCGGCATCACCGGTGCGGATCGGGAGGTTGCACCCGTCTTCGCACAGGTGGGGGCACACGCGCCCCGTGATACGGGGGAAAGGGTTTCGTGCGGTGAGGGAGAGGAAAGCCCGGTCGAGGCGACCGGCGGTGATGTCGTCGAGGTAGGCGGGGACACCGAGGCCGGCCGGACAGCCGGTGGTGCATGGTGCGGTGCGCTCGGTGAGCACCGGCCGAACGCTCCGCCACGCACCGGTCTTGAGCATCGTGCGGGTCGAGGCGAGGGATACGGGTATCTCGGGGTAGTCGTCGACGTGTTCGAGGCTCATACCGGTACTCCTAACTCGACGTGGTCGTGAGCCTCGATGGCAGCGACCCGATTCTCCTCCTTCTTCGCTGGGACTTCGTGCTCGATTGCGTCGAGCAGATCGTCCAGGGTCACGATCCCGGTGGCCCGGACGAAGGCACCGAGGATCGCAGTGTTGACCACCGGCTGGGCCGCCGAACCGAGACCGTGCCGGAGCGCAATCGCCGAGGCATCCACGGTGGCGACGCGGTAGGTCGACTCGATGCCGAGCGACTCAGGTGTCTCGGGCGTGTTGACCACCACCCAACCTCCCGGACGCAGGCCGACCAGCGGATTTGCTGAGTCGAGCAAGGTCGCATCCAGGATCAACAGGTGGTGCGGCTCGCGGATGTCCTGCCGAACGAAGAGATCGTCACCCGGTTCAGCGATCCTCGCGAATGCAACGACCGGTGCGCCCCTCCTCTCCACGCCGTAGTCGGGGTAACTCTGAACGTACCGTCCGGCGAGGAATGCGGCCTGGGCGAGCGTCTTCGAGGCAACCACTGCCCCCTGTCCGCCCCGGCCGTGGAACCGCAGCTCGATCATCGGGCCCTTTCGGTTGAGAAGCGATGGTGTGGCGTCAGCGTGCGTCACGAACGAACGTTCGTATAGAGGTCAGATGGACCTTTCCGGTGGGGCAGACGGCAGAACTCGGTCCGCTCGCATCGGTTCCGACAACCGCCGTTTGGCCCTGGAAGGAGCAGGGAGCAGCGAGGTATCGCGAAGGTGACGCCTCCAAAGGAGCGGGCCGAGCAATGACGACCACCGTCGCAGCGCCAGAGGACCTCAACCTTCACCACATCGTGAAACAGCAGTTCGATCGCGCCGTGCCCTTTGCGGATGATCTGCATGGCTGGCGCGGGATCGCAGAGTGGCTCTTCGAGCCGGAGTGCATTCTCGAAGTGACGATGCCTGTGCGGCTCGATGACGGGTTCGTCCACATGTTCCGGGGATACCGAGTGTTGCATTCGTCGATTCGAGGTCCCGGCAAAGGGGGCATCCGTTTCCATCCCGACGCCGGAGTCGACGAGGTCAAAGCCCTGGCAACGTGGATGAGTTGGAAGTGCGCCCTCGTCGACGTTCCCTTCGGCGGAGCCAAGGGTGGCGTCGTGTGTGACCCCCACCTGCGGTCTGCCGGCGAGCAGGAGCGAATCACGCGTCGTTTCACCGCCGCTCTCGGAGACAACATCGGTCCCCACACCGACATCCCTGCGCCCGACCTCTACACAAACGCTCAGACCATGGCGTGGATCTACGACACCTACTCGATGATGCATCCCGGGGAGGCGAATCTCCCGGTCGTCACCGGCAAGCCCGTCGAGATCGGCGGCCTGGCGGCGCGTGATGGGGCGACGGCCCAGGGAGCGTTCTACGTGACCGAGCACTTCCTCGAACTCGGCGGTCTCCCCGGGATCGAAACGGTGGACGGCGTTACCGTGGCGATCCAAGGATTCGGCAACGCCGGCCGTCATGCAGCCCATCTGTTCCACGAAGCGGGAGCCATCATCGTCGGTGTGTCCGACTCGAAGGGAGGCATCTACGATCCCGCCGGGCTCGACGTGGGAGCCGTGGCCCGATTCAAGGATCAACACGGCACGGTCGTGGGGTATCCCGGAGCCGACACCCTTCCTCCGACCGGTGTCCTCGAGGTGGAGTGCCAGATCCTCGTTCCCGCCGCAATCGAGAACCAGATCACGTCGAACAACGCCGACCGGATTCGGGCCATGGTCATCGTTGAGGCAGCCAATGGACCTGTCACACCCGCCGCGGACGACATGCTCGCCGAGCGCGGAGTCAAGGTCATCCCAGACATTCTCGCCAACGCCGGTGGTGTTGTCGTGAGCTACTTCGAGTGGGCGCAGAACATCGAGAACCAGCAGTGGGAGACCCACGACGTCCTCGAGAAGCTCCGCAAGAAGATGCGTCGAGCCACCGAGGTGGTGGTCACGCGTCGTGCCGCGCTCGTCGAATCGATCGACACCTACCGAGAACGGTGGGCCGAGGCGATGCCCGACGCCCCGCCGATCCCGCTTCCCGACCTCCGCACCGCCGCCCAGGTCGTCGCCATCCAACGCTGCCGAACCGCAGCCCTCCACCGCGGAGTGTGGCCATGAGGCGGGCTTCGCCCGCCGGTACTGAGTACCGAGTACCGAGACGGATCCCCCCTACCCCCGAGGGCTTCGCCCACGGTGGCACGCTTCGCATTGCCACCGACCAGTGAGCGCCGCTTCGGACGCGGTTGCTGGGAGTGGTTGCGGTCTCTGTACTCAGTACTCGCTACTCAGTACTCCGGCCGCAGGCCGGTCTGTCACACTCCTCTTATGGACGACGCTGTCACGCTGACCGTCTCCGGCGACTCGATCACGATCACCTCGCCGGACAAGGTCATGTTTCCGGAGCAGGGGTGGACCAAGCTCGATGTGGTCGAGCACTTCGCCACCTGCGTCGACGGGGCGCTGGCCGGCGTCTTTGGGCGGCCGACGATGTTGAAGCGATGGCCGAAGGGCGTCGGGGAGTCGCCGTTCTATCAGAAGCGGGCGCCGAAGTCGGCAGGGGAGCGGTACTTCGTGAAGTTCCCCTCGGGTCGCACTGCTGGTTACTTCGTGCCGCGAACTCCCTACGACATCGTCTGGATGGCGCAGCTCAACTGTGTCGACCTGAACCCGTGGCCCACCCGGGTGGACCACGTGGAACGCCCCGATGAGCTGCGGATCGATCTGGACCCGACACCGGATGCGATGTGGGCCGATGTCCAGGAGGTGGCCATCGCCGTACACGAAGTGCTCACCGACTACGGCCTGGTTGGGTTCCCGAAGACCTCGGGTTCGAAGGGCATCCACGTGTACGTGCGCCTCGAACCGCGCTTCTCGTTCCTCGAGGTCCGCCGGGCGGCACTGGCGTTCGGGCGCGAAGTCGAACGCCGTCGGCCCGAACTCGTCACCACCCAGTGGTGGAAGGAGGACCGCCACGGTGTGTTCATCGACTACAACCAGAACAGTCGGGACCGCACGATCGCCAGCGCCTACTCGGTTCGTCCGACGGGATGGGTCTCCGCGCCGTTGCAGTGGGATGAGGTCCCCGCCGCCGAGCTCGCCGACTTCCCGATGAAGGGCTTTGCCGAGCGGTATCGACGGATGGGCGACGTCATGGCCGGAATCGACGACGCCGCATTCGGGCTCGAGGCGCTCCTCGAACTCGCCGCCCGGGACGAGGCCGGAGACTTCTCGGGTGAACCGTGGCCTGAGAGCTTTGGCAAGCCGCGGGGGCGTCGGAGCTGGTGGCGAGACGACTGGTCCGACCCAGGCGAAACCTGACCGTTCAGTCGAGGAGCCGTTCGATGTCGTCCCGAGTCGGGACGCCGGTCCGCGGCAGCGACGTGGCGGCTGCACCCGCAGCGCTCGCCCATCGGACCGTGCGTTCGAGTTCCCAGGTGCGGCCGAGCCCGTACGCACACGCTGCGGCGAACACGTCGCCTGATCCGGTGCTGTCCGCGGGAACGATCGCCGGTGGGTCCACCTCGAAGACGCCGTCGGAGCTCGACACCCGGATCGGCTTCGCTCCATCGGTCAAAGCAACGGCGGTGGTGGGCGTCACCAGGGCATCAGCCGCGGGAGCACGATGCTCGTGGCGAGACCAGACGACGAGGTCGACCGGAGCCGGCAACGGGTCTGGTGCGTCGAGCCACACCGTGGGGATCTCACGAGCCAGGGCGGTCTTCGCAACTGCGTGGGCGCCGGCACGGCCGAGGCCGTCGATCAACACCACGTCGACGTCGGCGAACGCCGCATCGTCGGCCTTCTGCCAGCGGGCATCGTCGTAGCCGGCGCAAACGATCGTGCGGTCGCCGTCGGGTGTGTGCAGGATGATGCAGTGTCGCGTGGCGTCGTTCGGATCGCGTTCGAGAAACGATCGATCGAGATTGGGACGATCGAGTGCGTCTACGAGAGCATCCCCGAGTGCGTCGGTACCGATCACAAGACCGAGGAGCCTCGTGTCAACGCCCCATTCGGCCAGCGCAACGGCAGCGTTGGCGGCTTTGCCGCCCCAGGTCAATTGCCACGCCGTCGACCGGATGTCGTCCCCCACTGCCGGCACGTGATCGACCTCGTGCACGAGATCCGGGTTCATGGCTCCGTACACCAATGCGCGCATGAGTACGAGGCTAGAAGATTGCCGCCACGCGATCGCGGCGAGACTACGTGCCGGCGGCGGCGTACCGGGGCTCGGCGAAGCTCGCCGGGAGCCGCAACGTGAACACGGATTCGTGTCCGTCATGGTGGTACGTGAGCTCACCCTCCATGAGCCGGGCCAGGCGTCTCGAGACCGTCAAGCCGAGGCCGGCCGAACCGGGCAACGCGCCCGAACGTGCGGAGCTGTGATACGGCTCGAAGATCAGCTCCTGCTCGTCCGCCGGAATAGCCGTCCCCGTGTCGCGCACCTCGATCAGGACGGTGTCGACCTCGCCGCGCAGCACCATGCGGACCTCCTCACCGCCGTAGCGAGCTGCGTTGGCCACGAGGTTTCGCACGATCTGGCGGAAGCGGAGGCCGTCGGCATACACGCTCGCTCCGCCGGGCAACCCCGCGGAGTCGACGGCGACCTGGTTGGTATCGCCGGTAGCCGCTGCGAGCTCGTCTTCGAGACTCAGCCACGTGCAGGTCAGCGCCAGCGTGCCGATGTCCGCCCGTGCTGCGACGAGGAGGTCCTCGACGATGTTGGCGACGTCCGTGCCTTCAGTCACGAGCAGCGAGATGAAGTCCTGGATCTCGTCATCTCGGAAGTCCTCGTACCGTTCGTCGAGTTCGAGTGCGAGCCCCACGATGGTCGTCAGTGGCGTTCTGAGCTCGTGACTGACGGTTGCGACAAACTGATCCTTCGACTCGATGAGCGATTCGAGCTGGCGTTGGTGCCGATTCGAGCTCCGCTTGAGATAGACGAGAAGCCACGAGGTGATCGCGTAGGCGATGATTGCCACGCCGGCGTTGATGACCTGATCGGCCTGAGGCGTTGCGGCAGGTTCGGAAGCCACCGACGTCACGGCGAGTGCCACCACGGCAACCACCCCGAAAGCGACATAACGGCGACGAGTCAGGACGGTGCCGACGATCGACATGACGAGTACTCCGAGGAGTGGGTCGCCACCGATGATGTCCGGGGCAAATGTGACTGCACCCACGACCGCGAACATGCCGATGACGAGTTGCGGCACGGCGCGCGGCTCGTCCCGCCAGAGCATGAACCAACCGAGCCCGGCGATCGACGCCGGTACGGCGGCCTGGGCGATCTGCGTTGGGTCGCCGGCGGCCAACGCCGCAACGATCGTGAGCACCAGAAAGACCGTTGCGCCCCACGTGCCGAGGCGCACAATGACTCGATCGATTGATCCCCCCGGCACGGCGGGCGACACCTCGGTCTTGGCGGATCGGTTGAGGGCGGTCACACGTTCTCCTGCAGTCACGGCGCGTCGCGTTTGGGCGCCGCTGATCGATCATCGGCTGGCGAAACCTGGGGCTGAAGCCTTCTCGTACTCGCCCGTACCGTGGCGATACGGGTGCGAGAACCGGTGCCTGGGTCGACCGGACGCCACGCACCGAGTCGGCGTGACGCCACCAGACCGATACGATCCGGACTGTGAAACGCCCCGACATCGTCGTCATCGGAGCCGGACCCGCGGGGTCGGCTGCCGCCATCCAGGCCGCCCGCCAGGGGGCCAACGTGGTGATGTTCGACAAGGCCGCACATGGTCGCGACAAGGTCTGCGGTGACGGATTGACGCCCCGAGCGATCGGCGCCCTCAACGAGCTCAAGATCGACCTGTCCGACGCCCATCAGATCGACGGTTTGCGCATGATCGCCAACCGGACTGAACGTGAGCTGCTTTGGCCGGCAACGAGCCGGTTCCCCAACCACGGCGCCGTCTGGCCGCGGCGTCGGCTCGACGCGGCGCTGGCCGATGCGGCCGCCGACGCCGGAGCCGAAATCCGCTGGCAGACCGAGGCGACGCCGGTGTTCGACGATGGGCGCGTCGTTGGGGTGCAGGCCGGAGGCGAGACGTTGCCCGCCGGCCTCGTCGTCGTCGCCTCGGGTGCGCCTGGGTCCGTCGCCCGCTCGGTCGGTGCGACTCGTGTCGCCGGGGAACCGTACGGGGTGGCGATCCGGACGTACGTCGAATCGCCGCGGCATCTCGATCGCCACCTGGAAGCCTGTCTCACACTGCGCGATGCCAACGGGAACGCGGTGCCGGGCTACGGGTGGATGTTCCCGGCCGGTGACGGCACGGTCAACATCGGCGTCGGCGCGCTGTCGACGATGAAGGGATTCAAGGGCCTGAACCTCAACTCGCTGCTCGACATCTACTACGACCTCGTTCGTGAAGCTTGGGACCTTGGCCCGTACCTCGAACGACCTCGCGCGTGGCGATTGCCCATGTCCGTCGAACAACGCCACGGGCCGGGATGGGTCGCGATCGGTGATGCCGCGGGACTCGTGAACCCGATGAACGGCGAAGGCATCGACTACGGACTCGAGTCCGGCATGTTGGCCGCCGACCTCTTCATCGCCGATCCGGCAACCGCTCCGCAGCGATACGACCGGCTCGTGGGGGAGCGATTCGATCAGTTCCTCCGGACGGGTCGTCGGTTCTCGTTCCTGATCGGTCACCCGTGGATCCTGACGACTGGGCTGCGGTTCGCCGTGGGGACGCAAGCGATCGCAAACATCACGCTGCAGGTGATGGGCAACCTGGTCGATTCCGAGACCCCCGGTGTTGCCGGACGGGTGCTCCGGCTGACCGATTGGCTGCTCGGGGTTGCGGACCCGGTCCTGCGAAGGACACGCGCCGCCGGCTGAGACAGCGTCGATGCACGGTGCCGAGCACTGTGCCAACATCGGCGAATGCGACTCTCGACTCTCCTTCCCTACGGCGGCGACCCGCTCGATACGGCCGATCAGGTGCGGACACTGGAGGCCGCTGGGATCGACATGGTGTGGATCCCGGAGGTGTATACGTTCGACGCCGTGAGCCAACTCGGATACCTTGCTGCGGTCACCGAGCGGATCGAGCTGGGATCGGGGATCCTCCCCGTGTTCTCCCGAACGCCGACCTTGATCGCCACAACGGCGGCGAGTCTCGACTCCCTCTCCGGCGGTCGGTTCGTCCTCGGTTTGGGTGCCTCGGGTCCGCAAGTCATCGAGGGGTGGCACGGCGTGCCGTACCGGCGTCCGCTCGGCAGGACACGGGAGGTGGTCGAGATCTGTCGGTCGGTGTGGCGTCGGGAACCGGTCCGTCACCAGGGCGACAGCTACACAATCCCGCTTCCTGCGGACCAGGGGACCGGACTCGGGAAGCCGCTTCGGCTGATCAACCGTCCGGTGCGAGAGCACATCCCGATCTACGTCGCCAGCATCGGTCCCAAGAACGTACGAATGACCGCCGAGATCGCCGACGGCTGGCTTCCGGTCTTCTATCACCCGGCCAAAGCGGCTGAGGTCTGGGGCGATGACTTGGCGACGGGTGCTGCCGAACGGGATCCTGCCCTCGGGCCGCTCGAGGTCGTCGCCGGCGGCCCGGCAGCCATCTGTCGTCAGGAAGACGCGCCCGCGTTGCGGGATCTGGCGCGGCCGTCGATCGCCCTGTACGTAGGTGGAATGGGAGCCCGGGGACGCAACTTCTACAACGACCTCTTCCGTCGATACGGCTACGAAGCGGAGGCCGAGGAGATCCAGGACCTGTACCTGGCCGGGAGAAAGCGTGAAGCAGAGGCCGCGATCCCGGCTTCGTTCTTGGAGGCGACGTCGCTCATCGGTGACGCCGGCTACGTCCGAGATCAGGTCGAGGCCTATCGAGCCTCCGGCGTCACCCGCCTCGATGTCACGCCACTCGGGGACGATCCCGTCGGTACCGTCGCAGCGATCAAGGCGATGTGAACGGCCTCATCCTGGGGGAGTGAGCGGCAGCTCCACACGGAAGACGGTGCGACCGGGTTGGGACTCAACACCGATCATGCCGCCGTGGCGCGTCATCACGATCGAGCGGCTGATGTCGAGGCCGAGACCTGTTCCGGATCCTGGTGGCTTGGTAGTGAAGAACGAATCGAACACCCGCTCCTGGATCTCGGACGGAATCCCCGGGCCGTTGTCCTCGACTTCGACGACGACCCCGTCGTCGACTGCCAAGGTCCGCAGGGTGATGACGCCATCGGGCTGTTCGGCCGAATGGATGGCGTCGGCGGCATTGTCGATCAGGTTGGTCCACACCTGGTTCAGCTCCGAACCGTAGGCCTCGATCATCGGCAGATTCGCGTCGAAGTCACGGCGCACCGTGACGTCGCCGAGCTTGCGCTTGAGGATGAGCAGGGTGTCGTTCAGACCCTGAGTGAGATCGACGTTCTGGACCGGTGCCTGATCGAGGTAGGAGTACGACTTCAGCGCACGGACGATCGTCGACAGGCGTTCGGCACCTTCCTCGACCTCCCGCACCAGCGCGGCGAGCGACGCAGCCGCCGTCAAAGCAGCGACGATGGGGCCGGTCGCTTCGGCGAAGTCGGCCTCGATCGCCGCCAGATCAGTTGCTGCGTAGCCGAGATCGGCGAGCGACGGTGCCATCTCCCACGCCCGTTCGATGTTTCGGTCGGCGAGCCAGTCCTCCAGCTCCATCTCAGCGTCCGAGCGTGCCAACGGGTCGAGATCGATCAGTCTCGTGGCGCGCTGGGCCGCTCCGCGAAGCACCTGTTCGAACGTCTCGCGTTGGTCGTCGGCGATTGCGCCGGCGGCTCCAGCGTATGCCGAGCCGTATCGATCGACGCCTCCTCCGAGCTGCTCAGCGCCGCGGGCGACGGCAGCTGCCGGGTTGTTGAGCTCGTGGGCCAGGCCCGCAGTGAGGGTGCCGAGTTGGGCCATACGTTCGCTCTGCTGGAGCTGCGCCTGGTTCTGGCGGAAGCGCTCGAGCACGACGTCCATGGTGCGGCGGGCTGCAGCCGGGCTGGTGTCGAGCACGTAGTCGAAAGAGGATCGGGGAATCTCGAGGAGGGTCGTCGGACCGCGTGCGCGGCCCGAAGCCATTCGAGGAGCCTCGTGGAGCAATGCCATCTCCCCGATCACGGTGCCCGGGCCCTGCACAGCCAGCAGCATCTCTCGCTGCATGGACTGCTTCACGATCTCGATCTCACCCGCCACGATCACATAGGCGCTCGTGCCTTCGTCACCCTCTCGAAAGAGCTCGGCACCCGGTTCGAGGTGCACTTCGGTCACGCCGGACGAGAGCCGTTCGAGATCCTCGTCCGGGAGCCCGGAGAACAACGGCACCGCCTCGAGGCGGGGATCGTGGCTCACACCGTGTCGAGGTAGCCGTGGATCATGCTGACGCAGACCGCGCCCTGGCCGACGGCGGACGCGACACGGCGCACGACGCCGGCACGCACGTCCCCTGCGGCAAAGATGCCCGGCACGCTCGTCTCCATGAGGTACGGGTCCCGGTCGAGCGGCCACGGCGTCGGCAGGTCTTCGGCGGCGAGTACGTCGGACCCGGTGCGCACGAAGCCCCTGGCGTCGAGCCCGACGATGCCCTCGAGGAAATCCGAGTGGGGCCGAGCACCGATGAAGATGAACATGCCGTTGGACTCCACCGTTTCGAGCTCCCCGGTGTCGCGGTCACGGAGCACGATGGCTTCGAGCCGATCAGCCCCGTGGACCTCGGCGATCTGGGTGCCGGTACGGACGTCGATGTTCGGTGTCGCCCGGATCTGATCGACCAGGTACTGCGACATCTTCGCCTCGAGGGAATCCCCCCGAACCAAGATCGTGACGTTCCCGACGTACTTCGACAGCATCATCGACGCCTGACCGGCACTGTTGGCGGCACCGACGACGAACACATGGCCGCCGCGGTACTCGACCGCCTCGGATGGCGCAGCGCCGTAGTAGATACCGGCACCGACGAAGCGGTCATGGTCGGGAACGGCCAGCTTGCGGATGGTCATGCCGGTCGCAACCACCAGCGCATGACAACCGAGTTCCGTTCCGTCGCTGAGCTCGACGACCCGGGTGGAATCGTCGACACGGACGTTGGTCACCTCCACGGCGGTCAGGATCTCGGCCCCGAACTTCCGCGCCTGTGTGGTGGCGCGCCGTGCCAAGTCCTTGCCGCTGATTCCTTGGGGAAACCCCAGGTAGTTTTCGATCCGGGAGCTGGTTCCGGCCTGACCGCCCGTTGCCTCACGTTCGATGATCGCCGTGCGGAGGCCTTCGGATGCCCCGTACACGCCGGCGCCGAGCCCGGCAGGGCCTGCACCAACGATGATCAAGTCGTAGAACGGATTCCGCGCTTCCGTCTGCAATCCGACCTTCTCGGCGAGTTCCACGTGGCTGGGCTGGACGAGATTGCTGCCATCAGGGAAGAACACGATCGGTACGGTCCCGGTTCCGGCGGTCGCTGCGTCGACCATGGCTGCCGCCGCATCGTCACGTTCGACGTCGACAAACCGATACGGAACCTGATTGCGGGCCAGGAAGTCGCGCACATCGTGGCTGATCGGCGACCAGCGGACGCCGACCACCCGGATTCCGTCGAACGGTGGCGGCACGTTCGCTCGCCAATCGTCGAGGAGATCGTCGAGGACCGGGTAGAGATTCTCCTCTGGCGGATCCCACGGCTTCATCAAGTAGTGATCGAGCCCGACTGCGTTGATGGCGTCGATCGCAGCGTCGGTGTCGGCATACGCGGTGAGGAGCACCTTCTTGGCGCGTGGGAACACCTCTCGTGCGCTCGCCAGGAACTGTGTGCCGGTCATGACCGGCATCCGTTGATCGGCGACGAACGCGGCAACGGTGTCGCCGCGACGCTGCAGTTCGGTCAGGGCTTGGAGTGCCTCGCCGCCCGACGGTGCTCGAACGATCCGGAACTCCTCGCCGTAACGGGACCGCAGATCACGCGCAACGGCAGACAGCACTTGGGGGTCGTCGTCGATTGCGATGATTGCCGGCTTGCCCACAGCACCTCCCTCGGCGGCGAGTGTAGGTT
>JASJAX010000108.1 GCA_030066755.1 Acidimicrobiia bacterium
ACGCGCTCGACGGTGATCTTCACCACGGGTCCGGTCCAGCCATGGTCCTCGAAGGACAGGTCTGCCCGGCCATGGATGCCCCGGTGCGGGTGGACCCGACCCTTCTCGGCGAGTGCGGGGTTGGACTCACCGGTCTGGCCGAGGCCGTCACACGGTGGGACGAGGTCGCCGTAGGACTCGGTGTTCCTCTCGGTGCCGGCATCGTAGGCGATGCCGTAGACGGCACGAACCTCGCCGTACTCCTTCGGGAGCGTGAGCTTGCTCGCTCCGGCGAAGCCATCGTTGGTGCAGATCAGCATCGCCGCAGCCGAGAGACGCCACGCAGTGCGGCCGGCCGTGACGACGGTCTGCACCGACTCGCCCGGCCCGATCGGGCCTTCTCCGGCAACCTCGACGTCGTAGACGCCTCGTGCGCCGGTGAGTTCATCGACCAGAACCGGAACGCCGCCGTTTTCGGCGAGCGCTTGGATGCCATCCGAAGCCGGGCGCCAGGTGCGGAAGACCTGGCTGCGCCAGTCGTGGGTTGCCACGACGGTCGGTGTGAACAGCTGGGTTTCGGTGAGGTTCTCAACCGTCACCAGGTACGACCGCTCGTGGTGGCCGGCGGCCGCGTCGGCCGGTCGACCGGCGGCGACGATGAACGTGGCGACTATTGCGGCAACCGCGACGAGGATTCCTACTCTCCTCAGACTCAATGACATGGGCACTCCCTGTCTCGACTGCCGCCGAGTCTGCGGGGGCGATCTTTCATCGCTCGGAACGGGTGGTGAACAAACGCGGAACTTCCGGCCAGGACCGTGGAGTGCGGTGACGCCTCGCCGTACCATGGGGGCATGCCGGGGAACTCCAGCGATTCGACCGCGCGAGTGCTCGTCGTCGACGACGAGCCGATGGTGCGCGAAGTCGTCGTGGCGTATCTCGAACGTGAGGGCTTCGCCGTGATCGAGGCAGCGGATGGTCGGACTGCGCTCGACCTGATCAACTCGACGCATCCGGATCTGGTGGTGCTCGACGTGATGCTTCCCCAACTCGACGGCTTCTCGGTGCTCACCGAGGTTCGTAAGGCGATCGACGTTCCGGTGATCCTCCTCACCGCTCGGACTGAGGAAACGGATCGCGTGCTCGGACTCGAGCTCGGGGCCGACGACTACGTCGTCAAGCCGTTCTCGCCGCGCGAACTCGCCGCCCGGGTCCGATCCGTGTTGCGCCGAACCCGGCAATCACCGGCTCCCTCGTTGCTCGAGTTCGACGGCCTGACGATCGAGGGTGCAACTCGTGAGGTCCGTCTCGACGGCGAGGCGATCGAGCTGACCCCGAAGGAGTTCGACTTGCTGGCGTTTCTCGCCGCATCGCCCCGCCAGGTGTTCTCGCGCGGCCAGCTCCTCGAGCAGGTCTGGGATTCGAGCCCGGACTACCAGGATCCATCGACGGTGACCGTCCACGTCCGGCGCCTCCGTCAGAAGATCGAAGCCGACCCTGATGCGCCCCGATGGATCGCCACCGTCTGGGGTGTCGGATACCGCTTCGAACCATGAGAGCCATTCGGTTGTTCGCAGGGTTCTTGGCGATCGTCGTCGTCGGCTTGGCATGGTTCGAGATCTCGATGCAGCCGTCGGGAGCTGAACGCGTTCAACTCTTCGTGCTGTTCGCCGCCATGGCAGCCTCGGCCGGCGCCGCAGCATGGGTGCTGCCGAAATGGGCGACCAGGAACATGTCGTTGCGGACCACGGTCACGACCCTGTCGATGACCGCAGTCACCATCGTCGCTGCCGGGGTGGCATTGGCCGCCCGCAACATGTTCCTGTCGTCACACGATCTGACGCTGGTCATCGTCGTGCTCGGTGTCGGTGTGCTCGCCGGAATGGGGTTCGCCGTTGCCGTGTCGCGTCCGTGGACGGAGGATCTCGGCCGCATGGCCCGGACGGCCGACCGGGTTGCGGCGGGTGACTTCGCCGCCCGGAGTGGGGTCGATCGCAACGATGAGATCGGGCACCTTGCGGTTGCGCTCGACTCCATGGCGGCCCAGCTGGCCTCCGCCGACCAGGAGCGACGGCAGAACGATGCAGCCCGACGCGAGTTCCTGGCCGCGATCGGTCACGATTTGCGGACTCCGCTCGCTGCGCTCCGTGCCGCGTTGGAGGCGTTGCGTGATGACGTTGCTCCCGATCGGGACCGCTACCTGCGGTCGATGGAGCACGACGTCGCCGCCCTCAACTCGCTCGTCGAGGACCTGTTCCTCCTGGCGAAGATCGAATCCGGTTCGCTCGAGATCATGCTCGCCCCGGTCGACCTGACGGAAGTGGCCGACGAGACCATCGAAGTGTTGCGGCCCGTCGCCGCCAAGCGAGGCGTCGAGCTCGCCCTCGATGCGGCAGATCGCACGATCGTCACCGGCGGCCCCGAAGCGCTCTCCCGGGTGTTTCGAAACCTCGTCGACAACGCGATCCGTTACGCCCCGGACAACAGCCGGGTTCTGGTGAGCGTCGCCGGCGGCGAGCACGCCCGGGTCCGCGTCGTCGACGAAGGTCCCGGTTTCTCCCCAGACTTCGTAGAAGACGCCTTCAAGAGCTTCCACCGCTCTGATCCGGCACGCGCTCGCGACACCGGCGGTGCCGGCCTGGGACTCGCGATTGCCGAAGGGTTCGTCTCGGCGATGGGTGGCACCATCTGGGCCGAGCCGGGCCCCGGCGGCCGAGTGTCGTTCACGTTGCCCGGCGGCTAGGGCCGCCGGGAGTACTGAGTACTGAGTACTGAGACCCCGGGGATCGGCAACCCGGAGGACCTATGCGCACCGATTCAGCTCCGCTGAATCACGCCTCGACCTTGACTCCTCGCCAGAAGGCGACGTGGTCCTTGATATCGCTGGCGGCGGGCTTCGGGGAGGGGTAGTACCAGGCAGCGCCGCTGTTGGTGGCACCGTCGACAACGATGTCGTAGTACGAGGCCGTGCCCTTCCACGGGCAGATCGTGTGCGCGTCGGTTTCCACGAGGAAGTCACGGTTGAGCGCCTGCGGTGGGAAGTAGTGGTTGCCCTCGACGATGATCGTGTCGTCGCTCTCCGCGAGAACAACACCGTTCCAGCTTGCCTTGGCCATGCGTACTCCTGTGATGGGGGCTCTCCGGCGACAACGCAGGGAGCCGTGGGGGGATTCCCGGTCTCACCCGGTTTACGGAGCGCACCGTCCGGTCGGACGGTCTCGGCGTACGATGGAACGATGGACGTGGAGTACCCCGGGTTTGGGACGATCGTCGTGAACGGCACTCGCTACGACCACGATGTGGTCATCGAGTCCGGTGTGGTGCGAGCGCGTGACAAGGGTCCCTCGAAGGCGGCGAAGCCCCGCTTTGGTCACACGCCGCTGTCTGCATCGGAAGACATCCCGTGGTCGAGTCGTCGACTCGTCATCGGTTCCGGACACTCGGCTCGCTTGCCGATCATGGACGACGTCTGGGCGGCCGCAGCACGACGTGGGGTCACCCTCGAGGTGATGCCGACGGCAGCAGCGTGTGCCCTCCTCCGCAGCCTCGACACATCCGAGTTCAATGCCGTTCTCCATGTGACGTGCTGACGATCGGTCTGGGACGAAGAAGGGCCCCGGGGTGAACCGGGGCCCTCCAGCGATTCGTCGGTTCGTTACTTGGCGAGCGAGTCGCGGATCTCGCGCAGGAGTTCGATCTCTTCGGGTGTCGCGGGTGGTTCTTCCTCGCCCTTCTCGTATCGGGCCTGCATGGCGTTGTACGGCTTCACGACGAAGAGGAACAGTGCCAACGCCGTCATGGCAAACACGACAACTGCCTGGAGGAACGCTCCGAAGAGAATGCGGGAGTCGTTGATGGTGAGTACGAGGGCATTGGAGAAGTCCGGCTCGCCGAAGATGATGCCGACGATCGGCATGACGATCTGGTCGACCAGCGCCGACACCACGGCAGCGAATGCGACGCCGAGCACGAACGCCACGGCCAGCTGCACGAGGTTGCCCTTGAGTGCGAACTCCTTGAACTCCTTGATGAGATTGCTCATCCCGTCTCCTCTCGAGAGTGTCTTCCCACACGCGGATGCTATCCACATGTTCGACCCGCTCCCAGGATGGAAGTTCCGCGCTTCTCCGATCCGTATCAGACCAGCCGCATCATCGGTTCGACGTCGAGAATGAGATCGGCCCACCAGCCGTCGGGGATCTCGACGGGCAAGGGCGGCGGCGGTCTGAGGCCCGTCACCGCTGCTCCACGACGCGGCGCTTCGCCCACCGGCAGCCCAGCAGCGGACCCCTGGACTCCGCCCTCTTCGAGCCGATCGACGACGAAGTACGACGGCACGATTCCTTCCACGCGACTCATAGCGAGCAGCTCGTCGATCCATGCAACGAGGAGCTCGGCCATCGTGTCGCCGGCGGCGATCACGGGCCGCGAATACGTACCAGGAATCTCATCGAGCCGGTGCCCCTGATCGAAGACGGCATACGCCGCTTCCTCGAACATCTCCTCCAACGTCGCTCCGTATACGCGCACGGTAGGCGGATCACCCGGAAGGCGTTCGTACGGCCTCATCAGGCGAATCCGATCATCGTGACAGCCACAACCGCTCCCATCACGCCACCGATCTGCACGGTGCGCAGCCGTTCGTGCAGCACCACCCACGCCAGGATCACCGTAACGACCGGGTAGAGCGACGACAGGACGGAGGCGATCGACAGCAACCCGCGTTGTGCAGCGGCGATGAACAGCCCGTTGGCCCCCATGTCGATCATGCCGGAAGCCACGGCGATCTTGCGTGTCGGACGCAGCGGCAGCACGCCGCCGCGCGACCATGCCATTGCGACGATGAGCGGAACCGAAACCGCGCGGGCGGTGACGAGTGGCCACATGCCGGCCTCGGGCTCGGTCTGGCCGAGGAAGACGAAGAAGATCCCGAAGCCCAATCCGGCGGCCACGGCCGCCAGGATGGCGTAACGATCAACGACGCCGTCTCGAGTGCCCGGAGCCGAGACGGCGACGATTGCCAGGACTCCCAGTGCCATTCCGCCGAACGCCAAGCCGGCGGGCCGCTCGCCGAGTGCCAGTCCGACGATGACCGGCACCACGGCGGAGAGCACCGCCGTGATCGGGGCAACCACGCCCATGGCTCCTCGGCTCAGGCCGGCGAAGAGTGCCACGATTCCAAGCATGCCGAAGAGTCCGCCACCTGCGCCCCACAGGAGATCCTCGGCCCGGACGTTCGGTGCGGCGACAAGTGTGACGAGTGGGATCAACGCCACCGCACTGGCGAGTTGTGCGAGCGCAGTGACTCGGAGCGGCCGGGCTCGCCGGCTGGCGGCGCCCCCCATGAAGTCGGCAATGCCGAACGACACCGCAGAGCCAAGCGCGAGGAGTTCGGTCATCGCCGTGTCACCAGAGTCCGCGGACGAGCCGCCACGGCACCCGCTTCTGGTACTCCTCGTAGTCGGGGTGTTCGGCCACGAGGAGGCGTTCCTCGTGGGTCAACTTGGCGCCGAAGAAGGCTGCAAGCAAGAACGCACCCACGGATGTCCAGGTGCTGCCGAACGCGAGCCCGAACCCGAAGACTTCGAGGACGAGCGCGGCGTAGATCGGATGACGGACGACTGCATAGGCACCGCCCTTGCGGAGGGGGGCACCGGCCACGGGAGCTGGGTACGGCGTGAGGTGCTGGCGAATCCGAACCACGGCGTCACCGGCGAGCCAGACGCCGGCGCCGACGAGCACCCATCCGATCACGACCAGTCCGATGTTGCCCTCATCTCGGGGAGTGACGGCGAAGACCACCGCAAGGGCAAGAAACGCGACCACCTGTGCAACGACCCACCAGCCGCCTTTTTCCCTGAAGGACATTGGCGGAGAGTAGGTCGGGGAGTAGCGAGTAGCGAGTAGCGAGTACCTGAGACTTGGAACTTGAAACTCAGAACTTGTGACCTGGGACCTGAGACCTGAGACCTGCGACGGGGTCTGATAGATCTGATAATTATGCACTCAGATTTCCTGCCTACCTGTGCTAGTCTTGTCGGTGATCACCGACGGCAGGCCATCGATCAAGGAGCCGGCACCGGTCCATGGACATCAACGCCTTCACCCAGAAGTCGCAGCAAGCGATCCTCGGCGCACGTGACGAGGCTGCTCGCCGCCATCACCAGGCCGCAACACCCGCGCATCTCCTGATCGCGCTCCTCGGTCAGACCGACACCATCGTCTACCCGTTGCTCGCCAAGCTCGAGGCCAATCCCGCCGACCTTCGCAGCGGCGCCGAGGGCGAACTCGAGCGTCTTCCGCAGATGTACGGAGACACCGGCGAGACGGGGTTTGCCAACGACACCGTTGCCGTCCTCAGAGCGGCCGAAGCCGAGGCAGCGGCGATGAAGGACCAATACACGTCGGTCGAGCACATCGTGATCGCCCTGTCCATCGGGACGGAGGCCGTCGGCCGGCTGCTTCGCGATGCCGGGGTGAGCAAGGACGCCGTCCTCGGCGCACTCGCCGAGGTGCGCGGTGCGCAGCGGGTCACCTCGCAGAGCCCCGAGGACACGCTGGCCCCGCTCGAGAAGTTCGGGCGTGACCTCGTGGCGCTGGCGCAGCAGGGCAAACTGGATCCGGTCATCGGTCGTGACGATGAGATCCGGCGGGTCATTCAGGTGCTCAGCCGGCGGACCAAGAACAACCCGGTGCTCATCGGCGAGCCGGGTGTCGGCAAGACGGCAATCGCCGAAGGCCTGGCGCAGCGCATCGTCGATGGTGACGTGCCCGAGGGACTGAAGAACAAGCGCATCGTGGCCCTCGACTTGGGGGCGATGGTCGCCGGTGCGAAGTACCGCGGCGAGTTCGAGGAGCGACTCAAGGCGACGCTCGACGAGATCAAAGCCGCGGCCGGCGGCATCGTCACGTTCATCGACGAAATGCACACCATCGTCGGCGCCGGCGCCGCCGAGGGCGCGATGGACGCATCGAACATGCTGAAACCGATGCTGGCTCGAGGTGAGCTCCGCATGATCGGGGCAACCACGCTCGACGAGTACCGCAAGCACATCGAGAAGGATGCTGCGCTCGAACGACGGTTTGCCCCCGTGCTGATCGAGCCCCCATCGACCGAGGACACGATCGGGATCCTGCGTGGCCTCAAGGAACGCTACGAAGTCCACCACGGGGTTCGGATCACCGACGCCGCGCTGGTGGCGGCATCCGTGCTGTCCGATCGCTACATCACCGCACGTCACCTCCCGGACAAGGCCATCGACCTCGTCGACGAGGCGGCATCGCGTCTGCGTATCGAGATCGATTCGATGCCCGATGAGATCGATGACCTCGAACGCCGCCGCCGCCAACTCGAGATCGAGCGCAACGCCCTCCAGAAGGAATCCGACGAGCCATCGGCGCAGCGTCTCGAGGCCATCGAGCAGGAACTCGCCGACCTCGGCGAGCAACTCGATGCCCTCACGGCGCATTGGACGCTCGAGAAGGAACGAATCGATGCCATCCGGGCCGTCAAGCAGGAGATCGAGGAGATGAGGGCCGAGGCGGAGCGCGTCGAACGCGATGGTGACCTCCAGCGCGCTGCCGAGCTGCGCTACGGCACCTTGCCGGAACTCGAACGGGCACTGGCGACCGGACAAGCGGAGCTCGAGGCCCTGCAAGCCAACGGCAAGATGCTCAAGGAGGAAGTCGACGAGGAGGACGTTGCCGACGTCGTCTCCCGCTGGACCGGGATTCCGGTGTCGCGGCTGATGGAAGGCGAGATGGAGAAGCTCGTTCGGCTGGAGGACCATCTCCACGAACGGGTCGTCGGCCAGGACGAGGCGGTCGCCGCAGTCGCTAACGCCATTCGGCGCAGCCGAGCCGGGCTCTCCGATCCGCACCGTCCGATCGGCTCGTTCATCTTCCTGGGCCCGACCGGCGTCGGGAAGACCGAGCTGGCTCGTGCCCTCGCCGAGTTCCTCTTCGATGACGAGCGCGCCATGGTCCGCATCGACATGTCCGAGTACATGGAGAAGCACTCTGTCAGCCGGCTGATCGGCGCACCTCCGGGCTACGTCGGCTACGACGAGGGTGGGCAGCTCACCGAGGCGGTGCGGCGTCGCCCCTATTCGGTCATCCTCATGGACGAGGTCGAGAAGGCGCACCAGGACGTGTTCAACACGCTGCTCCAACTGCTCGACGATGGTCGTCTGACGGATGGTCAGGGCCGAACGGTCGACTTCACCAACGCGGTGCTGATCATGACGTCGAACCTCGGGTCCGAGTTCATCGATCCCGACCTTCCGGACGAGGCGGTGACCGACCGAGTGATGAAGGTCGTCCGCGGCCACTTCCGGCCCGAGTTCCTCAACCGGGTCGACGATCTCGTCGTGTTCCACCGACTCTCGAGGTCCGATCTCCGCACCATCGTCGACCTCCAGTTCGATCAGCTGAGGCGGCGGGTCGCAACCCGAGGAATCGATCTGCAACTCGATCCGGAAGCCGCCGATTGGCTCTCAGACCATGGGTACGACCCGAGCTACGGGGCGCGGCCGCTCAAGCGGCTGCTCCAGCGAGCCGTCGCCGACCCGCTTGCGCTCGAGCTCCTCAGCGGCAGCCACGGCGCCGGAGAATCGATTCGAGTGGTCGTCTCCGGTGACACGCTCGGGTTCGAATCAGGCGGAGGCGAGGATCGCGGTTGATCAGGCGGCCGGCGTGTCCTTCTCCGAGGCGAGCGGAATGAACGGCTCGTCCACTAGGCGGTGGTGCGGAAGCCGGATCCGGAAGCAGGCCCCGCCGATCAGTGTTGAACGTTCGTATTCGGCCGAGCCCCCGTGCGCTTTGGCAACGGCCTCGACAACGGCGAGACCGATACCCGATCCGGGGTTCGTTGCGTTGTAGCGGTTCGGCCCTCGCTCGAAACGCTCCCAGATGCTCAGGGCGTACCGCGGCGGCACTCCGGGACCGTTGTCATGGACTTCGATCACCACGCCGTCGCGATCGACCCGGGCGACGATTGCCCGGTAGTCGCCGCCGTACCGAATGGCGTTGGCGAGCAGGTTCACGAGGACCTGTTGGAGGCGGTCGCCGTCGGCGTAGATGACGAGGTCCGCCGGACACGACACGTCGGTCGCCTCGGTGGACTCCGAAACGGCACGCATCGCCGACTCGATGGCCTCACGGACGCGGACCGGTCCTTCAGTCAGGTCGATGTCGCTGGTGCTGCCGCGAGCGAGCATGATGAGGTCGGCGACGATGCGAGACATGTACACCGCCTGTTGATGAACGATGCGTGTGAGTTCGCTGCGTTCCTCCGCTTCGATGTCGGTCTCCGTGTCGTCGAGCAACTCGAGGAAGCCCACCATGGCGGTCAGTGGTGTGCGGAGCTCGTGCGAGATGGATGAGACCAAGGCGGCACGTTCCTTCTCGACGAACTGGCGGTTCTCGCGGATCGCAACGGCCTGTCGTCCGATGACGAGGCCGCCGACGATGAGCGTGGCGACCAGCAGCTCAATGGTCAACGCATCTACCTCGGACCCGACGACCCGTGCGAACAGGAAGCCGACGAGCACCGCAGCGGCTGCGTACGGCGCAATCATCGGAAGCAATGCTGCACGGCGATCGGCGTACTCCCGCGGAGCCGGCCGCCTCGCCACCAGCAACCCGGTGAGGAGGTAGAAGAAGGACGCCGTCAGGAACAGCGTGAAGTCCGGGCTCGCCTCGTCGAACGTCCTTGCGACTCCCGACCGCAGGAAGTCGAAGTCGGCGAGCGCTTGAGCGGCGAACCCGAGCCCGATGAATGTGATTCGTGGGTCGAACCGAAGGCTTCCCCGGCGAACGGCGACGATCATCACGACGATGAGCGCGATGACGTCGAGTGCCGGGTAGGCCACTCCAACGAAGCGATCCCATGTCGGGGCGTTGGCGATTTCGCGGAACGGGCCGGCGAGGAACACCACCCAGAGGACGGTTCCGAGTGACACGGCGCCGATGAGTCCGTCGAGCCACACTCGCAGCCGTTGGACTGCGCTGCCGCGGACGTGCGGGAGCAACGCCAGGCCGGCAACCACAGAGCCGTAGGTCACGATGAAGATCACGTCGGTGGGGCCGAAAGCACGGGCGTTGCCTGTGATCCCGTTGATGATCTCCACGGTGAGTACGCCGATCACGGCGAGCAGCAAGCCGGCACCGACGAGCGTCCACGCGCGGCGTTCCGAGCGTGGAAGCTCCCGGGCGCCTCGTACGAGGAGCACGCCGGCGGTGGCATTGCCGAGCATCAGTGCAGCAGCTCCGACGCTCTCTTCGATGGACGGATCAAACAGTGTCCAGATTGCAGTCAGGGCGACGGCTGCCGTGATCAGGATGGGGACGCGCCGGCTCGACCACGCGCGAAGCGGCGCGCGCTCGACTGCGTCTGCAGTTGCGTCGACTGCCATCTATGGCCTATCGGCAGCTATGGCAGGGCAATCAAGGGTTCCGGAGGAATCCTCGTCGGGCGTCAGCGGGGGAGCTGCACGGCTTGATCGTGGTCCACGACGAGGTCGGGCACGTGGCGTGCGAGGCTTTCGATCAAACCGGTGATCTGCTCGTCGGTGTGATAGAGCGTGTTGGTGAACCGCACACCGCTGTATCGAACCGGTACGGCCGGGAACGCCGAGGGGTTGACGTAGAACCCGTCGGCGTGCATTCGCCGACCGAGCTCGATCACGCTGTCCGGTGATCCGAGCCGCACGAACCAGATTGGACTGGTGGCAAGGCTCATCACCGGGAGCTGGTGTTCGGTCACCAGGCGACGGATCAGATCGATCTGCTCCTGCATGCGGATGCGCATCTGCTCGTGTTCGGGTGAGAGGAAGATGTCCGCAGCGGCCACCGCTGCGCCAACCTCCGCCGGGTACATCGGACCCGAGAACGTGAACGTGGTCCCGGTCACGTGGAGTCGCCTGACGAGCTCCTCGTTCGGCATGACGACGACGGCGCCGCCCGCACCGAATCCCTTCGACATCGACGCCGCCACGATCATCCGGTCGTTCATCGGGATCTGCCCGAGCACGTGGCCCCGGCCTTTGGCCCCTTGCCAGCCGAGCCCGTGGGCGTCGTCGTAGTAGACCCACATGGACTCGTGACGAGCCTGAATCTCCGCGATCTCGGCAACCGGAGCGACGTCGCCGTACATCGAGTACACCCCGTCGGCGAGGTACCACACCCGCCGGGCATCGATCGCCGCCTGTTCGACCGCCCGTTCGAGAGCCTCCATGTCGTTGTGCGGCAGCAGGACCGGAGTGTGTCCTTTGGCTTTGAGGATCTCGACGGCCATGTGCACCGTGGCATGTGTCTGGACGTCGATGAGGATGCGGTCATCCGGTGTGATGACCATCGGCAAGACCGAGAGGTGGGCGAGCGTCGTGGTCGCTGCGATCGACACCGGAGACTCGAAGATCTGACGCAGCCGGTCCTCGAGATCGTTGAAGAGACCGACCGAGGTGTAGACCGCCGATGACGAGTACACGGAGCCGTAGCGCTGAATGGCCTCGATTGCTCCCTGTTTCACCCGTTCGTCGAGGGCAAGGCCCATGTACGAGCACAGCCCAAAATTGGCGACTTCCGAGCCGTCCAACGTGATGAGGTCGCCGGTGAGCTCATCGTCCTCGATCCGGGCCCGGCAGAAACCGGCGTCCACAGCGAGGCCGATGTGGTACTCCACGAGTCGCAAATACGCCTCGTGGCGGTTTGTTGCCTTCCTGGTCCGCACGCCAGAACCCCTTCGTTCGGCAAGCCGATGTGACGGGCACCACTCGTCGTTTCGGTCCCGGTGTCCGTACCGGGAACCCGGCACCTTAGCCGGTTGCCTTGCCGCCGACTAAACCAAATCAGGTCATACCAGCTTCTGGCAGGCACGGTGGTGCGATCCGCATCGGCATTACCGGCGTCCGCGGGCCGCCACGATCATGGGGACATCGGTAGCCTCGCAGTGATCGCAGAACGGGGAGGCAGGATGGCGGTCGTCGTCGGCATCGGAACGGTGAAGGGTGCCTGGTTTGCCACATCCGACGATCGCCGAACTTGGCAGCTGTCTGGTCCCCATCACCGTGGGTGGGAGGTCACGACGTTCGGTTTGGCCCCCGGCGGTGACGTCCTGCTCGCCACTGGATCGACGTGGTACGGCGCAGCAATCCACCGATCATCGGACCTCGAGCGGTGGGAGCAGGTGGTCGCCGGTCCGGCGTACCCGGCGGACGCCGATCGCAAGCTGAACAAGATCTGGAGCTTTGCCGCTGCCGGAGATCGGCTCTATGCGGGAGTTGCGGAGGCGGGGCTGTTCGTCAGCACCGACGACGCTGAGACGTGGGAACCGGTCGTCGCTCTGAACGAGCACGAGACTCGCAGCGGTTGGCAGCCCGGCCTCGGCGGCCTGGCGCTGCATCGTATTCTCGTCGATCCCGCCGATCCGGATCGCATCTGGGTTGCGATCTCCGCCGTCGGTGTCTTTGCCAGTGAGGACGGCGGATCGAGCTGGGAGTTGCGCAACGGCGGCGTGCAGATCGCTGCTCCCGGCGACGAACACGATATCGGGTACTGCGTTCATTGCATCGTGGCCCACCCGGACGACTCCAACCGGATCTGGCGCCAGGATCACCGCGGGGTCTATCGAACGAAGGATGGTGGGGTCACTTGGGACCGGATCGAGGAAGGGCTCCCCGGTACCGGTTTCGGCTTCCCCGTGGTGCGCGACCCCGCAACCGGGACGTTGTTCGTGATCCCGCTGGAGTCCGACGAGTACCGCATGCCGGTGGGCGGGGCGCTCGCCGTGTACGCATCGGCGAACGACGGCGATCACTGGACCCGACGCTCCGAGGGACTACGCGACGAGCCGTCCTTCGTTGGGGTGCTGCGGGGAGCGATGGATGTCGACGGCTTGCCGAACGGGGGCGTGTATTTCGGGACGACCGGCGGCGAGCTGTGGTGGTCGGCCGACACCGGGGAGTCGTGGCAACGTCTCCCGGCGACATTTCCGCGGATCACCTCGGTCAAGGTCCTGGCGACCTGATGGCGGCCGTCCACGTCACGATCCCATCGATGCTGGCGACGCTCGTCGGCGGTGAGCGGCGATTCGTCGTGGAGGCCGATGATCTGGCGCACGTGGTCGGTGCAGTGTTTGATCGCCACCCGGAGCTCCGGGTCCACCTCCTCGATGAACAGGGAGCGATCCGTCCGCACGTATCGCTGTTTCACAACGACGAAGCGGTCCGCACCCTGACGGGGGGAGTAGTCGACGGCGACACCGTGACCGTGCTCCAAGCCGTGAGCGGCGGCTGCCGAGGTCGTTTGGAGCCCACACGATTGGTCGCCTGGGAGGTCCATTGAACGTGACGGCGCAGCCGTGACGCCTCGCTACTCGCCACTCCACACCATCGTGTCGGGGCGGAACTGGCTCCAGGCGAACCAGAAGGCCTGGTGAGACGGCAGGTCCTCGCCGGACGTCATTCGTGCTCTGAGTCCGCCTCCATCGGCAACGAGCTCGACCTCTGCGAGCGTCACACGGTCTCCGTTCTGCAGCGCGGTGCGGGCCTCCTCTGCGGGGAAGGCAATCGCTTGCCCGGAGGGGCTGACCACGCCGAGCACCTGCTCCTGTACCGGGAGCCGTGGATCGACGTCGCCGACGGGGAAGATGGGCCCGTTGTCGTCACGGCCCCGCAAGGGGTCGAGATCGTACGTGCGGCCGAGGCCGCCGTCCTCCGCAACGATCGTCGTGTCGGGGTGGGCGGCCTTCCATTCGCCCCACGTCGTTGTGACGACCGACACCGGCTCGAGCACAACACCCGACTCACGCAGCGGACCCGACAGTGCGTTGCCGAGGAACGTGTCGAACACCGATCCGGTGACCAAGTCGTACATCACCTTGTTCGAACGCGAGAGCAGTCCGGACGTCCTCAGGATGGGAGTCTCGACGCCGTCGGGCACAGCGTCGGTGAAGTAGGCCTGGGCAGAACCACACAACGTGCAGTACGGCATCCCGATTCGGCGTCCGCCGAGTGTGTCATTGACCATCTCGTGGATCTCCATGATGTGCCTCGGGTAGGCACGCGCCTCGCCCTTGATGACCACGGCGAAGACGACGCCGTCGTCGGCGTACCAGCTGCCGCCGGCCGCATCGGTGACGGCCGGGTCGTCGAGTGCAGGAATGCAGCCGAAGGGGCATGGATTCGGATCACCCAGCGGGCGGTCGTCGATACGAACTCCACCCCAACTGACGAAGCGCCAGTCGATGTCGCTGTCGGCGTCATCGAAGAACTGTCGCCAGCCGGGCTCGATGAGCGTGTACAGCCCCGCCTTGTAGTCGACGTATCCGGGAGGGGCGGGCGTTTCCCAGGCGAAGAGGCGGTCGGTTGCCGCCTTCCAGGGTGAGTTCACGCCGTCGATGACGACGTCGGAGCCGGTGAGCTCGTTGAAGGCCGAGACTGTTGCCTCTCCGATCCTGCCCGTCTGGAAGAACCGGAGGAGATCGCTCATCAGCCAAGCCAGACGCGCATCGTCGGCGGTCTGGACTTCACCGAGCGCTTCGAGGTCGACCTCAATGGCGAGCGAGGCCCACAACCGATCGAGCGCATCGCTCACGGCTGGGTCGACCGGACCGCTCGGCGGTACCGGTGCCTCTCCAATGACGTTCCCCTGACTGTCCACGAGCCCAACGTCAGCGATCTGTGGCAGCGTTGGCGCCACAGTGTCCGCAACGGTTGTCGACGTGGTGTCGGTGGCCGAAGCCACCGTCGTGTCGCTTCCGTCCGAGGACGAACACGCAGCAAGCATCAATGCAATGACGAGCAGGAACGCAATCCGGGCGGTCACGATGCAGACGCTATCGACGTCCAGCGTCTACGGAGCCGGTATCGCCCTTACGAAACCGTGAATTCGGATCCCCTCCTGAAAGGGAGGGCGCCCGGTATCAAGTACCCGGTACCGACCGGCGGAGCCGGTCTCCGCCGTAGGCTCTCCCCATGATCCGCTACGGCATCTCGAAGTTGCCGCCCGAGGGTGTTTCCGACGAGGCGTACCTCGATGGTCTCGTTGCCCGTGGCCACGATGCTCTCGAGCTGCCCTTCGTGCACGGATTCCCATGGAAAGAGAAGCGCTGCAGGACCTTCGGTGACTTGGCTGCTGATCGTGGGATTGCCCTGTCCGTCCATGCGCCGTACTTCGCAGTGCTCACGGTCGATGATGCCGAGAAACGTGTCCAGACGCTCGCCGCGCTGGAACACACCATGAAGCTGGGGAAGGCACTCGGGGCGCACACGATCGTGGCGCACACCGGGTACGTGAAGGGTCGAACTCCGGAGGAGCTGCACGAACTGGTCGACGAAGGCCTGCGCCGGATCGAGTCGAAGGTCCGCCATCTCGGCGTTGCCCTCGGGCTCGAAACCACCGGTACCGATCGATCCTTCGGCACTCTCGGTGACATCGCGCTGATCGCACAACGGTTCTCGTTCGTTCGCCCCGTCATCGACTGGGCGCATGTGCACGCCAAGTCCGGTGGCGCCCTGACGACGAAGGACGCGTTCCTGTCGGTCATCAACTTCTTGAGGAGCGAGTTCCCTGGGTGGGCGATCGATCCGTTGCACACTCAGTTCACCGACAACGAGTTCGGGCCGAAAGGGGAGATCCGGCACGTTCCGTATGGCTCGGGCACCCTCCGTGCCGACCCGCTTGCCGCAGCTGCGACCGAGGCCGGCATGCGGATGATCGTCATCTCCGAGGCGAAGGAGGAGTCGAGTCACGATGCGATCGAAGTGGCGCTGCGTGCCGGTGAAGCCGCCGCTCGCCCCGAATCGACGGGCGACGGACGGCCGCTGTCCTCGGGATCGATCACGTTCCCCGATCCGGTGACGATCGAACGCGATGGCGATGCCTATGCGACGACCGGTCTCGGCCGGCGCGTGCGTCTCTCGAACCCGGACAAGCCGTTCTTCCCGGACGACGGATACACCAAAGGCGATCTCGTCCAGTACTACGCCTCCATTGCGCCGTTGCTGCTGCCCCACCTCGCAGGGCGCGCCCTGTCGATGTCGCGATACCCGGACGGTGCAACGGGGCCGTCGTTCTACGAGAAGCAATGCCCGTCACATGCGCCGGAGTGGCTCGTCCGTGCTCCGATCCATTCGAGCCACCGAGGCGAGCCAATCGAGTTCTGCACCGCACCCGACGTCGAATCCCTCATTTGGGTCGCCAATCTCGGCTGCATCGAGATGCACCCGTGGCTGTCGCGGGTCGAGCGCCATGCGTACCCGGACTTCGCCATCTTCGACCTCGATCCTCAGGAGGGGGCGACGTGGCAGCAAGTCGGCTATGTCGCTGGACTCGTCAACGTGATCCTCGAACGGCTCGGTCTCGCCGGCTACCCCAAGACGTCCGGGGCCTCCGGTATGCACATCTACGTGCCGATCGAGCCGCAGTACGACTACGCGCGGGTGCGGAACTTCGTGGCAACGATCGGCCACATGATCGCTGCGGCGGATCCCGACAGCGTCACGATGGAGTGGGACATCGCCAGGCGAGGCCCCAAAGTCTTCATCGACCACAACCAGAACGTCGGGGGCAAGACGATCGCTTCGGTCTATTCCGTGCGACCGGTTCCCGGAGCGCCCGTGTCGACGCCACTCCTGTGGCAGGAGGTTGGTCAGGTCGAGCCGGGTGACTTCACGATCCAGACGATCTGGGAACGCGTCCGCCAATACGGCGATCTCTTCGCCCCAGTCCTCACCGGCGGCCAGACACTCGAAGGCGCAGAAGCAGCACTCGGGATCGGGTAGGCCCGGCAAGCGCGGCACCGGTGGTGCCAAGTCGCAAGTCTTGAGTCACAAGTCACAAGTCCCAAGTCCCAAGTCCCAAGCCAGAAGGCGCGCCGCAAAGGGGAGTGCGAGGTCTCCGCTCGAACCTGAGACCTGAGACGTGGGACCTGAGACGTGGGACCTGACCTGAGACCTGAGACCTGAGACGTGGGACCTGAGACCTCTTCGCGCGGTACGGCTCCGTACCGGGTCGTGTCGCGAAAACCCTGGTCAGCACGCGAAAACCAGGTGTCCATGGCAGCGGTGCGGCGTTGTACCGTGTCCGCGTGCCGTGCCGTCGCGTGACGGGTACCGGTCGAAGCTGAACGCAGGATGCTGGGGACGAAGGGGCCGGACCGCAAGGTGCTCCGGGGGGTAGGACGCCATCCTGCGTTCAGCGCGTTCCGGGCGCCTCTCCCGTCATCACCCGGCGGCCGCTGCTGCTCCAGTCGCTCCACGAACCGGGGTAGAGCGTCGCCGTCGGAAGACCGGCGATCTCCATGGCGAGGATGTCGTGGCACGCGGTCACGCCGCTCCCGCAGTAGACGACGCTCTCCCGACCGGTGACGCCGGCGTCTGCGTAGCGTGCGTGAAGCGCACCGGCGTCGAGGAATCGTGCGTCGTCCCTCAGATTGCCGGTCATCGGCACGTTGATGGCCGATGGGATGTGGCCTGCGACCGGATCGACGGGCTCGTGCTCGCCGCGGTACCGATCGGCATCCCGTGCGTCGATGAGCAGCATCGATCCGAGGTTCTCTTCCAGCGTGGCCGCATCGATCGTCCGCGGCCGCGCTCGGACGGTGAGCGGCTCCGCCGCATGGGTCCCGGCCAGCGTCGATGTTGGGCGGCCCTCGGCGAGCCATGCCGTGAGCCCTCCGTCGAGAACGGCCACAGCGCGGTGCCCGATGCTGCGCAGCATCCACCACAGTCGCGAGGCGATCGCTCCACCGCGATCGTCGTAGGCCACGATCACCGCGTCATCGCCGAACCCCATCGAGCCGAGACGGGCGGCATAGTCCTCGGGTTGAGGGAGCGGATGACGTCCCGGACCGGTGGGTGCCGAGAGATCATCGTCGAGTGACACGTACACCGCTCCGGGGATGTGTCCTCGTCGGTACTCGGCCGAACCTCTATCGGGCTCACCGAGATACCAGCGGCAGTCGGCGAGACGCATCTGTGGGTCATCCAGGTGAGCGGCGAGCCACGTCGTCGTGACGAGAGGGCCGAAGGTCACCTCAGCGTCGCCATCCGAAGAGCGCTCGGGCGAGGAACTTCCACCATCGAGGACCGACGCGGCGCGGGAGCCACCCACCGAGCACCATGGTCGTCGGTCGGAATCTCGCCTCGGTGATGGATCTGTGGACGCAGAAGGCGCGGATTCCGTCGCCGCTCATCACCCCGCCGAGGCCAGAATCTCCGATACCGCCGAGCTTGATCGTTGGGTAGAAGAAGTTGATGAGGTGGTCGTTGACGGCGACGGTACCGGTCTTCATCCGTGACGCGATACGTTCCCCACGTCGCTTGTCCTTGGTCCACACCGATCCGTGGAGCCCGTACTTCGAGTCGTTGGCGAGGTGCAGCGCCGTTGCCTCGTCCGGTACCCGCATGATGGGAACGACCGGGCCGAAGGTCTCTTCATGCATCACGTCCATCGTGTGGTTCACATCGAGCACCACGGTCGGCTCGTAGTAGACGGCGTCGGCAGTCTCGTGCCGCTTGCCACCGAGGGCGATCGTCGCACCCTTGTCGATGGCGTCAGCTACGTGGCTTTCGATCACGCTGACTTGTCGGCGGTCGATCATCGGTCCGATGTCGCCACGATCCCCTTGGCCCGCATTGAGCGATCTCATGGCATCCATGACGTGATCGACGAACTCGTCGTACACCTCATCGACGACGTAGACACGCTCGACTCCCACGCACGTCTGTCCGGCGTTGAACGTGCCAAACGACGCTGCCGTCCTGGCCGCATCCTTCAAGCTGGCGTCCTCGAGCACGATCATGGCGTCCTTGCCCCCGAGCTCGAGAATGAGGGGCTTGAATGTCCCGACGGCTTCCTGTGCGATCAGACGTCCCACTTCCGTCGATCCGGTGAATGCGATCACATCGGCCGATTCCACGAGGGCAGCGCCGGTGTCGCCGTACCCGTGGATCACCGTCACGACACCGTCGGGCAGTCCGGCCTCGACTGCGAGATCGCCGATGATGCCGCCGCTGTGCGGGGCCACTTCGGACGGCTTGAGCACCACCGAACAGCCGGCGGCGAGCGCCTGGATCACAGAGAGCATCGGAAGGTAGAACGGGTAGTTCCATGGGCTGATGACACCGGCAACGCCGATCGGGTGGTACTCGGTCCAGCCGCGGGTCACGAGGAAGGGCCAGGAACCGCCTTTGATGGGTCGGAGCGCTTTGCGCATCGTGCGGGCGACGTAGTCCATCGTGGTGAGGGCCAGCACGACTTCGGCATGCGCGTCGCCCCTGTCCTTGCCGGTTTCGCTGACGATGACGTCGGCGATGCGCTCCATGTTCTTGACGACGGTCCGGGTGAGAGACCGGATCAACGGTCGCCGGTCCTGCGGGCTCAGCATGCCCCAGGTTTCGAAGGTCTCGCGCGACTTCGCCACGATGGCCGCGACGTCGGACGGCTCGGTGACGGGCACGCTCCCGGCGCTCTCGCCGGTGAGCGGGCTGACGACCGAGATCGTGCGCTCGTTGATCGCGGTCATATGCTGAACCCTCCTTCGAGGCGTTGATCGCGCGGCGTACGCGACGGGACGAGACCGCGAGGCTCGGCAGCGGCCTCCCAGGGTCGTGCGATGACGTGCCACGCCAGGAGCACGGCGACGAGAGGGACGCCGATCGACGCCGTCACGTCCACCGTGTTGTACGAGACGAGCGAACCGGAGATCTCGGCAGCCGGTGCCCCTGCGAGCGAGATGAACCATCGGCGCGGACGTGGATCAGAGACCAACTCGTACCCGAACTGCTGCGAGGTGAGATCCCAACGGCGTCCCGTCCACGAACGCCGGACGATTCGGGCGAATTCGCCGCCGTCACGCTCCACGGCGCGAACGACACCCGGACCGAACGGTTCCAGCAGCCACTCCGTGCCGTCGACGAGCCGGATGTCGCTGACATAGAGCCGGCCGTGGCGGCGGATCTGGGCGAGGTCCTCGCCCTGTTGTACGAGCCACCATTCGTTCGAGAACCACGGGCTGGTGAGCTCCAGATCCCCGGAGACCATGCGTCGAACGGACGTCTCAGTCATAGCCAAACGGTAGCGGGTCGGGAGAAGGCACGTCTGCGACGGGTGGCGCCGCAGCGGCGCCCTCGGGTGGCAAGTTGCAAGTAGCAAGTGACAAGTCGGAACCGAGTGGGTTCGTGCCGGGTGACTCGAAACTTGGAACTTGAAACTTGGAACTATTCGACGGCGATTCGTTGCACGGTGGCGTCGACGGGCTCCGGGACCTCGCCCGTGGCGAGCATCACCTGGACGATCTCGGCGAGGGTTCCCATCGAGCCGAACAGGGTTTCGCTGCCGGCCCGATCCGGGTCGAGGTGGGCGAGCAGCTCAACGCCGAGGAACAATGCGCTCACTGCGTACCCGAGGTCGTCGAGCGGCACCAAACGCTCGTAGGCGCTGCCCCCGAGGACGTCTCGGAGCGCGTCGATCACTACCTGGATCCACGGGTCGAAGGCTTCACGCAAGCGGGGACCGAGCTCCGGATTCCCGGCTGCGCCGGCCATGAGCTGGGTGAGGATGGTGAGGTTGCCCTCCTCCATGTCCTCGCGGTGAAGGTCGGCGGCGATCGCGACCAAGTCCGGAAAGCTCTTCACTCCGGTCAGGCGTTCGCGGTAGCGCTCGATTCGGTGGCGGCTCGTCTCCTGGATGGCGGCGAACAGGGCCTCGTCGACCGAACCGAAGTGGTAGAAGATCAGCGCCTGATTGAAGTCGCCACGGCGGGCGATCGCCCGAGCCGATGTGCCGACGATGCCTTCATGTTTGATCGTCTCGATCGTGGCATCGACGATGCGCTGCTTGGTGGCTTCGCCGCTCATGCCGATGGGGTGCAATCTGCGCAGTACGGGGATCCAAACAGGACCGCCCCGATGCCGCGGCGGTGCGTAGAGACCCGTTGGAAGAAGGCGGTGGCGTACGGCGACAGCATGGGGTGGGAGAGCCGGTACGACCACCTGCGGAAGCCCACCAACGCCCACATGCTGGTGACGAACGCTTCAGGCGCACCCCACCACACCCGGCCGTCGTCAGCAACGACGACCAACTCCTTGCCCACATTGGTGATCATTCCGTAGCGCTCGAGGGCCTCGGGTGAGCCGGCCGCGAGCGACTCGATCGGGACGTACTTCGGTTGGTGTTCGACGAACGCTGCGCAGGCCCGGCACAGCGCACACGAGTCGTCGTACAGCACGACGAGTGATTTCGGGTAGCCGCCATCTCCGTTCGAGGCGCTGAACAAGCCGTTCGGAGCCATCGGTGGTGGTGCGTACGCGAAGCGATAGTTGCGCCAGGCTCGCCATGCGATGACGGCAACGACGAAGACGATCGAGGCGATGATCCATGGGAGCGGCGGGATGGGAATCATGAGGTTCTCGCTTCTCCGAACGTCATCGCTTCGCGAATTGGTTCCACCGCGGCAGAGATGACACGCACGATGGGCAGGAGTGGATTCCGTCGTGGAAGGTGGTCGGCGTACGTTTTGAGCATCTGCTCAAAACGTACGCTCAACCGGTCGCTAAGTCAAGCGCACGCAGCGCGAAGTAAGGTCGACGGCTATGCAGTTGCACCTGATCGACGGCACCTACGAGCTGTTTCGTGCCTACTTCGGTGTGCCGAAGCGGCACGCCCCTGACGGTCGCGAGGTCGGGGCCACGTACGGCATCACGGCCGCCACGCTCGGCCTCCTCGCTGAGGACGGCGTCACCCACGTGGCGGCAGCTTTCGACAGCGTCATCGAGTCGTTCCGCAACGTCGTGTACCCGGCGTACAAGACCGGAGAGGGCATCGAGCAGGATCTGCTGGACCAGTTCCCCCTCGCAGAGGAGGCGATGCGGTCCATTGGCGTCACGGTGTGGCCCATGTACGAGTACGAGACCGACGATGCGTTGGCGACCGCCGCCGTTCGTTGGGCGGACGACTTCGACAAGGTCGTCGTCCATACCCCCGACAAGGACATGGCCCAACTCTACGGGCACCCCAACGTCGTCGGCTACGAGCGGAGAAAGCAGTCCTTCGTCGACACCAACGACGTCATCGCCAAGTTCGGCGTACCACCGGAATCGATTCCCGACTATCTCGCGCTGGTCGGCGACACCTCCGACGGCTACCCGGGACTGCCAGGATGGGGAGCCAAGTCGAGTGCCACGTTGCTCGCACGCTACGGCCACTTGGAGGCAATCCCCTTGGAGGTCGAGCAATGGGACGTCACCGTCCGCGGCGCCGCCAAGCTGTGTGCGACGTTCCGGGAGCGGGTCGGCGAAGCGTTGTTGTACCGCTACCTCGCCCAGCTCCGCGTGGATGTGCCGCTGCAGGAGACCATCCCGGATCTCGAGTGGCACGGAGTTCCTCACGACCACTTCCACGCCTTCTGCGACGACCTCGGGTTCACCAACCTGAAGGACCGTCCACACCGGTGGACAGCTTTGCCCGAGTACTAGGGGGGCGGCAGCGGTCGACGCGGCAGCCGGGCGACCTCAGTGAGCTGAGGTCGAGTCGTCAGCCCTGACGCCGCTCGCGGGCGGTGAGGGACGCCGCAGACGTGGCGGCTCCCGCCGATGAGGTCGAGTCGCCAGTCGCCAGTCCGAACGAGGTTGCTGTCGGTGTTCGGACGCGCGAGATCTGATGACTGATGACTGATGACTGATGACTGC
>JASJAX010000109.1 GCA_030066755.1 Acidimicrobiia bacterium
CCATCTCCATCGCGACCGCGATGCATGTCGCGGACACCGCGGGCTGTTCAATGCGGGGGAGATGCGAGTGGATGTCTGTGTGACCGAGCCCCTCGTCGTTCTCCACGAGATCGCGCATGCGTGGAACCACGTCAACGTGCCCGGCGACGTCGAATCTGCCTACGTCGCGGCCGGAGGCTTTGGGTCCTGGGATGCACCGGAGACGCCGTGGCATGACCGGGGGAGCGAGGACGCAGCGGACACCATTGCGTGGGCGCTGATGGACGATCCGATCGCCATGCCGACACCCGATGGTCCGATCGCCCAGCTCGATGCGCGGTACCGCCTTCTCACCGGCAACGACGCTCCCCGAGTTGTACGCCCGTGAATAGCCGGGGTCGAATACGAGTGGGCGGCCGGCGCCGAAGCGTCAGGCTGGCGCCGTCTCGGTTCGGCTCGACACGAGGATCTAGGTCTCCATCTCGCCTTTGACCTCGATGGTCCCTCAGGGTTCATCCACGATGGATCTCGCGGGAATGTTGCCGGTAGTTGTCGGACGGCATCGTTCTAGCCTCCCTCGCCCATGACCCTCCTGGCTGCGCTTCCGATCGCCCTGATCCTCGTCCTCATGTTGGCGTTGCGGTGGCCTGCGTCGCGCGCCGGGTTGGCCGGCCTGGTCATCTCACTGGGGCTCGGGTGGTGGCCGTTTCGTGAATCGCTCACAGTGCAAGTCAGCGGCGTATCTGCAACGGCGGGGGCATTGGCGGAGGCGCTCTTCACCGCCGCCGCGATCCTCTGGATCATCGTGCCTGCGCTGGCCATCCACCAGATGCAGGTCGCGTCCGGAGGGATTCGGATCCTCGAACGAGCCCTCGGGCGGGTGACGGGTGACCCTCGGATCCTGGCCCTGCTCCTCGCCTGGTTCTTCGCACTGTTCATGGAGGGGGCCGCCGGATTCGGAACGTCCGCCGCCCTTGCCGCCCCGTTCCTCGTTGGAGCGGGCTTCCGCCCTCTCCAGGCGGTGATTCTCGCCCTCGTGGGGCATGCCGCCGGCGTCTCGTTCGGTGCCATCGGCACTCCGGTTGTGCCGCAGGTCGCCGCAACCGGGTTCACCGCCCTGGAGATTTCTCGCGCCACCGCGCTCTACCACGCATCGCTGGGCGTGGTGCTGGCCCTGATCGTCATGGTCCTCGCCGGTCGCAGCTCAGCGCCAGGGGATCGGAATGGGTCTGCCGTCCCGGCCACCCTTGGTGCGGCGGCGTTGTTCTTCGTCCCGTACCTCGGGATCGCGTGGGTGATTGGTCCGGAACTGCCGACCCTCGGCGGAGCGCTCGTCGGCGGCCTGCTCTTCATCTGGTTCGTTCGGCGCACCAACCCGACATCGACGGAGTCGCCGTCGCCGGGAGAAGGTGGGGCCTTGTGGGCCGCGGCGCCGTATCTCGGTGTCGTCGGGCTGGTGCTCGTCACCCGTCTCGTTCCCGGGCTGTCTGGCGTGTTGCAGAGCGTCGAGATCCGTTGGGAGCTCGCCGGCGGATTCTCCGGCTCGTTTGCCCCGCTGTACCACCCGGGAACGCTGCTGGTGGGTGGTCTGCTCATCGGGACGGTCATCCAGCGCCTCCCGGGGCAGGCAGCCGTCGCGGCATTCCGCGGAGCGTTGGGTCAGGTGGGACCCGTGGTGATTGCGCTTGTTGCGATGCTCGGGCTGTCCCGGGTGATGGTCGCTGCCGGGATGATCGACACGCTCGCTCAGGCGGCAGCCGACCTGGCGGGCGACGCATGGCCGTTGCTTGCGCCCATCGTCGGAGCGCTCGGTACGTTCATCACGGGGTCGGCGACCGCCTCGAACATCCTGTTCACGGACTTCCAGGCCGTCACGGCTCGCACATTGGGAGCGCCGGTGGTTCCACTGCTCGGGGCACAGGGATTCGGGGCGGCGGCCGGAAACATGATTGCGCCGCACAACGTGATTGCGGCGGCCGCCGTCGTCGGCGAGACCGGCAACGAGGGCGCCACGCTTCGGACCACGCTCTGGGTCGCCACCGGCTATCTGGTTGCCGGTGGGCTCTTCGCCCTCATGGCCGTTGTCATCCTCGGGTGATCGGCGACGCATCGCCGGCTGTCGAGAGCGTCACTCAGACGGGCCGACCGAGGGTTGTCGCGTCGCGATGAGGTAGGTGTCCATCTCACCCAGGCGTTCAGTCGACGCACTCCACCTCTTCCAGCCAGAGGATCTGACCATCGTCGACCTCGGCTCGGAAGCAGCTCGACATGGGATCCTCGATCGGACTCGTGAGGATCCCTTTCCAGGACACGACATCGTCGGCCGTAGCGAGCTCGGTCGCCGAGTACTCGCCGACGAAGGGATCGTCGTCCCACGGAGTGAGGGTTTCGGCCATCTCCCGTCCGTTCTGGGCGAAGAGCGAACAGATTGCCCCCGAGTCGCGCCGGTTCATCGCCGCCGTGAGTGCCCGGATCACCTCAGTGGGGTCGGTCGATTCCACCGGTGGCCCGATGCACGTCGTCTCGAATCGCGCGGTGACGACGGTGGCTGGGAGCATGGTGTCGTCGACCCCGCAACCGACAACGAAACTGTCGGGAGTGAGGCGGAGTGAGATGGCGTTCTCGGCGGCGGGAGCAGTCAGCGTGAAGAGGGTCTTCCGCCAGGTGTCGATCAGGCCGGCCTCCCAGGGGTCGGTGTTCGGCGTTGTCCACACCTCGGCCGGGTCGAGGTCACTGTCGAGCACTCCGATCGCAACGGCGAGCACGGTGGCGGACTCGTTCCGGATGTTCGCCCGGACGACCTCTCCGCTCAGATGCTCTCGCCCGTCGAAATCGGTCGTGCAGCGCTGCCCGTCGAAGACGACATCGAACGTCAAGTCGGGAGTCAGGTTCCAGCGCGGCGGCTCCACTGCTGCGCTGGACGGCTCGAGTCGCCCGGTGAGGATTTCGGCCTTGATGCCTTCCAAGCGATCGATCTGCTCGGGTGACAGGTAGCCGTCCGGTGCGTAGTCGATCGCCCCGACGTCGAGATCCATCCAGTGCAGCCCGGGAGTGAGTTCGCCGGCCAGGTAGGAGCCGACCGCTTCGAGCAGGGTCTTGTCCCAGCGCTTCCACATCGAAGTGAGGTAGTGGGCCCGTTGGGCCCCAGGTGCGGTCCGCTGCTCGCTGACCTCGGATCCGATGACCCACAGCTGCCGTCCCAGCTCCTCGGTGAGCCCCGCAGCTGCCGCCCCGATTTCGCCTCCGGCCGGCCCGGCGGAGTGGTGGATCACATCGGCGCCGGCCCGGTACATCGCTTCGGCCGTTGCGCGGCCGAGTTCGACGTCGTTGTAGGTCTGACCGGGAGCGTGTTTGGGGCCCATGTAGCGCGTATCGACCACGATGTCGGGATCGATCGAGCGGGCTCCATCGGTGAATGCCGCTCGGCGAGCGTCGGTAGTGGGTTGCTGCACCCCTCCGAGGAAGCCAATGCGACCCGTCTCGGACTGAAGGGCGGCGGCGGCTCCGACCAGGAAGGCGCCCTTTTCGCGGACGATGTTGATGGTGGACACGTTCTCCATGGCGGCGTCGCGTCCGTCCAACACCACGAACCACGTCTCCGGATAGTCGGGCGCGACCTCCTCGGCGAATCGTCCGTAGTCGAACAGTGCCGTGAGGATCAGCTCATAGCCCGACTCGGCCAGGCTGCGCAGATCCTCCTCCGGGTCGATCAGCGGGACCACGGTTGCCGCCTCGATGTTGAAATCGCGTTGGGCCTGCTCCCAGCCATCGAAGACGAGCTCCTGGAGCGGACCGCCCTGCTCCCCCGTATACACCAGCGCGACTTTGGGGCCTTCCGGTCGAGTGATTGTCCAGAGGACGGCCGCAACGACCCCGACCAGCACGATCACTGAGGCGACGAGTCCCCGGGTACGCCAGCGGGCCGTTCGCTCGAGCTGCTCTTGCTCCTCACGGCGATGACGTTCGGCGTCTCGCTCCTCGTCGCGCCGGGCTGCGCCGGCCGCGAGGAAGGAACGCTCCCTCTCCGTGAGGTCGATTGCGCTCCCCTTGTTCCATTGCAGAGCTTCGTCCAGCCGATGACCCACGTAGACGTAGTCGCGATCGCGCCCGGCGCCGTCCCAGCGGCCCGCGGCGACGGCCAGCTCGCGATGGCGGAGTAGGTCCTCGCGGTTCTGCTCGATCCATCCACGGAGCCGCTGCCATCCGGAGAGCAGCGCCTCGTGGGCGACCTCGACCGTCGGTCCTCCGGTGATCTGATCCCGATCGAGGGAGAGCAGCCGATGCCGGGTGAAGAGCTCGATCGCCTTCTGCATGGTGACGACGTCGAGATCGAGGTCAACGAGCTCGGCGGCACGGACGCGTCGCCGGCTCCACTCGTCGTGCTCGGCGATCGCAACCAGCCTCAGGAAGAGCTGCTTGGCCACCTGCTGTTCGGGCTCGCTGAGCTGCTCGTAGAGCTCCTCGGCCGTCCTGGTGAGCGCACCTTGCACGCCGCCAATTGCTCGATAGGCGTCGATACCGAGCACGTCACCGACCCGGCGGTCGAACAGCTCGGTGAGCGTGTACTGGAACATCGGCAGTGCTCCCGGTTGGCCGAGCACGTCGGCGATGAGCTCGGCCAGTACGGCGGGTTCGAGCTCGACCCCGCTGCGCCGCGCCGGCTCGAGCGCAGCTGCTTCCAGTTCGTCCGACGTGAGCGGCACGACGTTGACCACGCCGGCGGCCATCCTGGTTCCGAACTCGGGATGCTCCAGCGGCCGGCCGTAGAAGTCCGCCCGCAACGTCGTGACGACGACGACGCGGCCGTAGGCGTCGTCGACGGCCTCGATGAGGTGATCGAGGAGCCGCCAGCGGACGGATTCGTCCTCGACGAGGGTGAAGAGCTCCTCGAACTGATCGATGACCAGCACCATTCGCGAAGACTCGCTGGGCAACAGGCGGAGCGCCGCGCGCAGCAGGCCTGAGCCATCCTCGGACCGGAGGACTTCGGAGAGACTGTCCGGGGCATCGAGCGTCGACCGCAGTAGTGCCGCCTCGAGTTCGATGAACGGATCGGAACCGGGCATCATCTGCGCGACCAGCCATTGGTCGGATCCGGGGACGGCGCCTTTCCGGATCGCCGGGATCAGGCCGGCCCGAACCGCGCTCGACTTTCCGGATCCGCTGGCGCCGATCATCGTGATCAGCCGTTCACCGTCGTCGATTCGGCGCACCACGTCGGCCACGAGGCGTTCTCTGCCGAAGAAGCTCCCGACGTCGTCCTCGCCGAAAGGTCGGAGTCCGCGATATGGGTTGGTCACTGGACCGGTGGTCGACGGACGCACCGGTTCACGGCGACGGAGCTGCAGACGTGAGTCATGCAACAGAATCTGCTCCTCGAGTCGACAGAGCTCGGGGGAAGGATCGATACCGAGCTCCTCGCCGACGGTGCGGCGGAAGCGCTCGAACGTGCGTAGTGCATCGGCGGATCGCCCGGCGCGGTACAACGCGAGCATGAGGTGGGCGACCGGCTGCTCCCGTAGCGGGTGCTGCTCGTTGAGCGCCTCCAACTCGCCGATGAGCTCCCCCGCCTTGCCAGAGCGCAGTTCGGCCTCGATCGCGCTCTCGAGGGCAGTGAGACGAAGCTCCTCCAGGCGGGTGATCTCGGGTTGGGCGAAGTCCTCGTAGGCGAACTCCTGGAAGGCTGCGCCACGCCACGAATCGAGGGCTGAACGCAGTGTTGCCGCCGCGGTGGACGCATCCTTGTCGAGGGATCGGGCCTCGTTGACGGCACGCTCGAATCGGTGCGCGTCGATCGAATCGAGATCGGCGTTCAGGATGTAGCCGTGGGCACGCGTCACCAGAACCTTGGGGTTCTTGGCGCCGTCGTCCTTCGGTTCGAGGACGGCCCGCAGCCGTGAGACATAGACCCAGAGGGCGTTCTCCTTGCCCTCGGCCTCGTCGCCCCACAGTTCGTCGAGTATCCGGTCCGTGGAAACGACCCGGTTGACGTTGAGCAGCAGTAGGGCCAGGAGTGCCCGCTGCTTGTAGGGACCGACGTCGAGCGTCTCACCATCCCTGGCTACCTCCAGCGGCCCCAGGACCCGGAACTCCACGGCGAACCTCCCGCATCCACGCTACGCCCAACGTCCCCAGCTGACTACGGCCACCTTTCGCATTCCTTAATCGGCCGAATCCGGGCGCTAAGGGCACTGACGGGTTCGTGCAGGTGGGCCGGCGGACGGTGCGGGTATGAAGCATCTACGCATCACCGCCAAGCTCATCGGAGCCTCACTCGTCGTGGTCGGGGCATGGACGTCGGTCGCCTCCGCAGCCGGATCGTCGGCCGGTCACGAAGCCGCCGGTGGCGGCGACTCCGAGCCGGTCGCCGCAGCCGAGATCGTCGAGATGGCCGAGCCGATCCGCCCACGTGCGATCGTGGTCATCGGCGGAGCGATCGGGCAGCGTGCGACGGCCTTCTGGGCGCTTGGGAGATACGAGGCGCTCGGCCTGGAGGTTCCGCCGATCGAGATCCACCTCCACCAGGATCTCGCAGAGTGCAAGGGCAACCGTGGGATCTACAACGCCGGCTTGCAGCGGATCGACGTGTGCGTCGACGAGCCCTGTGTCATGTTGCACGAGATCGCCCATGCCTGGAATCACGAGAACCTGAACGATGCCCAGCGGTCCGAATACGTGTCGACTGGGGACTTCGGTTCCTGGGACGACCCCGAAACCCCCTGGTTCGACCGAGGCAGCGAAGATGCCGCCGACACGATTGCATGGGCGTTGCTCGCGGAGCCGATCACCATGGCTTCGCCGGACGGACCGATTGCGCAGCGAAGCTCGGCCTTCACCTTCCTGACCGGGCTCGCTGCCTCTCGTGTGCAGATGGATCCGGCCGATTGAGCCGGCGGGCGGCGGACCGCTGACGGCTGCACGCCCCTACTTCGGGACATCATCCGCCGGGTAGCCTGGCGTCATGCCAGCCATCCGCGTGTCCGGCCTCGTGAAACGCTTCAAGGCTCAGACCGCAGTCGATGGCATTTCCTTCGAAGTTCCGCGTGGCCAGGTCTGTGCCCTGTTGGGCCCGAACGGCGCCGGCAAGACCACGACGATCCAGTGCATGCTCGGTCTCACCCTGCCGACCGAGGGCAGCATCGAGGTCCTCGGGCACGATGTGGTCGCCGACCGTACAACGGCGATCAGTCGCACCAACTTCGCTGCTTCGTACACGTCGTTCCCATGGAGGCTGCGGGTTCGTGAGGTCCTGCGGGTGTACGCCGGTCTCTACGACGTGGAAGACCACGAGGCTGCCATCGCCCGAGTCGTCGAGCTGTTCGGACTCGAGGACATGTCTTCCCAGCCGGTGCAGTCGCTCTCCAGCGGGCAACAGACCCTCATCAACCTCGCCAAGGCCCTCATCAATCAGCCCGAGTTGCTCATCCTCGACGAACCGACGGCCAGCCTCGATCCCGAGAACGCGTTCCACGCCCGCGGAATCATCCAGCAGACCGCGGCCGAGACCGGGATGACGGTTTTCATCACCAGTCACAACATGCCGGAGATCGAGAAGATCGCCGATCGGGTGCTCTTCATCTCCGAAGGCAGGATCGTGGCAGACGCCTCCCCGTCTGACCTGCGGGATCAGTTCAAGGCCGGAGACCTGGAGGAGGTCTTCCTCGCCGTGGCGCGGGAGTCACGCCGGTGAACCGTCGTCGGGTCGAAGCCGTCGTGCTCCAGAACTGGTACGTCATGCGGCGGAGTCCGATCCGGATCTTCGAGCTGTTCTACTGGCCGGTCATCGAGGTCGTCCTGTGGGGTTTCATCTCGACGTACCTCGCTGATGCGGAGGCCCGGATCGCCGGAGGTGTCGGAGTGCTGCTCGGCGCGGTGCTGCTGTGGGACCTGATGTTCCGCAGCCAGCAGGAGCTGACCATGACGCAGCTGATCGACATGTGGGACCGCAACATCATCAACCTCTACGCATCCCCAATGCGCCAGTCCGAGTACCTGGCCGGGGCGTTGATCTTCTCCATTGCCCGGGTGATGGTCGGTACGACGTTCCTCGTCCTGATCGCTCGCTGGTGGTTTGGCTTCGATCTCTTGTCGCTGGGCGCCGTGCTGTTCCCGTCGCTCCTGGCGCTGCTGGTGTTCGGATGGGCGCTCGGGCTGGTCATCCGGGCGACGGTGATGCGGTTCGGGACCAATGCCGAAGTGCTCGCCTGGTCGCTTGCCTTCCTGCTGCAACCGGTGTCCGCCGTTTTCTATCCGGTGGAGGTGCTGCCGGGATGGCTGCAGCCCTTCGCGCTGGTGCTGCCGACGGCCCATGTGTTCGAGTCGATGCGAGCCTTCCTGGCGACCGGCGAGGTTCGATTCGCCGTGCTCCTGGGGGCGATCGCCGGCGGGCTCATCTACCTCGCGCTGGCAGGCGTCGTGGCTCGTTGGACGTACCGGCGGGTGAGAGAGTTGGGCCTCTTGGCCAAACCGGGGTACTGATTGCGTTCAGATCGGTGCCCCACGGATCCAGGCGCTTCCTAGATCGCACACCCCAGGTCCGGGAATGCGGTGGTCGCCTTGTAGAGCGACACGAAGCACTCGTTCTCGAGCCGGAGCGAACCGGACTCGTACCAGCACGGTCGCGGTTCGTTGATGAAGCCATTGAGGCCCGCCTGGTAGCACGCCGGCCAGTTGAGCAACTCGTCGTCAGACCGCATGGGCCGATCGGCGAAACTCACGTCGTCCGCCCTGAGGAGGAATCCACCGCTGCCGGTCGCCTTGACCAGCACGGGGATGCCTTGCGACGTGAATTCCATCCGGTAGTACCCGTCGTTGCCGCGTCCTGCGTAGGCGATCTCGGCGAAGTCGTTTCGGGGCTTGACCTCACGCATCGGGGCTGATCCGGTGAGCTCCTGCCACGCCTCCTGGGGTGTGAGGCTTGGTTTGAACCACGGAAACACCTCGGCCGGCTTCCCGCGAGCTTGTCGGGATGACGTCTCGCCCGCCACCTCTCCGGCAACGTGCATCGTCCAGTGGGTCTCGTGGCACCACAGGATCCACCCCTGGTACTCGTCTCCCTGCTCGGTGCTGATGTCGCTGAGCATGAACGCAGGCCACTTCCCGGAGGAGCAATCGACCGGCCCGTAGGGCACGGCAAGCGTCGCAACGGCTGTCAGAAGGCCAATCCCAACGCCGGTTGCGACGTAGGTCCGCGGTCGAGCCTCTGTTGCGCTCGCCCATGACCATGCGGCCGCGAGGATGCAGATGCCGGCGATGACCGTGACCGTCCGCCACTGTCTCAGCCAGATCGTCCGCATGAGCGCGGCGGCGGTGAGCACCATCAATGCCGCAATGAGGCGCTCTGCTGGAATCCGAGCGAGGTCGTTTCGCAGCCGGACGCCGGTTGCACGGACGCCCGCCGAAAGTTTCTTGATGCCAGCCGCGTCGGTGGCGACCAGCACGAAACCCGTCACCACGCCGGCGATCTGCAACCGGCCGAACCCCCCGTTGCCCGAGCCAATCCCGATCGCGTCGGCGAGGACCGAGACCGTGAGAATGGCAAGCCCACCGGCAGCCCTCCACCCCACCCACAGGGTCTTTGATGTCACGAGCACTCCTCGAAACGACATGAAGCTATCGGCGAGGAACGACGGCGGTTGAAGCCGCAGGTTCGAACTCACGCAGCTTCACACGAATCCCTGCGTACGGATCGATTCCGGTGCGTTCAGTGCGGTGCCCGATCGGGCGCCCGAAACTGACATCCGCGCGATGGTCCGGCGCCGTTGATTCTATGAAGCCTCTGAACGGAGAATCATGGATTCCCGCAATCTCCAATCACGCATCCGGCCGATCCTCCTCGTGATCGGTGGGCTGCTCCTCGTCAACCTTCTCTTCGGCACGCCGACGGGCGCCGAACCCACGACGCAGATCACGCTCGATCAGCTCGAGGCCCTCATTGCAGATGACGAAGTAGTTGCCGCCGAGATCCGTGTCGATGCCGACGAGATCGTCGGCGAACTTCGAACGCCGATCGACGACGCAACTGCGTTCTCGACCTCATATCCCGATGGTTTCGAAGGCGACATCACCGCACTGCTGCTCGGCTCCAACGCCGAAACCACGGTCGAGCGCTCGGGTCCGGGGATCCTGTCGATCTTCATCGGACTCCTCCCGATTCTCCTCTTTGTCGGGATCGCCATCCTCATCTTCCGGGGAGTCAGCCGGGCTCAAGGCGGGATCATGAGCATTCGTAAGGCGCAGGCCCGTCAGGTCACTGCGGACACTCCGAAGGTGGTGTTCTCCGACGTCGCCGGACTCGACGAGGCCATCGAGGAGATCTCCGAGATCCGCGACTTCCTCGAGGCACCCGACCGGTTCCGCATGATGGGAGCCCGCGTTCCCAAGGGTGTGCTCCTCACCGGGCCTCCCGGCACCGGGAAGACCCTGCTGGCTCGTGCCGTTGCGGGCGAGGCCGGCGTGCCGTTCTTCTCGATCTCCGGGTCCGACTTCGTCGAGATGTTCGTCGGTGTCGGAGCAAGCCGGGTTCGTGACCTCTTCAAGCAGGCGAAGGAGTCCGCACCGGCCATCGTCTTCATCGACGAGATCGATGCCGTCGGCCGCAGCCGCGGTGTCGGGCTCGGAGGCGGCAACGACGAACGTGAGCAGACCCTCAACCAGCTGCTGGTTGAGATGGACGGTTTCGACAATCAGACGGGCGTCGTCGTGATGGCGGCGACCAACCGTCCCGACGTGCTCGATCCGGCGTTGCTCCGGCCGGGCCGATTCGACCGTCAGATCCTGATCGATCGACCCGACCTCGCCGGTCGTGTGGCCATCCTCGGTGTTCACGCCAAGGGCAAGCCCTTGGCCCACGAGGTCGACCTCGAGACCGTCGCCAAGCGGACCCCCGGCTTCACCGGCGCAGACCTGGCGAACGTCCTCAATGAGGCGACGTTGCTCGCGACCCGGCGCAGCCAGCGACTGGTCGGCAATACCGAACTCGAGGACGCCGTTGACAAGGTGATGGCCGGGCCCGAACGCCGCGGCGCAGTGCTGACCGGCGTCGAGCGAGAGATCGTGGCCTACCACGAGGCCGGCCATGCCCTCGTCGGGTGGGCGCTGCCGGGCGCTGATCCTCTCCACAAGGTGACGATCATTCCACGCGGCCAGGCCCTCGGTTACACGCAGGCGCTCCCCGCTGAGGAGCGACGACTCATGTACCGCAGCCAGCTCTGGAACCAGATGGCAATGCTCGCCGGCGGCCGTGCTGCCGAGGAACTCGTCTTCGGTGACCCGACAACCGGGGCATCGAACGATCTCGAGAAGGCGACCGAGATCGCTCGCCAGATGGTGACGCGGTTCGGCATGACCGACGCACTGGGCTTCATGCGCCTGAGCGACGGTGAGCAGGGGTTCCTCGGGCAACCGCTCGGGTCACAGCCGTCCTACTCGGACGGCACCGCCGCAGCGATCGATGACGAGGTGCGCCGACTCCTCGACAACTCGCAGCGCGAAGCCGACACGATTCTCGCGGCGCATCGTGATGCGCTCGACGCGATGGCCGACGAGCTCCTCGAGCGCGAGACCCTGGACGCTGACGACATCGGTCGCCTCTTCGCCGACGTGCCCAAGTGGCGCCGGGAGGATGGCGACAACGGAGTGCTCCGGCGGAGCCCGGAGGCCGTCGACCACGACGCAGCAGCCTGACGGCGGCGCCCTCCGCCTGATCCGTCTAGCTCGGGCCGATGACCGCCGCCGAGATTCTCCTCACCGTGTCGACCACGTCCTCGGCCCCCATCGAGGAGTCCTCGGTGAGCGCAACGGCGAGACAGGACCGCAATCCTCCGATGATCGCTGCTGCTGCGAGTTGAGGTTCGACGGTCGAAACGATCTCGCCGCGGCGTCGACCGTGCTCGATGTTGCGAGCAGCCATTTCGATGTGACGACCCAGGCGTCGGGCGTCGGCGTGAGCGGCGGCCGGCTCGGCGGGTGTCCCTCCGACAATCCGTCGGCTCAACGGCTCTCTGAAGAGGAACTCCACCTCGGTTTCGATGCGCTCGTACTCGTGCGTCAGCCAGTCGACGCCTGCCGGCGCCGGCGTCGAGAAGACCTCGGCTTCGTACCGGTCGTAGAAGCGGTCGACCACGGCTGTCACGAGTGCGGGCTTGTCGTCGAAGTACCGATAGAGGAGTCCGAGGGACACGCCCGCCCGCTCCGCAACACGGGTCACCTCGATTCGCCCGCGATCGAGCAACTCCTGTTTGGCGGCCTCGAGGAGGCGAGCGCGGGTCCGGCGCCCCTTGTCGGTCAGCTCGTCGGGTTCGACGGTCACGGCACGATGACGTGCGACGGATCTGGCTGATCGCCCTCGGGGGCTTGGCTGTAGTCGCCGAAGAGTCCGTCGCGGGCTTCGATCACCGAGCGGACCCCTTCGTTCTGCGCTTGGTCGACAAAGGCCAAGGCATCGGGGGTGTTGCGCATCAGCCCGTCGAGGATCGGACCCAGGACCTGGGTGCTGGCGATCCCCATGTTCTCGAAGGCGTGGTTCACCACGAGCTTCATGGCCGCCGTCTGCGAGGGAGGAATCGAAGCCAGCTGCTCGGCCCGTTTCCGCACCGTGGCCTCCAGTTGGTCGAACGGAACCGCCTCGTTGATGAGTCCGATATCGGCCGCTTCACGCCCCGACAGCGCCTTTCCGGTCAGGGCGTACTCCTTCGCCTTCGTGAGTCCAAGCCGGTAGAGCCACATCCCGGAGAGATAGGCCCCCCACATCCGTGAGTACGGCGTTCCGATGCGGGCGTCTTCGGATGCGATCACCAGGTCTCCGCACAGGGCGGTGTCGCTCGCCCCGCCGACGCACCAACCGTGGACCTGCACGATGACGGGTTTGTGGGTGTGCCACATGCTCATGAACTTCTGGGTCGGCGCGACCAGGCGATCCGTCGCCCATGCGAAGTCCTTGCCTGGGTCCCAGTTGCCGTCGGTGGTGATGTGCTTGTCCCAATGGTGAAAACCGGTGCCGAAGTCGTAGCCACCGCTGAATGCCCGACCGGCGCCGCGCACGATGATCACCCTGACGTCATCGTCCCGTGTGGCCCTGCGGATCGCGTCCTCGAACTCGTCCGGCATCGGGGGAACGATCGTGTTGAGCCGTTCCGGCCGATTCAGGGTGACGGTTGCGATCGCACCGTCGACGTCGTAGAGCACCGTTTCGTAGGCCATCCATCCTCCAGGTCGTGTCGGAGGAGAGCATAACTGAAACAATTTCATTTTATACATCCGTCCCGGCCGCAGCCCCTCGCTGAGCATTCCAACGGCCCTCGGGCCCTAGTCCCGCTGGGCCGGCGACGGCAATCATGAGGGGAGCTGGAGGACGTCCGTGAGAATCCATCTCCTGGGCCCGCTGGAGGTCGAGTCGTCGACCGGGAAGCCGATCGTGATCGGCTCGAGGAAGCAGCGCGAGCTTCTTGCGTTGCTTGCGGTCCACGCTCCCGCAGTGGTGTCAACCGACCGAATCGTCGATGCGCTCTGGGGCGAAGCGGGTCGAGATCGGGTCAAGTCGTCGCATGTCCACGTGTCCAAGCTGCGCGACCTCGTCGATGTCGATCGCCAACAGGATGTGATTGCCACCAGGCCTCCCGGTTATGCCCTGCGGATCGATTCGGACTCGGTGGACGTCCATCGGTTTGCGGCGCTGGTCGAGCAGGCTGAGAAGGAGGCAACAGAGGACCCGACGGCAGCTCGACGGCTTGTCGAGGAAGCGCTCGGACTGTGGCGCGGCACCCCGCTCGTCGAGTTCGAGTACGCCGAGTGGGCTCGACACCAGGTGGTGCGTCTCGAGGAGCTGAGACTCGTGGCGCTCGAGCTGCGCATCGGCGGGGATCTGGCCTGCGGTCGCGACCGGGGTCTGGTGCCGGAGTTGGAGACGCTGACTGCCGAACACCCGCTGCATGAACGCTTCTGGGGTCAGTTGATGACGGCGCTCTACCGATCCGGGCGACAGCCAGAGGCGCTCCGTGCATTCCAGCGTGCCCGAGAGGTGTTCGGGGAACTGGGAACCTCACCCTCGGCGGACCTCGAGCGTCTCGAGGAGCAGATCCTGTTGCGCGACGTTGCCTTGGTGCCCGATGTCATCGTCACCGGTGGAGCTCCCGACGGCTCAGCGCCGAGTGAGCTGCCGCTGCAGCGGACCAGCTTCGTGGGGCGGGAGCGCGAGCTCGCGCTCGGCGTAGCGCTGCTCGAGACGTCGCGGCTGTTGACGCTGGTCGGCCCGCCGGGAACCGGCAAGACCCGTCTGGCCATTCGGCTCGCGTCCGAGCAACAGAGCGGGTATCCCGACGGGACCTTCTTCGTGCCGCTCGCTGCCGTGGCTGACGAGCAGCTCGTAGTGACGACGATCGCCCACACGTTGGGTCTCCGCGAGGAGCGAGGGGAACCGCTGCTCGAGCGCCTCAGGGCACATCTCCGCGACCGCCGAGTGCTGATCGTGCTCGACAACTTCGAGCAGGTCATCGGGGTCGCGTCCGTGATAGGGGAGCTACTCGACGATGCGCCCCTCACCAGGATCGTGGTGACGAGCCGGTCTCCTCTCGGACTGTCGGGTGAGCAGCAGTTTCCGATTCCACCACTTGGGGTCCCTGGTGCGGACGAAGCGCCCGATCTCGATGCGCTGGGCACGCACGACGCGATCACGCTCTTCGTAGAGCGGGCGCGCGCATCGGAGCCCACCTTCGAACTCGACCGGGACAACGCAGCGGCGGTGGCGGCGATCGTTCGTCCTCGATGGGCTCCCCTTGGCGATCGAATTGGCAAGCGCTCGCATCAGGATTCTCTCGCCCCCGGAACTGCTTCGGCGTCTCGATCACCGCTTGAGTGTGCTCACCGGAGGACCTGCAGACGCTGCAGACCGGCATCGGACGCTACGTGATGCGATTGCGTGGAGCTACGAGCTCCTGCCTCTAGGTGAGCAAGTGCTCTTCCGTGGACTGGGCACACTTCGAGGATTCGGCCTGGATGCGGCGCGAGCCGTCGTTGGCCTCGAGGACGATGTCTTCGATGGTGTTTCCTCGCTCCTGGAGAAGAGCCTCGTCTATCGGACGGCGGGCGGCGGGGAGGCTCGGTTCGCCATGCTCGAGACCGTACGCGAGTTTGCACTCGAAGTGCTGGAGTCTGCCGGCGAGCTCCAGGACGTGGCCCGGCGTCATGCCCATCACTTCGCAGATCTAGCAGAGGCGTCGGCTGCGTCGCTCACCGGTGACGACCAGCTGGGGGGCATGGAACGGCTCGCTCTGGAGCTGGACAACATCCGCAGTGCTCTTCGACACACGCTCGATGCAGACACTCCAGAGCTCGGGCTCCGCATCGCCGGTTCGATCTCGCGCTTCTGGGAGAACTCGCGTCAGCTCACCGAGGGTCGGCAGTGGCTGGAACGCCTGCTGGCGAGCCGGGATGTCATCGATCCAGATCAGGCAAACGGAATGAGCGGCCTGGGGGATCTGGCGTATTGGCAGGGGGACTACGACGAAGCAATGCGTCGATACGAGATGGCGCTCGATGTGTACCGGAGTGAGGGCGATCTCCGGAACGAGGCCGAGACACTGCTGAGCATGAGCATGACGGCGATCTGGAACGGGGATCCGGACGCCGGACGACAGCTGGCCGACGGTGCAGAAGCAGTCATTGAAAGCCTCGACGCCAGAGAGTTGGCGGGAAGGGTGCTCATGGCGCAGGCGTGGGCGCTGCAGCGCCAGGAGGATCTCGCCGGCGCCCGCCCCCTGTGGGAGGCGGCGATCACAATCGCTCGTGAGCTCGGAGATCACCACCTCGCGATCACGCAGCTCGTCGGTCTCGCTGCGAACGAGTTTCACGTTGGCGACCCCGCCGAGGCCCTGGCGATTGCGGCCGGTGCCCTCGAGGAGGCTGCCGAAACGCAGAGCCTCCAGCTGGTCGTCTGGCTACTCGACTTCTGTGCGGCGGTTGCGGTGAGTACCGATCCGGAGGCGGCCGTTCGTGTCGCCGGTGCCGCCGATGCGCTGCGGCAGAAGGCCGGCGGGGGCATGCGCCTCGAACCGCTGGACATCGAAGACGCACGAGTTGTTGCGGCCCGATTACTCACTCCCGAATCGCTCGAGCAAGCCTGGGCCCACGGGCGGGCAATGAACCTGGATCAGGCCGTCGACTCCGCCAGGAATCTCTGACGACGGCCCTCCCCGGCAGCACCATCAGCTCGTCCGTATATTCGGAAGCGATGCGCACGTTCCTGTTCACCGACATCGAGTCGAGCACTCGGCTCTGGGAGGAGCATCCCAAGGAGATGGCGGTGGCACTTGCTCGGCATGACGAAATCCTGGCTTCGGCAATCGACTCTGCGGGCGGCACGCTGCTGAAGACAACCGGTGACGGCGCGATCGCGGTTTTCGGGAGCGCCGACGATGCCGTCCGAGCATGCATCGATTCCCAGCTGGCCCTGCGGGCCGAGCAGTGGGACACCGCCGAAGTGCGAGTCCGCATGGGGGTGCACGCCGGCGACACCCAGACGAGGGACGACGATCACTTCGGTCCTGTGATGAACCGCACAGCTCGGATCATGGCGTCGGGTCATGGCGGCCAGGTCGTGGTCTCCGCGCTCACCGTCGAGCTCGCCATTCCCGGACTCTCGCCGGGGACAACCTTCCGGGATCTAGGCTCGCATCGCCTCAAGGACCTGACGGAGCCCGAGCATCTCTACCAACTCATGCACGAGGGCCTCCCTGTCGAGTTCCCGACCTTGCGGACGCTCGACTCGCGCCCGAACAACCTGCCTCTCCAATCCACCGATCTCGTCGGTCGCTCGCAGGAGTTGGCGGCGATCCATCTGATGCTGGAGAACCCGTCGACTCGACTTCTGACCATTGCCGGGCCGGGTGGGGCCGGGAAGACCCGGTTGGGTCTCCAGGTGGCCGCCGACCTCATGGACTCGTTTCGAGACGGAGTTTGGTTTGTCGATCTCGCCGCGGACACCACGCCGGCAGAAGCGTTCGAAACCGTCGTGCGCGTCTTGTCCTTGCCGGTGTCTCGCACGGGTGCCCCGCTCGACGTCCTCAAGAACCGCCTGCGTGATCGGCAGATGCTGCTCGTTCTGGACAACCTGGAGCAGGTAATCGATGCCGGGGCCGGAATCGGCGAGCTTCTCCGGTCGGCTCCCGAGCTACGGGTCGTCGTCACGAGCCGCGAGACCTTGCGGATTCGCGGCGAGCAGGTGTATCCGGTTCCTCCGCTCTCGCTGCCCCATCCGGGCGGGGATGCGGAGAGCGTCGCTGCGTCTGAGGCCGTCCAGTTGTTCATCGACCGGGCCACTGCAGCGCGGCCCGACTTCTCGCTGACCGATGACAACGCCGGACACGTCGCCGCCATCTGTCTTCGCTTGGACGGTCTGCCGCTCGCCATCGAGCTCGCCGCCGCACGACTCACGGTCTTCTCTCCATCCGATCTGCTGGCACGCCTCAAGGATCGGCTCGACGTGCTCGCATCGGGCGGGCGCGATCTCCCCGATCGTCAACGCACCCTGTGGGGCGCCATCGGTTGGAGCTACGAGCTCCTTGACGGCGAGGAACGGGCCTTGTTCGAGCTCTTCGCAGTGTTCGCCGGGACGGAAGTGGTGGCACTCGAGGAAGTCGCCGGCGAGGTGCTCGGCGTCGGGTCGATCGTCGACACGCTTGCGTCGCTAGTAGACAAGAACCTCGTTCGTCGGGTCGACACGGGCGGGACGCTCCGCTTCGTGATGCTCCAGATGATCAAGGAGTACGCCGCCGACCAGCTCGCACAGGATGCAGGCCGGCAACATGATTCAACCGCGGCGCATGCCGACTACTACGCCTCGTTCGCCGACCAGCAGGCGCAGCTCGACGGCCCCGACCGCGAGGTAGCGCTCGATCGGCTCGAGGTCGACCTGGACAATCTGCGCAGCTCGTGGGAGTTCTGGAACGCCGCAGCAGACGAGACCCGCCTTGCGCGGATGTTCGGAGCCCTCTGGGATCTGCACGTTGCCCGCGGTTGGTACCACGGAGCGATCGAGCTCGCCGAAGACCGGCTGGCGGTCCTCGATCAGACGGAACCCACTGCCGAACGCGATGCCGCCGAGCTCACTCTCCGGGTCAGGCAGGCTCGCGCCTTGATGGCCGTCCACGGGTACAACCTGGAGGTGGAGCGGGCCTTCAGCCGGGCACTCGAGCTCACCGAGGCGGTCGGAACGGCGGAGGACCGAGTCCCGGTCCTACGAGCGCTGGCAAGCTACTACTTGCAGATGGGGGACCCACCCCGATCGATGGCGATCGGTCAGGAGCTGCTGGAGATGGGTACCACCATCGGGGACGAGGCGGTCGAAATCGAAGCCCACAGCGTCCTCGGCAACACCCTGCTGTACTTCGATGCGGCGGCGTGTCTCGATCACCTCGGAATCGTCATCGAGCGATACGACCCGTCGGCCCACGGTCGGACGAGGTTCCGGCTCGGTCCGGACACCGGTGTCGTTGCTCGCATCGGTTCGGCGATGATGCTCTGGGAAACCGGGAGGCTTGACTCTGCGGTCGCCATGGCCGACGACGCACTCGAGTTCGCGGCGAGCATCGATCACCCCTACAGCCTCGCCTGGGTGCTCTACCACCGGGGATTCCTCGGGGTTGCCCGCGGCCGGTTCGAGGAAGTGCTGGCTACCTCCCGCCAGCTCGCGGAAGTGTCCGACGAGCACGACTTTGCGCTGTGGCGCACGCTGGCGACCGTGCTCGAAGGAGTTGCCCTCACCGCGACCGGCGACGGAGAGCGCGGCGTGGCCCTGACCGAGCAGGGTGTCGAGCTCTACCAGGGGCTTGCTCCTCCGCCCATCTTCTGGCCGTTGGTGCTTGGTCTGCGCGCCGACGTCCACGCGATGGCTGGGAATCTGCCAGCGTCGCTCGAACTTGTCGACGAGGGGATCGGCATCTGGGAGGAGTTCGGATTGTTGCCGCCTGATTTCGCGATTCGCCGGAGCGACCTTCTGCTGGCGATGGACGGCTCGATCGTCGAGGCGGAGCGTTTCCTGGAGGACGGGATCGCCGCCGCCAGCGGGCTCGGCATGCGGCTGCCCGAACTCAGAGCGCGCACCAAGCTCGTGAGACTGAGACGGGCCCGAGGTGCTGAGGACGACGGAGCCAGCGAGCTAGCGAGTCTGCTTGGGTCGTTCACCGAGGGTGGTGACGAGGCGGATGTGATCGCGGCGAAGGATGTCCTCCGCGCGTGATCCGAGCGTGCTCGGTCCCCGCGGCTGGAGCAGGATTCTCTTCTTCTCTCTCTCCTTTGCCGTTGCCGGGCCCGTCAGCCGGTGCCGTAGGCCACTTCGAACGCCTGACTCCCCGTACCCGCCAGGTCGTCCATCCCGGCCGGGTTCTCGGGTGAGAACTGGTACACCACGCCGTTGCTGAATGACGCCACGTACACCATGTCGTCGCCGACGGTGATTCCGAGCGCACCGGGCACCGTCGTGACGAGTTGGGCTTCGTCGTCCATCGGGTCGATCCGGTAGATGTCTCCGGTGACGCTGTTCGTGACCCAGAAGTACCCGAACCCATACGTTGCGACGTTGGCGTTGTTGCCCACGTCGAAGCTGGCGATCGGTAGCAGCTCGTCGGCGCTGAACACCTGGAACTCGCCGAGGTTGTAGAGCGTGGCACCGACGTAGTCGGGACCGACGGCCGGCGCCGATCCTTCGCCGAACAGCACGACGGCGTTCACCGATGCCGTATCCGCCGTGAAGTCGGCCTCGACACGCGCCAGTTTCATGTCGGTCCACGTCGTGACCCACACGGATCCTGCCGCCATGCCGGTTGCGCCCGCACCGACGTTGATGACCTTGAGGATCTCGTTGGTGGCGGGATCGACGGCCGTGACAGTTCCCGGGCTGAACTGTCCAACCCAGGCGACGCCGTCGGAGAATGCGACGCCGCCACCCTCCGGGCCGATGGTGATGCGCGCTTGCTCCTCACCGGTGTCGACATCCAGTCGCAGCAGGTAGTCGGCTGCAGAGCTGGACACCCACGCGCTACCGGCCCCGAGCGCAATGCCACCTGGTGCCGCGTCCACAGCGATGTCGAGCAGGATCTCGCCCGTCGCCGGGTCGATCTTCAGGACCTTCTGGTCGGCGCCGTTGGTGACCCAGACCGCCGGATCGCGTTGTGCGGCCTGGGCTTCGGTCGTCGCCGGCGCAGCTGCAGTTGTGGTCACGGCTGCCGTCGTCGGCGTCGTTGCCGCCGGCTGTGTGGTGGCGGTAGCGGAGGTGGGCGCCGGGGTCGATGGGCTCGTGACCCCTGGATCGTCGGAGTCGCCTCCTCCGCATGCGGTGATGATGATCAGGAGGACAGTCAGCAGGATGCCGAAACGACGCATCGGTTCCCTCCCTCGCTCTGGAACCTTCCGCTGCTTCGAACCTACACGTCGAGCTCCGAGGCGGTCGGGGCGGCATCCGAGTTGGGCTTCGACGCCTTCTGGCTCCGATCGACAACCCCAGTATCTTCTGGTCATGTTCGATGGCGCCGCAGCGAGTGACCCGATGCCGCTCGGTGTGGCGATCGGAATGGGACTGCTTCTGATCGTCACCGGCGGACTCCTCGCCGTTGTCGCCCGCCGGTCCCGTCGCGGCACGCTGCCACGCAACTGGATCGTCGGGATTCGCACCCGCGCCACGCTTGCCTCGGAGGCGGCATGGGAAGCGGCGCACCGCGCTGCTGCCACCGCACTTGCGATCGGTGCCGGGGGGACCACTCTCGCTGGGTTGCTCGTGCTCTTCCGTCCGTCGAACGGCGTCGGGCTCGCCATCATCTCGATCGGTCTGGTCTGGCTCCTTGTCGGCGTGATGGCCGGCGGCTACGTGGGCACGAGAGCGGCGCGTCAGGAGAGCGGCCGGTGAGCGGAAACCGGATCGTCGTCGATCATGAGGCAACCGCCAGGCTCGTGGCGTGGGCGAACCGCCGGCTGACTTCGCCCTTCGACACCGATCATCCTCCGTTGGACCTCGTATCGCGTCTCGGGGCACAGCCGGAAGACGGGGTCGTGTGTTTCGGGTTCTGGGCGCCGCAGCTTCGGTCGGATGCCGGCGCAACCGTCGAACTCGAGTTGCTCGAACCGCCGGCCGGACTCGACCTCAGTCGCGACGTACAGACCGTCGAGTTCCATCGCACGGCACTGCCGATGATCACCACCGGGGAGTTCGCCTGGGTGGGCGTCTCCGGCGTGACGGTTGGCAACCGGGACCGGATCGGCACCTTCTACCGAATGATTGTGCACCTGGATGGAGATCGTGCGGTCACCGTTGAGGACCCGCTCGCTCTGAGCATGCCCCTTGGTGCGTTCGCCCCGGCTGAAGTCGTCGACCCAAGGTCGATCGTGGCGGATCGGGATGATGGCGACTACTACGCGTCGCTCGCTGCAACCGACGACGAGCCCCGTGTCCCGCCCTGCGCCAACCTGCTGCAAGTTCATGTGCCGACGGCCACCGAAGCGGGGACGCTGGCATCGCTGACCGACTGGATTGATGACGTTGGCTCCCGGGTGGGGGCCGGTGGACCGTTGCTGCCCGGTGACGAGCTCTGGCTCGACTACGACGGTATCGAGCTCATGCCGGTCGAGCCCACCATCGGTTTCGAAGCTGGTACGCCGAGTTGGGAGCCGATCGACGCGGACGGCGACCGGGCGGTCGTCACGATCCGGCGTCCGGCAACGACGGACTGGGGCTACGACATCATCATCTCGGGCGGCGCCGCAGTGAACCCGGCGATGCTGGCGTCGGGCCGACCGCACGAGTTGGCGGACCTGGCGGTGGCCCTCCACAACTTCCCTGGCGGTCCAATGCGACTGGTGATCGACGTTGTCTACGGACACGCCGACAACCAGGCGATCGGCGTTGTGCCGGACGCATGGTTCACGGGCCCGGACATGTACGGCCAGCACCTCGACTATCGCAATCCGATCGTGCGTGCCCACCTCCTCGAGATGCAGCGCCGCAAAGGCAACTTCGGCGTCGACGGAGTCCGAGTCGACGGTGCCCAGGACTTCACGTGGTGGAACGAGCGCGACCAACGCCTCGAGTTCCACGATCGATACATGGAGGAGATGAGCGCCGTCGTCCACGAGGTCGCCGGTGTCCGTTTCCGCCCGTGGATGATCTTCGAGGACGGGCGTCCCTGGCCCAAGGAGGACTGGGAGATCTCGTCGACCTACCGGGCGGTGATCGATCGGCAGCCAAACGTACATCAATGGGGGCCCCTGACCTTTGCCCACAACACCCCGTTTCTCTTCACCTTCTGGGTCACGAAGTGGTGGCGGCTGCGCGAGATCGCCGAAGTCGGATCGACGTGGATCAGTGGCTGTGCCAATCACGACACTCTGCGCCGCGGCAGTCAGGTCGACCCGGAAGCCCGGATCAACCACTACCTGGGCGCGACGCTCCCGGACGTGATCCGCCACGCGTACGACCATGCGGCGGCCAATCTGCTCTTCCACGCCTTCTTGCCCGGTGTCCCCATGGACTTTCTGCAAGCCTCCGCCCGAGCCCCGTGGAGCTTCGTGCGCAACACGGATCACCGGTATGCCATCAAGGTGTGGGGTGAGGAGAAGCGCTTTCTCGACTGGCGCGTCACCGATTCCGACTACGACGACCCGGCCAACTTCGCTCGACTCAAGGCGTTGGGATTCCAGGACCGGAGACTGCTCTACGGCCTGATGGCCGAACTCGAAGCGGCCGTGACACTGCACGGCGATGATGTCGAGGCGGCTGTGGCGGCGGCTCAGCGGTCGGTCACTCCCGATGGGCTCGTGCCGGATGCCGACGATCTCCGGGTCGCGGCGCGTGCCTGGATGGATGATGTGCATGACTTCTGTGTAGCCACCCGCTACCTCGACCGGCTCGACGCGGAGCGGGTTGGATTCAACCGCCGCGTTCGGGAATTCCGGCGTGCCAATCGCTGGCTCCTCGACGACCTCGGGCCTGACGACGTCTTCGACTATCGCCACCCGACGACGGGCACCGTGCTGTTCCACGGCGTGCGGCGCGGGCCCAACGGCGAGCAAGTGCTGTTCGTCGCCAACATGGAGGGACGTCCCGTCGAGCTGGTGGCCGGCGACTTGCCGGGCGCGGCCGGCGTGGCCTGGAATCCCGAGCTCATCGCGCCGGGCGTCACGACTCCATCGGCCGATGTCGCCATGGTCCTCTCGGACGCTCAGGGCGTCGTGTTTGTGGGGAGTAGCGACTAGCGAGTACTCAGTAGCGAGTACGAGGGAACTCGTATTCCTCGATGGCTGACGGTCGCTGCCTGTCGGGTCTCGGCTCGTTCTTTCCGGTGTGGGCGCGCGAAGTGTCATCCGCTTTGAAGCGGGGGTCCGTAGTCAGGGAAAGCTCAACGCGAGATAGTTGCACCAGGAGAGGGCCCGATCATGACCACGCTTCTCGAACGACCAGCAGACCACGAGGCCAACGAACCGAGTCCCGAAGGCAACGCGAGCCCCGCACAGCCACGGCGCCGCAATGTGAAGCGTTTCCGGACGTGGGCCGCCTCGCTGGTTGCTGTTGCCGCTGTTGCAACCGCCGCCGTGGGCATTTCGCTCAACCAGGCCGACGCAGCCGAGACCCTTTCCTACCGGACGATCGGTGAGGCTGAGGCGTTGGCTCGATTCGCCCCAGCAGTCGACGCCGGCCTGTCGTACCGGGTGATCGGTGAGTCCGAAGCGTTGGCTCGTTTCGCCCCGATCGTCGACTTCGGTCTGACGTACCGGACGATTGGCGAGGCCGAGGCGTTCGCTCGGTTCGGTCCGACGGTTGACTTTGGCCTTCCGTACCGGGCGATTGGTGAGGCTGAGGCGTTGGCTCGGTTCGCTCCGATCGTTGATGCCGGACTCTCCTACCGGACGATCGGTGAGGCTGAGGCGTTCGCTCGGTTCGGTCCGACGGTTGACTTTGGCCTTCCGTACCGGGCGATTGGTGAGGC